>JAITNM010000191.1 GCA_031290475.1 Treponema sp. | reverse complement strand
TGGGGGGAGGTGACCTCCACTTCCAACTGTACCGACTACCAGGCCCGGCGGCTCAACATCCGCTACAAGGACGAGGGGGGCAAGAACCGCTTCGTCCACATGCTCAACGGCACCGCCATCGCCGTTTCCCGGGCCATTATCGCCATCCTGGAAAATTTCCAGGAGGCCGACGGCACGGTGAAGATCCCCAAGGCCCTGGTTCCCTATTGCGGGTTTGAGGTTATCAGCAGAAAATGAGCCCTTGAATTTGGCAGGTATGCGCGCTTGTCCAAAACTGAAGTTTCGGAACAGCCTCACGCTATTTCCGGCGCATTGGCAAGAAGATAGTCTTCCGCTTCCTTAGACCACAGCATATTGTTACGGCCCGTAATTTCCGCCAGTTTCGCAAAGAACGGATCGGCGCGGCCCTTTTCGGCAAAATCCGCAATTGCGGTAAGGAACAGCTTTTTATGGGTATAGATAAGTTTTTTCCCCCCCGGTATTTTGTCCAGATTGAGAGTAGTTTCGGCCACCGAATTCAAGCCCCCTATATGGGTGATTAAAGAGACGGGGTTTAGTTTCTTTTCCGCCATCATAGCAAGAGACTCCTTCATATCGTCGGTATTGCCGCCGGAAGTGCCTACCACATGGTGGGATTCGTAGTGGACATTATAAAAGTTGAAGAGCGCCGAAAAGGATGTATCCGTGGCGCCGGCAAAAAAATTAAGGCAGCCGTCCCGGCCCAAAAGATCGTCCCCTAATTCCGCTACGGGCTTTACCGGGGCAAACACAAAGACATCGTCATAGAGATTCCCGCCGTTTAATTCCTTCATATTCCCAACCGGGTCCGTTAAATCTCTGGTATTCAGATATACCAGGCGGACGCCGTTTTTTTCAGCTTCACCGGGGCTTAAAATTGACGCGGCCCTGGCAAGCCGGGCATCGTCAATATCGGTAACCACCAGGAGCCGCGGCCGCCTGCCGCAGTGAAGGGCGTAATCTATGGCCCCAAGCCCCATGGGGCCGGCGCCGGCGAGGAGCGCCATGGCGCCCCCTTCCACGATACCCATGGAATGGATGTATGAGCCGTTGGTGGTATGGTATTGGGCATGGTACGCGCCCACAATGCAGGAAATCGGTTCCGATAGGGAGCCCATAAAGAAATTGTCCGCCTTGTATTCCAGGAGACAGCCCATTTCCATCACTTCATGGGGAATAATGATGCAGGTGGCGTCTCCCCCTATATGGGGATAGGAGTAGCCCGGGGCCCAGAGGGTCCCCTCATAATTAAGGGCCGGCTGAATGGCGAACCGGTCCCCTGCCCTGAACTGCCCCCGCCACTTTTTTCCTATTTCCAAGAGTTCTCCGCAAAACTCATGTCCGATAATCGCCGGATGGTCCCCCAGAGGGGCGCGCACCCGTTTATGAGCGTCCCCCTGTACCGCGAGTTTGTGGCTTGACATACAGATCGAATCCGATACCACCTTGGCGAGAATTTCATCCTCCCGTATTGCCGGAAGTTCAAATTCCTCAAACCTGAGGTCGTTTTTACCATAAATACGTACCGCGTTTGTTTTCATTTTTCTGTTGTTCCTTTATTTGTGATGGGCAGCTCCTGCGGCTGCCAGCCATTTTTCTTTATATACCGCAAAATGGGGGAATGGTTCTTTGGGGATTTCTATATACTCAATATTGACACTCCCGGCGGGTACGGAGGTTTTATTCGTATACGCCATAATCGCCGTGATTGCCGCACCGAAGGATGTGGCTTCTTTGAGATTGGTCAGGTACAGCTTGTTGCGGGGCAGGGCGCTTGCGAGCAGGGCATTGTAGCCCTGATTCTGCCGGAACCCTCCCTCGGTATAGATCCGCATACCTTCTTTAAGCCCTGCCCGTTCCAGGGCAACCATGGTCTGTATCACCAGGGATGTATCAAGCAATGCCCAAAACAGGGGGCCGTTCCGCAAAATTTGAGGCGTGTTCTGTTCGCCGATTTCCGCAAAGGGGTAAAACACGCCCCGTTCCAGAATACCCGGCTTTGATGTGTTGAATTGTCCCGATCCGCTTACCAATTCCGGTAGCAGGTAGGTATCGTTCGCTTCCAGTAACTGCCTGAACGCGCCGGGGTCGTAGGGCGGAAAAGCATCGGCGGCGTTTATCTTTTTGTACAGGCTGATATAGGTATCCAGTTCCATTCCCCCAAGAAAAATGGAGGTTTTGACCGGCTGCCCGAAAGCCGATTGGTTAAAGAACACAATATTGCCGATGTCGCCGGGGTTAAATTCCAGGGTTTCCTGGGGATGCATAAGCACGCACCAGGTACCGGTGGAATTGAGAATAAAATCGTTGTCCGCTTCTTTTACGAGGTAGGGAAGCAGCGACGCGTTGGAATCGTGAATGCCCATGGTTACGATGGTGGAAGGGGGAAGACCGGTCAAGGCGCTGACCCCGCTTGAGAGATGCCCCAGGGGTTCGTAACTGTTTTTGTAGTCCTCCGGCAGCAGGGCGCGGATACCGAGGGCATCGGTAATGGCGGAATAGGTTGAGCGGGAATGATCCCATAAATAGGTGTGGCAGCCGATATAGGTGGGCTCTGTTCCCATAAGGCCGGTCAGCTCATAAGCCCAGTATTGGGGGTAATTGAGCAGGGTACGTACCTTGGCAAATTGATCCGGCAGGTTTTGCTGTAGAAATAAAATACCCTTTGCGGGGTTTATCATGGAGGACAAGGGAGGGGTAAAGGTGGTTCTTTGCAGGGTTTCCTTGTCCCCCGCGAGTTGGTAAAAGGCCCGGTGCAATTCCTCTCCCGGTTCATAGGTATAGAGAATACAGGGGACGCAGACTTTGCCTGCCTCATCGAGACATACAAAGGTAGCCCCATGGGTAGCTACCGCTATGGCCTTTATGGGGTACCTGGCGGCGAATTTTTTCAGTTCCCCAAAAAACCAGGTTTTTATCTCCCCAAGGTCATGGGTTTCAACCTCAACATCCCCCACAGGATACATAAGGGGGGGGAAATTTTTGTACGACACCTCAAGCTGTTGCAGGCTCTCATCATAAATCGCAACTTTTTTGTTCGTCATACCGATATCAAACACCGCAACCGCATATTCCATGGCTTTCCCTCAATTAAGCATAATCTGGCCGCCGGTAACCGGCAGAGCCTGTCCGGTCTCGTAAACCTGTTCCACCAGGTAAAATATTGCCCGCATGACATCCCGCCCTTCACAGCCCCTGGCCATGGGGACCTTCGCCTCGTAAAAGGCCTTGACATCCGCTATGGTTTGAGCGCCGGGCACTTTATTGGTCTTAAGGTACTGTACGAAGAGCCCCTTCTCCGGATCCGACCAGAGGGGGCCGTCAAAAAAGTTTCCGGGGCAGATGGCGTTTACCTTGATACCGTACTCTACCAGCTCTTTCGCAAAACTTTGTACCAGCCCTATACTGCCGAATTTGCTCCCCGCATAAGCGCCGTTTTTATTTGAGCCGTCCAGTCCCGACTTCGAGTTTATTTGTATTATGTCCGTGGTCCAGGGGAAGGCCGCCTTAGCCCCTTCGTATTGCCGTTTCATCAGCCGGGCGCAGTGTTTGGTAACCACGGCAAAGGCCGTGTAGTTAATATCCGTAACCAGCCTGAAGGAAGCCATGTCCTGTTCCAAAATACTGCTTGCCCGGAGTACCCCCGCGTTGCTCACGCAGAGATCAAGGCCTCCGGCCGTACGGGAGATAAGCCCGCAGAGCGCCTCAACCGACTCTTCATCGCCTACATTTACGGTTGCGGCAAACGCCGCCCGCCTGCCCTGTTCCTCATTAAGGCGGACCGCAAGCTGTTCCGCCCCGGCGATATTCAGATCCGCAATAAAAACAACGGCCCCCGCTTCAACAAGCCCCCGGACAATTTCCGCGCCAAAACCCTGAGCGCCCCCGGTTACCAGGGCCACGCGGTTTTTCACCACATCCAAACGGGCGGCGAAACCCTCCGGAAGCGGCGGCGCCTCATAGGCTTCCGGTGTTTCGCGGCATCGGGCCTCCTCTATGTGTTCAAAATCCGCTCCGGTAAAATACCGGTATTCCCGGTCTCGGTAAACCACCGCCACCCGGTCCGGAATGGTTTGAGCATCCGCCAATATGCCGGAAATTAACGCGGGGGCATCGGTTTCATGTTCAAGCTTAACACGAAGCGCCCCGGCAAAACACGATCCATCGGAAGGCTCCGCCGCCCTTACTATCCAGGGACAGCGGATCTTGCGGATTATGGCCCCCCGGATCAGGGGGGCAAACAGGCCGGATTCATTCATAGCTCGTTCCTCTTTTCATGGGCCGAGAGGGCCCAGGTTGTGTCAATTAGATTGGCAAATTCAGGCCGCAGTAATTCGGGGCAGTTGAAGGACTGGCGGGGGCTGTTTATATCCACCCCGCATATTTCCATAAACCCGTAGCGTTCGCACAAGCTCCGCACCCGCGCAAGCTGGGCGCCGGTATTCCTGGGGGGCATATACGTGACGGCTGAGTACCCCGCGTCTTTTAAGAAGGGAAACAGGGTATCCAGAAAATCGTCCTCGAATTTTTCCGCTTTTTTGTCCCCCGTGGGCGATTCCGCCACATCGCCCAGATAGGCGTAGGCGGGAAACGCGTTGATCGACCGGGCAAATTCACAGACCGCCTCAACTTTTAAACATTCAGCTTCTCCGGGCTGTATAAAAATACGCTCATTGAAACTGCTTTTAATGACCCCCAATAAATCGTAGGGATAATAGGGATTGTCCGTATCCAAAAGCAGCGCTGCTATTTTCGGCGCCACGGTGACGCCGAAACGGGTAGAAAGCCGGTCCAGCAAGGGCCTGCCTTTGCCACACCGGCTGATCAATGCCAGAGACATGGCGTAGAGGATATGCCGCTCGGTTACGCTGCCCCCTTCATGGGCCATGGAGAGGGGTACGACGCCGGTATCATAGGACAGGGGATCCATGTCCGCTTCCTGTAAGATTGCGTTCAGCACAGCAACCATGGCGCGGTTGCGTTTATGCCGTTCCGCCGCCAGGGGGGCCAAAAAAGCATGTACCCTGGAAGCGGCCTTTTCCGGAATACCCTGTACGGTCATATACGCAATGCCCTTTGAATCGGGACTGTTGATTTTCCGGTCCGCGAATTCCGTATGGCGGAAACTGACCCGCAATTCAAAGCCGGTTACGCAGCCCAGGCTCAGAATCGCACAGGCTTTCCGCATTTCATCCGCCGCGGAATATGAATCGTGGTCAACCGAACCGGCTGCGGCAAGTCCCGCCTCAAAGGCTTTTAAAGCCGCCATAGCCGGCGTGTAGGGACTGAAACTGTAAATTGTATGTATATGATTGTTGACTTCTCCGGTTTTTTTTCCGGCCCCGGAAACCCGGTTTTTAAAAGAGGGGCTGCCGGCCAGGGCCGACAACGCCTCAAGCCGCCGCAGGGCAACCGCGTTACGGTCATTTATAACATCATCCGTAATGGCAGGCGGCGCGGAACTCATACGCCCAGCCTGTTTTTCCGCAGTATGTCGAGCCTGGTCTGCACGGTTACCGGCTTGTAGTCCTTGAGGGGCAGGATTCGCTCGTGGATGGCGTCAATAATCCATTCTACCTGGGGGAAGTAGAGTTCTTCCATTTCCGCCGCGGGGGTTACCCAGTTACGGCTGCCCACGACGGTAACCGGCGCGTCAAGGTAATCGAAGGCAAGGGTTTGCACGGTGCTTGCCACGGTGTGGAGGAATGAACCCCGCTCCGCGGCGTCGCTGGCAAGGAGCAGTTTTCCTGTTTTCTTTACCGACTCGACGAGTTTTTCATAGTTGAGGGGATTGATGAACCTGAGGTCTATCACTTCCGCGTCAAGCCCAAAGGAGGCTTGCAGTTTTTTTGCCGTTTCCATTGCCTTGTACAGGGTCGCCCCCAGGGTGGCGATGGTGATGTCCTTCCCCTGTTTCCGGATCGCCGGTTCTCCTTCGGGCGCTTCGTAGTAGCCTTCGGGAACGCCGTCTTTTTCAAATTGCTCGGAAACATCGTAGAGCAGCTGGCTTTCAAAAAAGATGACCGGATCCGTACCCCTCAGGGCAAGGTTCAACATGCCCTTGGCATCGTAGGGCGTTGCGGGGAAATAGGACTTGAGGCCCGGAATGTGGGCGGTAAGGGCCGCCCAATCCTGACTGTGCTGGGCGCCGTATTTGTTCCCCACGGAAACCCGCACCACCAGGGGCATTTTCAGCAGCCCTGCGGACATGGACTGCCACTTGGCGGCCTGATTGAAAATCTCGTCCCCCGCGCGTCCCATAAAATCGCAGTACATCAGCTCCACCACCGCCCGGCCGCCGGAAAGGGCGTAGCCCACCCCGGAACCCACAATGGCGCCTTCGGAAATGGGGCTGTTAAACAGCCGGTTATAGGGCAGCAATTCGGTTAGTCCCCGGTAGACGGCAAAGGCGCCGCCCCAGTCCCGGTTTTCCTCACCCCAGGCGGCCATGGTGGGGTCTATGGTAAAACGGTGCAGCATGGCCTCGAAAAGGCCGTCCCGGTACTGGTAGGCCTTGTTTTTGGAAACCGGCTTTCCGCCGGCGTCAAAGCCGTACCGGGCTTTCCCCGCCAGGGCCTTTACCCGGGGATTTTCCGCCACGCTCCCGGATAGTTCCGGACTGCGATCATCAAACTTTTCCACCCTGCCGTTGCTGAACATGACCTGTTCAATAAAGGCCCCCCCAAGGCGGGGCGAAACCTCGTCGTTCACCGCCAGTTTTACTACTTCCAGTAGTTTCGCCCCGCTTGAAGCCCTCAGGGCTTCAAGTTCGGCCTTATCAGCAATACTGTTGTCAGAGAGATATTTGCCGTATTCCTCAATTGAATCCGCTTCCTGCCATGCCTTGATTTCCTCAGGGGTGCGGTAACTGGACGCGTCTGAGGGGGAATGACCTGAAATGCGGTAGGTCATGGTATCCAGCAGCGCCGGTCCCCTGCCTTCCAGCAAGATCTTCTTCTTCCGGGCAATGGCATCGGCCACGGCCAGGGGATTGTAACCATCAACCCGCTCGGCATGGAGGTTATCCGTAAAGGCCGCGCCTACCCGGGCCACGGTTCCATAGCCCATTGTTTCGCCCGAGGTCTGGCCTCCCATGCCGTAGAAGTTGTTGAAGAAGTTGTAGAGAATCGGCGGCGCGCCCCCCGCTTCTTTGGGCCAGAGACTGCGGTACTGATCCATGGACCCCATACACATGGCTTCCCAAACCGGTCCGCAGCCCATGGAAGCGTCCCCGACGTTGCTGATAACAATACCGCCCTTTTTATTAATCCGTTTGTACAGCGCCGCGCCGGTGGCAATGTCCGCCGAGCCCCCTACAATGGCGTTATTCGGCATGGAACCGAAGGGGGTAAAGAAGGCGTGCATGGAACCGCCAAGGCCGCGGGTAAAACCGGCCTTGCGGGCGAAGATTTCCGCCAGGGTTCCGTAGAGGACAAAGGTTTCGGCCAGGTCTTTTATGTTTTTATAGGGAATTTTTTCCGCCGCCCCCAGGGTTTCACCGGCCAGAAAATTTTTCATAATGGATTCAAGCCGCTTCTCATCCAACTGCCAGATGGCGGAATAACACTTGGCCAGGATTTCGCCGTGGCTGCGGTGGCTTCCGAAAATATAATCTTCAACCGTCAGATTGACGCATTGCCCCACCGAAGAAGCTTCCTGCCCCATGGAAAGGTGGGCCGGACCTTTGTGGTTGTACTCAATCCCCTGCCACGCTCCCTGAATTTTAAAACTGTTGAGCATATTCTCAAATTCACGGATGGTTGCCATATCGTACCATATCCGTTTGAGCCGTTCTTTTCCGTACAATTTAACTTCTTTGTTGATGTCGCTCTTGTATTGATTGACCTGAATATCCCCGATTTTAATGACCGAAGGCTTCCGCGCCTCCCCAGGGTTTACAAATTGTGTTTTAGGCATGATTCTCCTCTTTCCTTTATAATTCCCAAACCGCATCCCGTATCAGTTCACCGACCGTGGGATGGGGGAAGATGAGCTGTTTGACGTCCTCAATACCCAGCTCCTGTTCGATAATCGCGGCGCCGCCCCAGATAAACTCCGAGGCATACGCGCCGACGGCATGGATGCCGAGGATTGGGCGGTTTCCCGTCCCGCGGTTTTCCGCGCCGGCGATAACCTTAACCGCGCCCACGCCGGCAAAGCCGTTTTCCGCCGCAAAACGGCCCGAATAGGCCATGGGAAGGGTATGTTTACAAATGGCAATTCCCCTGGCCGCGGCTTCCTGTTCCGTGATGCCGATTCCCGCGGCTTCGGGAAGCCCGTAGACCGCCCAGGGAACAGCGTTACTGCGCCACCTGTCGCCCTGGCCCCGGTTTCCGCCGGGATGGCCCAAGATGTCCCGTACCGCGACTTCCCCCATCCGGTACGCGGAATGGGCCAGGAGACTTTGCCCGGTAATGTCCCCGGCGGCCCATATACCGGGAACGTTCGTACGCATACGGTCATCCACGGTAACGCCCTTGGGCGTAAAGCCGATTCCCGCGGCTCCGGCGCCCCAGGAATCAAGGACCGGCCGCCTGCCTATGGCCATGAGCACCGCGTCGGAGGCAACCGATTCCCTGCCGCCTTCTTTCGTCGTGTAATGAACCGTTCCGCCTTCAATACGCTCAACTTTGGATCCCAGGCGGAAAACGACCGGGGGATGGGTAGTAGTACTGTTCAGAGCCTTGCGGTAAAGCGGGGCAAGCTCCTTGTCCATAAAGGGGATGATCTCTTCCATCATCTCAATAACCGTAACTTCGGTTCCCAGGGCGGAGAAAAGCCCCGCGAACTCCACCCCGATAACCCCGCCGCCGATAACCGCAAGGCGTTTCGGCGCCTCGCCAATGGACAGCAGTCCTGTTGAGTCCAGGAGTTTTGGGTTATCGGCGGCGCCGGGAATAGGCGGCGTAACCGGTACGGAGCCCGTGGACACAAGAATCGCGGGAGCGGCGTATTCTTCAGTTTTACCATCCGGGAACCGCACCGTAACCTTCCCGTGCTTTGCCCCCGAAGGCGGCGCGGTAATTTCGCCCAGGCCCTGGGCAAGCTCAACGCCGAAACGCTTCATCTGGGAAGCAATGCCGCCCCGCAGTTTTTCTACCACGCTGGTTTTCCATTGCTGTATTTTTGCCCAATCGAAGGACACCTCCCCGGTTTGCACCCCAAACTTCCCCGCTTCCTTTGCGTGGATATACTGTTTTGCGGAATTGAGCAGGGTCTTTGTCGGGACGCATCCCACATTAAGGCAGGTCCCGCCCAGTTGTTGCCCCTCTATGAGCAATACTTTCTTCTTTGCCTGTCCCAGCCGTTCCGCGGCGCGGTAGCCGCCCGGCCCGCCGCCAATAATTATCGTATCGTACACCGTCATCTCCTTACCCATTAATTAGCCAGAGGTCCATATTCGCCACCGCTTCTCCCAGGGCTTTAAGGAAGCGGGCCCCCGGAGCGCCGTCAACTACCTGATGGTTGATCGTAAGACTAAAGGCGATATGGGGTTCAAAGTCAAAACCCCGTGTTTCAGGCCCCGCCGTGGGCGCAGCCAGGGGCGCCGCCACTGGTTTTAGTTCGATACCGCCGACGCCGAGGATTCCCACTTCCGGCGCG
This sequence comes from Treponema sp., assembly GCA_031290475.1. GTDB lineage: Bacteria > Spirochaetota > Spirochaetia > Treponematales > Breznakiellaceae > JAITNM01. Next base: position 10,215 of record JAITNM010000191.1, on the reverse strand, counting down.
TTGAGGATCGGGGTAAAACTGTTTACCCCCAGGCTCCCTAAATTGGTAACCGTAAAGGTCGATCCTGAAAGTTCATCGGGGCTAATCGTGCCGCCCTGAGCCGCCGCGGCAAGCCGCTTGGCTTCGGCGGATATTTGTCCCAAAGACAGCAGGTTTGCGTTCCTGATAACCGGCACCATAAGCCCCCGGGGGGTATCCACCGCCATACCCAGGTGGACCCGCTCGAAGGTCCGCAGCACATCCCCAATCTTGTGGGCGTTCATAAAGGGATAGCGGGGCAGCACCCGTGAAACCGCAAACAAAATGAGGTCATTTACGGTGACCTTGGAAAGCCCCAGGGCTTCACCTTCCCCTTTCATCCTGGCCCGCAGTTCCTGCATCCGCGCTGCCGGGGCGCTGCTCTGCAGGGTGAGCTGGGCGCTTTCCGCAAGGGATTTGAGCATCCTCTCGGCAATGAGTTTTCGAATGCCTTTGATGGGGGTTTCGGTAACCGCCCCTTGCCCTGAAGGAAGTACGGCGGAAACGGCGCCCGGCGCTTTCGCGTCCGGAGGCCGGCCGGCCTCCGCCGAAGCGGGCTGTTGCGACAGTACATCTCCGGCGGTGATCCGGCCGCCCAGGCCCGTACCCCGCACGCCGTCCGCAACGCCTGTGCCCTTTTCACGGAGCGCCTCTTTCGCGGCGGCCGTAAGGGGCCCGCGCCGGGCAGCGGCGGCGGCCACGTCCGCTTCGATGATACGCCCCTCAGGACCGGCGCCGCTCAGGGCAACAAGATCCACCGCCTCTTTTTGGGCCAAAACCCGGGCCCGGGGTGAACTTGCGATACGGCCGTCCTCCCCTTTTTTCACCACCGGTATATCGCGGTCCGCAGCGGGGGCGGCTGCCGGAACAGCGGCTTCCCGGACGCTTTCCGCCCCTGCGGCTGCCGGCGTAAGGGCCTCTTCCCAGGATTCGCCGGGGTTTCCCACAACCAGGATAGGCCGGAGTACCGGCACATCGTCTCCGGCCTGGTACAAAATCTTAAGAACCGTCCCCCCGGCGCCGGCCGGTATCTCAAAGGTCGCCTTGTCGGTTTCAACCACGCAAACAACCGTATCAGGCCCAACAGCATCTCCTTCCTTAACTTTATACTCCCCAATAATACAAGACTCAACCGTATTACCCTGCCGGGGCATAACCAAAATATGGACCATCATTACTCCTTATAACTGAAGTTTCGCAAGAACGCTCATAAAAAAACAGCGATTGCTTTTTCGGCAACGGGCCCCGTCAATCCCAAAGGTCTTCCCAGCCTTTGGCGCCTTCCCATAAGAAGACCTGCCCCTTAACGAGCCGGCAATTATTGTCGGCCCTGGCGATGGCTTCCATTTCCGAAGGGGACAGGGGATCTTCCGTAACACAGCGCAGATTGGCCTTATAGTTCTTTTCGGTGGTAGAAAAGGGAATGGGGATCCCTCCCCTTTGGACCGCCCATTTCAGACATACCAGCGCGGGATGTATGCCATGGGCTTTGGCAACAGCCGCGATTTCAGGCAATTTCGTATCCACCAAATCGGAAGCGGTTTTATCACGCTCGGGCCTGTTGGGAGAGCCGATTGGACAATACCCGACGATCTGAATATGGCGTTCAACACAGTAATTAAACAGGGCGCCCTGCTGAAAACTTGGGTGCAGCTCCATTTCTATGAGCGCCGGTTTTATCAGGCAATGGGGTAATACCGCCTCAAGTTTGGGTATGGTCATATTGGACATACCAATATACCGGGCCAATCCCATCTTCTGTATTTTTTCCATTTGAGCCCATACCGCAAGGAAGCGTTCCGCGGAAAAGGGAACCGAATCTGGGTTACGGGCGTCCCCCGGACAGCCGGGGGCATGGTAATTGGGAAAAGGCCAGTGAACCAGATAGGCATCCACGTAATCAAGCCGCAGATCTTTGAGGGTTTTCGCCAGAGAAAAGAGCGCGTCCCCCTTCCCGTGCATATCGTTCCATAGTTTTGAGGTGATAAAGAGTTCTTCCCGGCCAACCGCGCCGCTCCGTATAAGCTCTTCAAAGGTTTTCCCGATAGAGTCCTCGTTACCATATACCGAAGCGCAGTCAAAAAGCCGGTATCCATAGCGGATTGCGCCCCCTACCGCGGCGGAAACAAGATCGGGGCCGTATTTGTCGGAACCAAAGGTCCCCATACCGATGCAGGGAATCTGTTCACCCCCGGAAAGGGAAACCCGGGGAACCTCATGGGGATCGATACTGTCATTCATAGACTGTTCCATTACCTCAATTCCTCATCAAAACATATTGTCTAGGCCCGTTTCGCGTATTTTTTCATATCAAAAAATACCGCCACCAGGATAATGGCCCCTTTTACCAAAAGCTGAAAATATGAATCTATCGAAAGGAAGCTCATGCCGTAGTTGATAAGCCCCATGGTAAATACCCCGATAATCATACCCCCCACGGTGCCAACCCCGCCTGTCTGGGAAACCCCGCCTACGGTAACCGCGGCAATGGCGTCAAGTTCCATTCCGTTGGCGGTCAGGGCATTGGCCAAACCAAGCCGGCTCGCCTGGAGTATCCCGGCAATGCCGTACAAAAGACCGGCGTAGAAATAGACGCATACCAAATCCCTTTCCACATGGATTCCCGATACCCGCGCGGCCTGGGGGTTCCCCCCTATGGCATAGAAATGGGTCCCCTGTTTGGTATGTTTCAAAAATACCCAGACCCCAAGAGAGGCGATAAGCACGTAGATAGCCAGGAGGGGGATCTGCAAAAAATCCGGTCCTATTGATTTTTGGGCAATGTCCTTAAAGCCCTGCTTTAGGCTTCCCACAATCTGGGCCTTGGTATAGATAAGCTGAATGCCCCGGGCCAATGACATGGTTCCCAGGGTGGCAATAAAAGGAGGAAGCCTGCCGTAGGCTACCAGAACCCCGTTCAGGAGGCCAAAGATACCCCCCGCGACAATGCCGGCAATAATAGGCATGAAGAACAGGAAGTCATGCCCAAAGTACAGCGCCGATTCATAGGTGGGGATTTGCGCGAAGGAAGCGGCCACCGAGGCGCAGAGGCACACCACATAGCCTATGGAAAGATCGATGCCCCAGGTAATGATGATCATGCCGACCCCCAGGGACGCAAAGGCGCGGACCGATTCCGCGATGAGCAGGGTCTTTATGGACGACCAGGTTAGCGCGCTGCCCCCGGTCAGAATCCCCAGCACAAAAACTAAGGCGACAAAGGTCGCAAAGGTCGTATACCTGCTTAAAAAAGATTTAATCTGTAAATTTTTCAAATTTCCCATTCTGCCTTCCTTCTTCCTTGTGGTAACTGTTGTTAATGCCGGGTTTTATGAAAACTGCGTAGCCAGGCGCATGACCTCTTCCTGGCTGACCTCTTCCCGGTCCAAAATACCGGTAAGCCGTCCGGCGCAGAGAACCATCACCCGGTGGCTCATACCGATAAGTTCCGGCATCTCGCTGGAAACCATAATAATCGCCTTCCCCTGGGCAACCAGATCTTTCATAATAGTATAGATTTCATATTTTGCGCCCACATCAATGCCCCTGGTAGGCTCGTCCATAATAAGAATATCCGGAAGGGTCATAAGCCATCGGCTCAATATAACCTTCTGCTGGTTGCCGCCGGAAAGATTCTGAACCAGGGTTTTCATGGAAGGGGTTTTTGTCCGGAGCTGCCGGTTGTACTGTTCGGCGGCGGAGGACAGATCCTTGTGCCGCAGTAACCCGATCCGGTTTAAATAATTCCCCAAAGAAGCCGCCGTCGTATTTACCGTTACGGAAAGGAGGGGGAAAATACCGGAACTGCGCCGGTCTTCGGTGATAAACCCCATGCCCGCCCGTATCATGTTCTTGGGGGTAAGTTTCTTTAAACGCCTTCCGTTTACGAGCACCTCCCCCGAAGCAACCGTGCGCACCCCGAATATGGCCTCCACCAGTTCCGTCCGCTGCGCCCCGACCAGGCCGCCGATGCCTAGAATCTCCCCCTTCCTGAGGGTAAAGCTGATATCCTTAAAAGAACGGGGATTGACGGAGCTCAAATTTTTTGCTTCCAGACAGACGTCCCCTATGGTAGAATCTATAGGGGGGAAACGCTCCGTATTATCCCGCCCCACCATCAGGGTAATCAATTTGTTGCTGTCGATTTCGTTGACCGGATACGTGCCGATCTTTCTGCCGTCCCGCATAACGGTAACCTCATCGGCAATCTGAAAGATCTCTTCCATTTTGTGGGAAATATATATAATCGCCACCCCGGTTTCACGGAGGTTGCGGATAATTTCAAAGAGATGGTCTACTTCATTTTCAGTGAGGGAGCTGGTCGGTTCGTCCATCACCACCACCGAAGCGTCATAAGAAACCGCCTTGGCAATTTCGCAGCCCTGCTGCTGGCTGATTGAGAGGCTCCCCATAATGGCGCCGGGATCAAAATTGAAATTCAGGCCTTCAAGGAGTGTTTTTGTATCGGTCAGCATTTTTTTATGGTTGATTAAATGCAGTTTATTGACGGGTTCCCGTCCCAGCCAGAGATTTTGCGCCACCGAACGCTTCGTTACATTGGAAAGCTCCTGGTGGATCATGGACACCCCCGCTTTCATGGCGTCCCCCGCGCTGTTGAACTGGTACTCTTTCTGATTTAGGATTATCTTTCCCGCGTCCATTTTATATATGCCGAAGAGGCACTTCATAAGAGTAGACTTGCCGGCCCCGTTTTCCCCCATCAAGGCATGAACCGTACCGCCCCGCACTTGAAGGGTTACTTCATCCAGGGCAACAACGCCGGGAAAACGCTTTGTTACCCCTATCATTTCAAGGGCATATTCCGCCATCACTCCGCTCCCAAAAACAAAAGGTAAGCCGGCCCGTTCCCGCCGGCTTACCTCTATGCAGACTTATTTCGCGTTTGCTTTGTAATAATCAGAAGCCTTGTCTACCGGGACAAAGGGCACCAGGTAGCACTGTCCAATGATGGCGGCGTCATTGGCCGGCGCTTCATCAATGGGAGTAGTAGCGGCAGGGGTTCCTCCGGCGGCGTTACCGGGCTTGTAGGCGCCGGTAGCCATCTGATAGATCACGTCAAACGCCGCGGCGGACTGTCCGGCGGCATCCTGCAAAACCGTGGCGTAGAGCTTGTTCTCCTTCATGGAGTTCAGGGCTTCGCCGGTGGCGTCAATGCCGAGGACCGGAACCGTCAGGATCGTGCCGTCGCTCGCGTCACCCTTGGTGAGGCCGTTCTGGATAAGGGACTCTACCGCGCCCAGGGCCATGCCGTCGTTCTGGGCGGCAACCACGTTAAACTTTCCGCGGTACGCGGCAATCCACGCGTCCATTTTCTGCTGGGACTGATCGGGCGTCCAGTTTGCGGTGTCCCGGGCTACCACGGTCACCGTGTATCCCCTGGTCTTGAGTTCCGCCAAAAGCCCGGCTTCCCGGTTTACCTGGGCCGGATGACCGAGCTGCCCCAGAATGAGGATCATGTTCAGGGTCTTTCCGGGGGCCTTAGCGGGGTATTTGTCAAAGTAATCCGCGATAATCTGGCCCTGGTAACGTCCGCCTACAAATTCCGGAGAAGAGGCGTAGAAGAAATTCTTCCCGACCTTGAGCGCGGCTACCGTGGGCTGGATGTTGGAATACGCCGCCGCGCCGCCCTTTGCCTGGATCAGTTGATTCATCTGCTCGGAAAGCTCGGAAACGCAGGGAATAATAACGAAGTACTTATATCCCTGATCAAGAGCCGTCTGGAGCTGGGTAAGCTGGGTGGCGCCGTCGCTGCGGGCATCCTGTACGTTGATATCAATGCCCTTATCCCGGGCAAGCCGCGTTACGCTATTGGCGTAATCCTTGAGGAACTGCTCGTCCATGTTCCTCATCAGCAGGGTGATCTTGCCGCTGTTCGCGCTTTGCCCCTGGGCGCCGCCTTTGGCAAACACCGGACTCAGGGCTATAAGCAAGACCAATCCTACAAGTACCATCTTTTTCATAATTTCCTCCGTAAAAAAATATTTCTGAAGCAGGCCTGATATCCGCTTCTAATCCCTATTCAGCGTCTGTCCTGATACGCCGATCCTATCGGACAATCTCTATTTATACAACGGACCATACTGGACGCAGGCGCGGTAGTCGGCGCTCTCAAGTTCCCGGGTACCAAAACTGCTCCATGAGTGGGGCCGGTAGATGTCCTGGTCCGCCACGTTGTGGAGGGTAACCGGAATGCGGAGCATACTGGCAAAGGTTATCAGATCCGGGCCGATATGCCCATAGGTAAAGGCCCCGTGATTCGCCCCCCAGTTTGCCATGATTGAGTAAACGTCTTTAAAGGCGGAACAGCTTTCCTCCAGCCGGGGCGCAAACCAGGTGGAGGGCCAGGAAGGATCGGTCCGGGCCCGGAGGAGCAGATCAACCTTTTCCGGCAGTTCCACGGTCCAGCCCTCGGCAAGCTGCAAGGTATAGCCTAATCCATTGACCATATTGATTCTGACCAGGGTTACCGGCATTTCCCCCTGGGTGGAGAAGCTTGAGGAATAACCGCCGCCCCGGAAATAGCCCCGGTTGGCCGCGCACCATTTGGTACGCCCAAGCATGGCCTGAATATCCTGGTCCGTCACTTCCCACCACTTCTTCATGACGCTCTTTCCGGCCGCGTCTTTGGAAGCCCCGTTCCCGTCCAGCGCGGCGGCCCCCGAATTGAGGAGGTGGATAAACCCGCCCTGGGCCTTTCCCTCAGGCTGCCACCCGGAGACCCGTTTTACCGCCTCAGGACTCCAGTAGGTACGGACATCCGCAAAGGCGCTTGCCCTGCCGGTGAGGAGCTTGCTGAAAAGCATGGCCAGGCCGTTACAGTTATCGTTCTCGGTGGCAAGGATAGCCGGCTCTTTTTTTCCGTTGTGGTCAAAGGTCGAGCAGAGGATCGCCTCGCTGAAGTCCGCGTTGGGCTTGTAGTCGGTCCACATGCGCTGTCCCTGGAAGCCTCCCAGCACGGCGTTCCGTCCCAGGGCTTCCTCATTCCAGCCGATTTTTTTCAGTTTTTCGTTGCCCAGCATGATGTCCTTGATGATAAGGGTCATCTTGGCAACGTACTCCCACTGTGTATCCTTTTCTTCCCGGGAAATGGAACCGTTACCCCAGGCGGTTTCGTTAAAGTCCTCCCCTTCCTTACAGTTGGATTTAATCCACCGCAGCTCCTTTTCATACTCCTCCCGGTCAAAAATATCCTTCTCAATACGGCGCTGGACCTCGGACATATCAACCCATTCGGCGCGGATATTAAAATAGTCCTGCATAAGCTGGGGATCGAGAAAACTGCCGCCGATGCCCATGGACACGCTGCCGATGCTGACATAGGCCTTGTTTTTGAGCTGCCCCACCGCCAGGGCGCATTGGGCAAAGCGGATGAGCTTCGCCTTCACATCGGGCGTGATGGTTTTATCCGAGGCGTCCTGTACGTCCCGGCCGTAAATGGCGAAGGCCGGGAGCCCCCGCTGGGCGTGGGCCGCCATAACCGCGGCGAGGTACACCGCCCCGGGCCGTTCGGTGCCGTTAAAGCCCCACACCGCCTTGGTCGTCAGGGGATTGAGGTCCATGGTCTCACTGCCGTAGCACCAGCAGGGGGTCACCGAAAGGGTGGCGGTTACGTTTTCCCTGGTGAATTTTTCCTCCGCCAGGGCCGCTTCCCTGCCGCCCGCAATGGTCCCGTCGGCTATGACCACTTCCGCCGGGGTCCCATCGGAATAAAAGCAGTTCTCTTCAATGAGCTTCTTGGCCGCCAGGGCCATATCCATGGTTTGGGTTTCCAGGCTTTCCCGGACCCCCATCCAGCGCCCGTCTATCGTCGGGCGGATGCCAATTTTAATCTTCATTATCAAATAACTCCCTTCTTTTGTATGATATTCGCGCACAAAGCGCTTCATAGGCAGCGATAACCGCGCACGCGTTCTTTATACATAATACCCCATACCTCCGGCATAACGCAATAACAAAATAAGATTATTAACCACAAGGTCGAATGGAACCTTCGGTTCCTACGCATTTGGTGACAGTCACCAAAGACGACTTCTGCGGCTCCTTTGTGGTTGTTCTTCATCTTATAGGGTATACTTATTCTGTGGACGCGCTATCCCCTCCCAAACCAGCGTGGCTCCGTCTTCGCCTTCCCCCGGGGGATGAGGCCGGGCGCCGGACGGCCCTGATCCTTGAAAGACAGGGGCTCCGTACGGTATGCGACGAAGCCCGGTGCCCCAATAAGGGGGAGTGCTGGAACGCCGGGACCGCCGCATTTATGCTCATGGGGGACCTTTGCACCAGGAACTGCCGTTTCTGCGCCGTGGCTTCCTCCCGGCAGGGGCGGGAATTGCGCCCTGATGAAGGCGCGGCAATTACCCGGGCCGCCCGGGAACTGGAGCTTAGCTACGTGGTGCTGACCTCGGTGGACCGGGACGATCTGGACGACCGGGGGGCGGGGCATTTTGCCTCCTGCGTTACCGCTTTAAAGGCGGGGATCCCCGGCATCAAGATAGAACTCCTGACCCCCGATTACACCCAAGCCGAACTCGCCGGTATTGCCGGGGCGGCGCCTCATGTCCTCGCCCACAACGTGGAAACCGTCCGCGCCTTCCAATGGGTTCGCGCTTCCCGGGCGTCTTTTGACGCCAGCCTTGCCACCCTCAGGGCGGCCAAGGCCCTGGGTATTAAGGTAACAAAGAGCAGCCTCCTTTTGGGGCTGGGCGAAACAGGGAACGCCGTACTTTCCGCCATGGATGAACTCCGGGAAGCGGGGGTGGATATTCTGGTAATGGGCCAGTACTTGCGGCCCTCAAAAAAGCAGATTCCCGTGGCGGAATATATCAGCCCGGCCCAATTCGACGCGTATGCGGAGGAAGGCCGGAACCGGGGCTTTGCTTCGGTGGTGGCTTCTCCCTTTGCCCGGACCAGTTACCACGCCGCCGCGGCGGCCCGGGAAATTTTGGGTGAGGAAGCGGCGGGAGGCCGTCATGCGGATTGAGGCTATGGGAAAACCTCCGGGGTGTAAACTTATCCGGCTGGCCGCTGATATTGAAAACGGTATCATTAAGACGCTCCGCATACGGGGAGATTTTTTTGCCAGCCCTGAGGAAGGTTTTGACCGGGTGGAAGAGCGGCTTTCCGGAACGTCCCCGGCCGAATTAGCCGCCGCTTTTGACGCCTTGATAGAGGAAGAGGGAATAGCGGTCTCCGGCATCTCCGGAGCAGGGCTCGAGGCGGTGCTGTTATCGGCCCGGGAAACAAAGGGAAGGTCATGAAGGCCTATCCCTGGAGGCTTCTCAAAACCGGTTTCCATAACGGGTTTTATAATATGGCCCTGGACGAGGCCCTGCTGGAAGCAGTTGCCCGGGGAAACTCTCCGCCTGTACTGCGGCTCTACGGCTGGGAACCGTCAGCGGTTTCGGTGGGGTATTTTCAGGGCCTTGAAGAAGAGGTGGATGTGGGGGCCTGCAAACGCCGGGGGGTGGACGTGGTCCGCAGGATCTCCGGGGGCGGCGCGGTTTTTCATCAGGCGGAACTGACCTACAGTATCATCATGCCGGTTGCCCACCCCCTTTCAGGGGCAACCATTGACGGCGCCTATGAGCATCTCTCCGGCGGGATTATCCAGGCCCTGGCCCTCCTGGGGGTTTCCTCCCGGTTCGCGCCGGTAAACGATATCCTGGCCGGAGACCGGAAAATTTCCGGCAATGCCCAAACCCGCCGCATGGGCTGCGTCTTGCAGCACGGCACCGTCTTGCTGGACCTTGACGCGGACCTCATGTTTGAATTGCTCCGGGTTCCTTCGGAAAAGGTGAAGGACAAGCTGATCCGGGACGTGAAAGAGCGGGTAACCGGGCTCAAGGCCCTTTTGGGCCGCCCGGTTCCTTACGAAGCGGCGGAACAGGCCCTGGCCGAAGGATTCCGCCGGGCCTTAGCCCTGGATTACACATCAGCGGAACCAAGGCCGGAGGAGGAAGGGCGGGCACAGCTATTGGCTGCGGAAAAATTCGCCGCTCCCGCGTGGCTGTATAAACGGTAATACTAATTCAAAGCCAAAATGCTACAGTTTTGTGCTACAGTCGATCGGTTACTTAGTAACCTATATCAGGATGCTGGTTATAGCTCCCAAGGCCGCATCTATCATGGTTGTATCACAAAAATCGTTGACTTTGTAGTCATCAAGTGATACATTAATAC
>JAITNM010000117.1 GCA_031290475.1 Treponema sp. | reverse complement strand
TCGGACCCCAATGCCGTAATAACCATAAACGGAGATCCGGTACGTTCGGGTACGACAAAGACGATCAGCGATCTTACCATGTTTGGAGGAACTGTCACCATTTTGATAGTTGTAACCGCTCAGGACGGGATGAGCGCTAAAACCTATACCGTTACGGCAAACCGAAATTTATTCTAATTATTAAAACAGCGCTGATTTATGCTCGATTGCGTCCGAAACGAAGTTTCGGCAATCAGCGCTTCCCTAAGGTAAACTGCGAACTTCTGGCTCGACACCTGCGTTCGTAGGCTCAATTGGAGTTCCAAGCCCCAATTCTTTATGAAAATACTTGAGGGAGGAATAGCGACAGAGGCCGGATTTGGGAAGGGCCGGATTTTGCAGGCGGCGGCGGATTTCCTTTTTATACAATGAAACATAGGAGGTGAATTGCTTCGTAATGAGGAATCCCCGCTGTTTCAAAACCTCAAATTCGTTTTGACGGATGGTAACCGGAGCGGGATCAACATATCGGGTTCTATCGGTAATGATAACGGCCTTGGAATAGTCAAGCCCGCTTTTTATGGCATTATTGGCTATATGGCAATAGGGATGCGTTATATGAGAACGGAGTGGGATCGCATAGGTCAAGCTATCCACTTTAAGGAGCAGCACATAGTAGGGCCGGGACTCTTTATTGAGGATTTCTTCACATTGTCCGTAGTGGGCATAGAAAACAGGAGTCAAGCGAAAGAATTGCATAGCGTCCTTAAAAATAAAGCACTCCGGCAGGGAGCGCTGCTCTCCTTCAGAGCGCTGCTCTCTTTCAGAGCGCTTATAAAATTGAGCTTTCTTTAGATTAACGTGATTGCGCTCTACAATCACTTCACCGATAGAACTTTCTTTAGATTAACGTGATTGCGTTCTACAATCACCTCTCAATATAAAAATAAAATGATATTGGGAGTTTGTCAAGGAAACGGCCGGGGTTCCCGCATTTACTCTCGAAATTCTCTCGCTTTCAAAATAAATGCAGGAGCCCTGAATCAGCGTTGCCCTGGAGCGCTTTTTATTGTATTATTCATTAATATGGATATTATTACCCTGGGAAACGATCTGTTACGCCAAAAGGCGGAAGTGATTAAACCCATTGGTGCAGAATACAAGAAAATTGCCGTGGAATTGATTGACGCCCTCCGTGAAGGAGGGGGAGTAGGTCTTGCAGGCCCCCAGGTAGGCCTTATGAAACGGATCTTTGTGGTCCATGTAGACGGTGATGAACCCAGGATATTCATCAACCCTTCAATTATCAGGACTTCCCAAGACCTCGTAAAGTATGAGGAGGGCTGTTTGTCTGTCCCCGGTTTTTATGCCGAGGTGATGCGTCCCGCTGAGATCCGGGTACAGGCCTGGAATCAGAACGGGCGGCCCTTTTCCCTGGATGCCGGGGGGATCCTTGCCCGGGTGATTCAACACGAGTATGATCACCTTGAAGGGACCCTGTTTATCGATCGGCTTTCGGAGCCGAAACGGAACCGGATTCTCGCCAAGTGGGAGAAACGGAGAAAAGCCTGATGAGGGTGCTCTTTGCCGGTACTTCCGGAATCGCCCTTCCCTCCCTTCGGGCGCTGGCGGCCCTGGAAAGGGAGGGGCTGTGCCGCCTGGCGGGGGCGCTTACCAAGGCGGACTCAGCCAGGGGCAGGCATGGCGGGGCGGAGCCTACCGAGATAGGGGCGGCCGCGGCGGAACTGGGGCTTCAGGTTTTAAAACCCGGGAAACTGGACGCCCCGGTTCGGGAAGCGGTACTGGCCTTGAAACCGGAGCTTCTGGTTTCCTTTGCCTACGGCAAGATCTTCGGGCCCAAGTTTCTCTCCCTCTTTTCCCTGGGGGGGATCAATATTCATCCCTCCCTGCTCCCCCTTTACCGGGGGGCCGCGCCTATACAGGCGGCGATCCTGGCGGGGGATGGAGAAACGGGGATCTGCGTCCAGCGTCTGGCAACGGAAATGGACGCCGGGGACATCTTAGAGCAGGAACGGATACCCCTTTCCGGCAGGGAAACCGCGGCCTCGCTAAGCGCCTTGGCCGCCGGAAAGGGGGCGGAGCTCCTTTCCCGGCTGATACGGCGGACAGGGGCGGCAGGACAGCTCCCCCCCGGGGAAGCCCAAAGGGGAGAGGCGGTCTATTGCTCCCCAATCACCCGGGAAATGGGCCGTATTGACTGGCAGGAGGGGGCCGTTGAAATTGACCGGAAGATCCGGGCGTTTACGCCCTGGCCCCTCTGCCTGACCCGGCATGGGGAGGCGGAGCTCTCCATTTTGGAGGGCCGGCCCTACGGAGGATCGGATCCGGCGGAGGGGAAAGAGCCCGGCGAAGTTCTTGGAACAGATAAAGATTGGGGTATCCTGATTCAGACCGGAAACGGGATTTTTGCGGCGGAAAGGCTGCAATACAGGACCAAGAAGCCCCTGGACTGGCGCTCCTTTTTAAACGGCGCCCGTGATTTTATCGGGACCCGGCTTATATAATGTGTCTACATTATTGACAAGCGCTGATTAACGCCCGGTTGCGCTAATCAGCGCTTCCTTGGATTTTATGGGGATTTTATGGCATTTAAGGTAAACTTCAATGGGGTGGAAAATTATGTGGCCGGTCATGCCCGGCTTTTTGTCACGGCGGCTTTGGCCCTCCTGGTTTTTGTGGGGGTGATAGCCCTGCTCGTGTTTTTTATAGCCCTCCGGGGGGCGGAACAGGTTCTGGCCCCTAACGTACAGGGTCAAGACCTGATAGAGGCCCTGACGGAACTGCAAACCAAGGAACTCTACCCCCGGATACAGACCAGGTATTCCCAAAATGGGGAAGATCGGGGAACGGTGCTGGAACAGGACCCCAAACCGGGAACCATAGTTAAGGCCGGCCGGCGTGTACGGCTGGTGGTAAGTCAGGGTATGGTGATCAACACCATTGAAGATTATCGGGGGAGAAATGTCGAAGAAGTACGTATGGACCTTAACGCCTTCTTTGCCGCCGCGTCCACGCCCTTTGTTACGATAAAAGAACCTTTTATGTACCAATATTCTGCGGAACCTGCGGGGACTATTCTGGAGCAAAAGCCCCTTCCCGGAACACCGGTATCGGGGCCGGTGACCCTGGAATTAGTGGTAAGCCAGGGGGCCGAGCATACCATGGTAACGGTTCCCGATTTGGCGGGGCTCGACCCGGCGGCGGCCCTGGAAAAAATCAGGGAAACCCGCCTGGGCTTTAATTTCTCCCTGAGGCCTGTCCGGCAAAACGAAAAACCCGGCGTGGTGGTGTTCCAGGAACCGGCCCAAAATTCGCCGGTTGAAACAAAGGGGCAAATAAATATCCTGGTGAGCCGGCCGGGGGAACTTACCACCGGGGAGGTGTTCGGTCTATTCAGCTACACCATGCCCCTGAACCCCTACCCCCTCCTGGTACGGCTTGAAGCCCTGCCGTCCGAGAACGAGGCAAGAAAACTGCTCACCGAAATTGAATTCTCCGGAGGCGTCTTCACCTTCCCCTACCAGGAATTTCCGGGAACCACCCTTATCCTTTCCATGATGAACCGGGAACTTTACCGGGAAACGATATCCCCTTCCATGGATAAGTTGTCCCTGGACGAAATCTAAGGAAGGGCTGATTTATGCAATGGAACATCCGGCCATTCCTGCTGCCTGTTTTGACAGCCCTCCTCCTTACGGGGGGAAGGGCCTGGGGGCAGGCCGGGGAGGACCCCGCATCCCTCATCGGTCTCACCGTGGCCGAACTCATGCAGCGCTACGGAGCGCCCCAGGCGGTATACGCCGTGCGGGGGGAAGAGGACTGGCAGGATGACGTGGTTTTTTCATACGGGGACAGGGAGTTCTACTTCTACAAAGACCGGGTCTGGCAGATAAGCCTCCGGAACGCGTACGGGATCCGGGTAGGTGAAAACCGCAATGTTATACCCCTGCTCCTGGGGGAACCTACGGCGGTGGGGGAGAACTATTCCCTGGCGGCCCTTTCGGGCAGATCCTGGCCCATGCATATCCGTTTTAATAACGACAACCGGGGCCTGGTAACGGCCATTTTTATCTACAGATCCGATTTTTAGGAAATGCCATGGCGAAGATTTGTCTATGTTTGACCGGAAAGACCCTGGAGCGCAACCTGGATCTTCTGGCAAAATACCGGAAGTATGTGGATGTGGCGGAACTCCGGGTAGATTGCCTTGACCCGGATGAACGCTTTCTTATCCGCCGGTTTCCGGAACAGGCGGGGGTGCCGGTGATCCTCACCATACGCAGGAAGGAAGAGGGGGGGTACTTTTCAGGCGGCGAGGGTTCCCGGATCAGTCTTTTTTCCAAGGGCCTGGCCTTTGCCGAAGCGGACAGACGGAAAAATTTCGCCTACGTGGACCTTGAAGAGGACCTTAATGTGCCGAGCCTTGAGGAGGCGGCCCGTACCTTCGGTACCCGGATTATCCGTTCCTTTCACAATAACAAGGGAGTGGACGACAACCTTGTGGAACGGATGAAAAAACTGCGGCATGTGGGGGATGAAATCGTCAAAGCCGCGGTGTTCCCTCAGAATCTGGCGGATGTACTCCGCATCTACCGCGCCGCCGGGGAGACACGGGATTTTGACAAGGTGCTCCTGGGAATGGGCCACTACGGAACCAATACCCGGATCCTGGCGGACAAGCTCGGTTCCTACCTGAGTTTTGTGAGCGCCAAGGATGAACCCGAGGCTGTCCTGGCGGCGCCGGGACAGCTTGATCCAAAGGAACTGGTGGAAATTTACCGGTTCCGAAAACTCAACCCTTCCACCATACTCTTCGGCATCGTAGGCTTTCCCCTCCACGCAACATCAAGTCCGTCTTTTTTCAATCAGGTTTATACCGAAGAAAACATAAACGCTGTTTACGTCCCCTTCCCCGCCGATAGTCTTGAGTCTTTTATGGAACTGGCAAAGGAACTGGGCATTAAGGGAGCTTCGGTAACGGTCCCGTATAAAGAAAAAATACTCCCCTACCTGGCGGTGCAATCCGAAAAGGTCTGGGCCCTGGAGGCATGTAACACCATTGTTGCGTCCCCTGAAGGGTGGATGGGCTACAATACCGACTGCCGCGGTTTTTCGGATTCACTCCTCAATTTTACCGGCGAAAAGGATCTCCGGGGACAAAGGGTTACTATCATCGGCGCCGGAGGGGCGGCCAGGGCGGTGGCCGCCGAAGTGTACCGGCTCAAGGGAAAAGCCCTGGTGCTGAACCGGACCGTTGTCCGGGCCAAGCGGCTGGCCATGGCCTATAAATTCGCCTGGGGCAGCGCCGATGCCGAGGGGGCGGAACTTATGAAACGGTACAACAGCATCGTTATCCAGACAACTTCGGTGGGCATGGAACCTGCCCCCGGGGAAGATCCCCTGCCGGATTACCAGTTTAACGGAAAGGAAAAGGTGATGGATCTGATCTACAAGCCTCATGAAACCCTTTTTCTGAAAAGGGCGGTAGAAGCAGGCTGCGCTGTCCAAAATGGTTACGATATGCTGATCCGCCAGGCGATATATCAGTACCTCTTTTTTATGGGAACCGAATTCCCTTCCGGTTTGATGAACCGGATACGAATGTCTTAAGGAAGCATCTATGAACGGACAAAACATAAAAGAAGCGGTGGGCCGGAAGGCGGTGGAAGTTCTCGTAAAAAGCGGGATGAAACTGGGCCTTGGGACGGGCTCCACGGCGATCCACGCGGTGCGCCACACAGGAATCCTGCTTGCAAACGGGACGCTTAAGGATATCCGGGCGGTTCCAACCAGTTTTCAAACTACCATTGAATGTGAAAAACTGGGCATTCCCATCTATTCCCTCAATTCCCGGGAAATAGGGGGAAAGCTTGATTTGACCATTGACGGGGCGGATGAAGTGGATCCGCAGAATTACTGCGTCAAAGGGGGCGGGGCGGCCCTGCTCCTTGAAAAGATCATCGCCTACGCTTCCGCATCTTTTGCGGTGGTGGTTGACGAATCCAAAACAGTACAAAATCTGGCCCTTGCGTTCCCCCTGCCGGTGGAGGTTATCCCCGAAGCCCGGCTTCCGGTAACAGGCGCCCTGGAAAACCTGGGGGCGGAAGTAATACTGCGGGAGGCGGTACGGAAGGCAGGCCCGGTAATTACCGACAAGGGAAATTTGATCCTTGACGTACGGTTCCGCAGGGCGGTAGACCCCGCGTCCCTTGAAAGGGAGATCAACACTATCCCGGGGGTCGTGGAAAACGGCTTCTTTACGAGAATACGGCCGGCTGTGTTTATCGCCCACAGGGACGGAACTATCGAGGAGCGCCGTTAATGGCAGTAGAGCGGCACATCAACTTCTTTGAGTTACAGAAAGCCGCCGCCTGCCCGGGATGTCCCCTGTGCAGAATCGCCGCGGACAGGGAACGCCGCTATATCGACAACATGCTCTTTGAGCATGTTTCTGACCGGGGCTTCCGGGCGGCCTACCGGGCGGCCGGCGGCTTCTGCGGCGCCCACGGAAAACGCCTGGAGTCCTTCCGGGACGGCCTTGCGGTGGCGATACTGAGCCGGGATATTCTTGAAGACCGGATCGACTCATTTAAAAAGCGGAAACCCTGGTTACCCCGGGGCCGCTGCCCCGTCTGTGTGGAACGGGATCACCTTGAAGAAGAGTACCTGGGCTTCCTTGCCGAAAGCACAGGAAACAGCAAAGACGAGGGGGATCTCCGGGAGATCTTTACTTCCTCCGACGGACTCTGTATCCCCCACTACGGGAAGCTCCTTATCACCCCCAAGGGGAAGCCCCGGAAACTGCCCCAATGGATCGTTGATTTCCACGAGGAAAAATTTCTTGCCCTCTTAAACCGTACAGGCCAATATATAGAGTTTTCCGCCTACGGCAGGCAGGAAGAATTTGCCGCCCTGAGCCGGGAAGACCAGGTGGTGTGGAAAGAGATCGCAGTAAAACTGCGCGGAGGTTTTGACTAGAGCCCGCCATGTATTTTTTTATCATCCTGCTCTTTATCTTCCTTTCAATTTTTTCATGCATAGCAGGGGTAGTTCTCGTCAATACCCTGCTTTTAAAGTCTCCCGGAGCGGCCAAGATGAAATCAACAAAAACACTGTTTCAAGCCTGGGAACAGTGTCACTACTTCGCCCTTTTTTTTCTCGATTTCCCCGCATGGCTTTCTTCTTATTCTCCAGGGGAAAGATCGGAATTTAATCCCGAAGAAAGAGCTGCTCTTTTTGAAGAATACGACGCCCTCTTTAAAGGCGTCCGGCGGGATTTTCATATTCCCCCCTGGACTTCGGTAGAAAAGCCGGGAGATCCCCTCCTTAACAGCCGTACCCTGGAAATCGTCAGGTTCTACAATGCCAGGGGCTATGAAGCCAAAGGCATAGACGGAAACCCTCCGGACTTTATCGGGGAGGAGTTCCGCTTCCTCTGCTACCTTTGGGCCTCGGCCCTGGGGGAACGTAAAAATGGCAGGGAAACTACGGAAACTCTGGAAGCCGCCCTCTTTTTTGCCGGAGAATACCTCAAGCCCGCCGCGGAAAGAACGGCCTTCGGGATCCATGCCCATGGGACGGGAGAACTCTTCAAAAAGATAGGACGGGAACTTGAAGGACTCGGTTTCCCCGTTTTATCAGAAAAATTCCCCGCCGGAAGAGAATTAAGACAGGACATAAAACAGTATTACTGCTATGAAAATTATTTAAATGGTGGAAACTCTGCGCGGGATAATAAACCGGCGCGTTTTATAAAAACGGCGGGGAGGAACAACTGAGGAGGAAAATGCGCCGTGGGGGTAACCGAACAGGAGGGCTGTATCTTAAAGGCTGAGGCGGGACCCCGGTACAATTCCCTGCGCCGAAGGGTCCGAAGACCCCCTGCGGGAACGGTTCCCCTCTTGACTATCCTTGTATTTCTTATTAAAATGATCGTATTTCTATCCTTAAATTAAGGAGGTTCCTATGGATTTTTTACCTATGACCGAATATGAAAAAGCGGGCCCTGGGGCAAAAAAAGAATACGAGGATCAGATCGCCAAAAACGGCAGGGTCACGAACATGAAGCGGACATTGCTCCACAATGTAAAGGCCTTTAAGGCCTATATGGAATGGTACACCCTGAAGGACGAAATCGTGCCCTTTACCGGGGAGCGGGCTTTTGATCTCTTTTCCTACGCCATTTCCGCCGGGAACGGCTGCCTCATCTGTTCAGCCTTCTTCCGCAAGATCCTTGCCGATTCCGGGGACGATCCCGACAACCCGAAACTCTCGGAGACAGAAAAACTGCTCATGGATTTCGGGCAGGCCCTGGCAAAGGACCCCCACAACATCAGTCCTGCTTTATACAGCGCCATAAAGGAAAAGTACAACACCGAACAGCTCGTGCTCCTCATCGCCTTTGCGGGGATCATGGCGGCTACCAATTTATTCAACACCGTAGCAAAGATACCCCTGGATGAAGTTCTCTATAAATACGTAAAGAAGGAGGCTTAATGCCATGGGTGAATTTTCGGGAAAAACGATCTTTATCACCGGAGCGGCCCACGGCCAGGGACGGGCCACGGCGCTGCTTTTGGCAAAGCTCGGGGCGGATATCGTGGCCTTTGACGTGGCGAAAAAGATCGAGTACCCTTCCTACGAATTCGGAACCGCCGGAGAACTTGAGAGCCTTAAAAAAGAGATTGAAGCGCTGGGGCAGCGGGCGCTGCTGGCCGTAGGGGATGTGCGGGACGACGGGGCGGTAACAAAGGCGGTTAACGATACCATTACGGCCTTCGGCAAGATAGATGTTCTCTTCAACAACGCGGGGATCTGCGCCTATGCGGCCATGGACGCCATGACCGATGATGAATGGAACGCCATGATCGACATCAACCTTAAAGGCCCTATGAACGTAACCCGCCGTATTGCCCCCCACATGATCAAGGCGAAAAGCGGGGTGATCATCAACAACTCTTCGGTTATGGGGCTGCGGGGGGCAAAGCGCCTCTCCCACTACACCGCCTCAAAGTGGGGGCTTACGGGGCTTACCAAGGCCTGGGCCATTGAACTCGCCCCCCACAACATCCGGGTCCTGAGCATACACCCCACCGGGGTAAACACCCCCATGAACGACGGCCTTGCCGCCATGGAAGGCTCTACTCCTCTTGAAATCGCGGAGCGGAGCGCGGGAAACCTCCTCCCGGTGCCCTGGCTGGAAGGGGAAGACGTGGCGAATCTTGTGGCCTACCTGGCAAGCGACAAGGCCCGGTACGCCACCGGCGCCCAATTTGTCCTGGACGCCGGCCTCCTCAGCGTCTGATTTCCACCGTTTACTTCTTGACTGTGTACAGGGCCCTCTTGACAAAAATGACAACTTACGGCAATGTACGGCGAATTATATAGAAATATTTTTATTAAAAACTGAAAATAGTTAAAAACGAAATGGTAAAGGGTCGTTATACTTTATACATTCAGAAATGAAAGGGGAGAGCGGCATGGATCACGAGTTCGTTGCGAAAATGAATGAAGCCCTAAAGGTTCTTAAACAGGAGATTGTGTCAAACCTTATTGTGAGCAACGAAGACTTTAAGGAAATTGTAGAGGGTATGGACCCTAAAGACCTGGCGGATGTTGCTTCCGACGACATTGACCGGAAGATGATCGAGGCCATCGGCTCCCAGGACTTAAAGCGCCTTAGGCTTATCGAATCCGCCCTTACCAGGCTTCAACTGGGGAAATACGGCCTCTGCGTCAAATGCGGCAAACGTATCCCCCAGGAACGGCTTGAAGCCATCCCCTATGCCCTGATGTGCATTGAGTGTAAAACCGCGGAAGAACGCCGGAACCGGTAGGGAACCCATTGTCAAGTTCCAATGTATAGGTCAACTACCGTTTCTTCAGTGATTATCTACCCATAAGGCAACAATTCATAGTATTAAGTACCGTATAAGACGCCTCAATAACGTACTTGAGGGGTGGCGTGCGACCAAGGGTCGCATGAAAAAAACATGGGCGGGACCACCGGGAGGACCCATGTTTTTTTCGGCCGACAGGACCCCAAGTGGATTTTTTAAGGCGCCGTTTGGATGTTTTTGTTGTAACTTTGAATTGCTGGCCTTATAACTCGTCTTTCCGCCAGCAGGCCTTATCCCCGGTTCTTCCTTCAAACAGGGTCTGTTCCCGGTATCCTGCGGCGAAGAGGGTTTGCCGCGCCGTTTCGTAGTGCCCGCCCAGATGGTCCTTTTCATGGGCATCGCCGGTGATGAGCGCCGGAACGCCTTTTTCGTGGAGCAGGGAGAGGATCCGCGCCGAAGGGTAGGTCTCGGCGGTTTTGCCCCGGTTAAGGCCCCCGGTATTGACCTCCACCACGGCGCCGGACGCGGCAATGGGTCCCGCCAGGGCCTCCGATTTCTCGCGGTACAGCCGGCCAGCAGGGGAAAACCATCTATTGCCGCGGTTGTTTTTTTTGACCAGGTCCAGGTGGCCTAATATATCGAATCCTCCCGCCCTGACCATTTCCGCTACCGCATCCCAGTACGCGGCCATCATTGCCTCCCCGTCGCCGTTAAAATAGCGCCCGAGGCCGGTCTCGAATTCCTCCAAAGGGCTGTCTACGGTAAAGCCTTCTTCCGGACCGAACGAGGTTTCCCCGGGGGGAAGCAGGTAGTGGACCGAGCCGATGGTGTAGTCCAGCCCCATTTCCCGGTATTCCCGATCCCGGGGCCCCATGATGCCCGGAATGAAATCCACTTCCAGGCCCAGGTAGACCGCGATTTTGCCCTCCCAGCGCTTTTTGGCCGAACGGACCGCGTCAAGATACTCCGCCAAACGGGCCCGGGGGAGGTGCCAGCCTGTGGAAAAGCCCGCTTTTTCTATGGGAGCATGGGCGCTGATACCGATAGAGGCAAAGCCCCTTTCCCAGGCGGCGGCGCACATGGCCTCCGTATCATCCTTGCCGTCGCAAAAACGAGTGTGGGTATGGAGGGAGGTGAGGGTCATTACCGCCTTTCCCGGAGATACGCTTCCACCACGGCCTTAAACCGGAAAAAGGCCTCCCCAAGCAGGGGCAGGGCGGCTTTCATTTCTTCCCGGTCCAGGGTTTTAAAGGCTGTTTCCAGCCGCGCCGCGGCCCGGCCCAGTTCCTTACCGGACAGGGTCAGGGCTGTTCCCTTAATGGTATGGGATTCCCGCATAGCCCTTTCCCAATCCTCCGAGGCGGCGGCTTCGGGGATGTTGTTTTTAATCTGATCTTCAGTGCGTTCCACAAATTTAGCCAGCATGGTCCGGGCCATCTCTTCATCGTGCAGGTAGGTATCGAGCAGATCCTTTGGGTCGAAGATTTGGACCGGTTCCTCCCCCGGGAGTTTGCCGGAAACAGGAGAGACAACCGCCGCCTCACCGGCCTTAGCGCCTGAAAGGTCAGCCCAGGCGGCGAGTTTCTTCTCAATGTCAGGACGCTTAAAGGGTTTAATCAGAATATCATCAAAACCGGCCTCCAGGCAGTGATCCCACTCATCCGCCATGGCGCTGGCGGTAACGGCGATGAGGGGCTTTTTAAACCCCCGCTTCCGCAGTTCCGCGGCCGCTTCATAACCGTTCATCCGGGGCATCTGAATGTCCATAAAAACAAGGGATACCCGGTTGGCCGCAGCCTTTTCCAGGGCGTCCAGGCCGTCATCCGCGGTTATTGTGGGATAACCAAGCTTTCCGATGATCATGGCAAAGAGGTTTTGATTTATCATATTGTCTTCCACAATGAGGATCAGGGGCTTACCGGTCTTATCCGCCTCCGTCCGTTTTTCCGGCATATCCGCCGGTTCATTGCCACCGGCCGGTTTCCCCCCGTAGGGACCGGCGGCAAGAAGGGGGACAGAACCGGCTATGGCCGCCTCCAGGGCTGAAGAAGCTTCCAGAGGGGGGACCGCTTCCAGATCCAGGGCAGTCTCCGCCAGGGCGGTGCTGATCCCCGCCGCCAGATCCCGCCTCTTGATAGGCTTATTGATGTAGGCATTGAACCAGCGGAGCAGGGTCATTTTGGCGTCCATGCCTAAAAGACCATGGGGAACCATGAGAATGAGCCGGGCGTTGTTGATCTTTTTATCGCCGTTGATCTCCGCGGCGAGCCGCCATCCATCCATCTTGGGCATGATCATGTCAATGAAACAAAGCTCGTAGGGCCGGTTCATAGAAGCGGCAATCCGGAGTTCATCCAGGGCCTCTTCGCCGGAGGAAACGGTATCCACATTGGGGTAATTAAGGTCTCCAAGGTAAGAAAGAAGTATATTCCGGGAATCGGGGTAATCATCCACAATCAGGATACGCATCTCACGGTTTTCCGGAGCGGGCGGCAAAACAACGGCCCTTTCCCCCTCCGCCTCTACGCGCAGTATCGGGATGGTGAAATGAAAGATGGAACCTTCCGGCTGATTGGGGATCATCCCGATAATTCCCTGCATGAGTTCCACCAGGTTTTTGGAGATTGCCAGCCCCAGTCCTGTGCCGCCGAATTGCCGGGTATGGGAGGGATCTACCTGGGAGAAGGTGGTGAAGAGCTTGCCCTGGGATTCGACGGGCACCCCTACCCCGGTATCGGACACGGCCACCCGTACCGCTTCCCTGCCGTCCAGGGTGGTGAGCCGTACCGTAATGATCACCCCTCCCCGGCGGGTAAATTTAACGGCGTTCTTGGTAAGGTTGATCACGATCTGACGGAATTTATTCGGGTCTCCCTTAACGGTGATCCCCGCGTCGGGGGGAATGTCCAGGGTCATCTCCAGCCCCTTCTTGTGGGCTTCCAGGGAGATCATTTCCACCGCCTGTTCCACCGCCTGCTCCAGATCGAAGTCGATTTTTTCAAGCTCCATCCTCCCCGCTTCGATCTTCGAGTAATCCAATATATCGTTAATAAGGGAGAGCAGAACCTCGGCGGAAAATTTGACCTGCCGGGAATACTCGGATTGTTCCCGGTCCAGCCTGGTGTCCTGGAGGAGCTCGGTCATGCCGATGATGGTCTGAATAGGGGTACGGATCTCGTGGCTCATATTTGCCAGAAAGAGGCTTTTGGCTTCCGTGGCGGCCTCGGCGTGGAAAATGATCTGTTTGAGCCGCTGTTCCTCAAGCCATTCCCTGGTCTTGTCCAGGAAGATAATCCCCAAGAATGGGCCCCGCTCCCCGGACACAACGCCGGAATCTTCATGGATCCGCCAAATTACCGCCTGGTACTTATGGTCAGATTTGTGCCGGTCCCGGATCTTTTCCCCGTTTTCACCCGGAGGATGCCGCTTTATAGACAGGGGGATGCGCTTCCGCTTCTCATCGCTTGCCAAAAAATAGTTGAATTCCGCTGATGAGCGGAGGGATTCTTCCAGGACATTAATAGAGCTGATTCCGGTCTCTTCGCCCAGGGTGGTAATGATCCGTTCACACTCATTATTCACCTTGATAAAAATACCGGTACTGTCGGTCATGGCTACGGGAACGCTGGCTTCGCTGAACATCCGGTAAAAAGGACCGTTTTCCCGGATGTCTTCGAAATTCCAATTCAGGAAGATCTCCGCAGGCTGCTTCATTTTGTACTCCGGGCCAATTCCAAAACCCCGTTAGGGGGACCAAGGACCCCCCATGGAATTGGCCTTGTAATTTTAGATATAGGCAATAATCTAAACTTAGGTTACTATGGAAGCATTGATTTATTCAATCGAGAATTCGGGCTTTAGTCTGCAATTGGCGTTTCCCTATATTTGGTCTTTACTTCTATGGAGTATACGATGGCTTACACATTTAGCACCGCTTTAGCCGGGATGACCGGAACCGCGACCCGGGATATTTTCCGCCTCCTCTCCCGGCCGGAGATCATTTCCTTTGCCGGGGGTTTACCGGCCGGCGATTGTCTGCCCATAGCCCAAATTCGGGAAATTACGGCTGAAATTTTTGCCGATCCAAAAGAAGCCGCCAGGGTGCTTCAGTACGGGCAGACCGAAGGGTACCCCGGACTGCGGGAACTCCTCATCCCCCTTATCAAAGAAGCGGGAATCGGGGGGCTCATAGACAATGAAAATATACTCATCCTGTCCGGAGGCGGCCAGGGGCTTGACCTCATGATCAAGGCTTTTGTAAATGCCGGGGACGTGGTGCTGGTGGAAAACCCCACCTTCCTCGGTTTTCTTGAAACCCTCAAGGCCTACAACGGCGTATCCATCGGGGTCAAGGCGGACAGGGACGGTATCAACCTTGAGGACCTTGAAGCCAAGATCAAAAAATACAAGCCCAAACTGCTCTACGCCATCCCAAATTTCTCAAACCCCACGGGGAAGACCTGGCCCGCGGAAAGGCGGAAGACCGTAGCCGCCCTGGCGGCAAAATACAACTTCATGGTTGTTGAAGACGATCCCTACGGCAGACTCCGTTTTTCCGGCGATGCCGTACCTTCCATAAAAAGTTTTGAAAAGGACCTTAATGGTAAGGACCTTCACGGTCCGGAAGAGCATGTGGTCTACATCTCAAGCTTCTCCAAGACTGTCTCGCCGGGACTGCGAACCGGCTTTGCGGTGGGGAACGCCGCCGTGATCCGTAAGCTGGCCATAGGCAAACAGGGCGCGGATCTTCACACATCAAACCTCTCCCAGGCCATTATTAAGCGCTACCTTGAAAAACAGTATTTCTACCCGAATATCGAAAAAAGCCTCCCCGTCTACCGGGAGAGAAAAACTGCCATGATCGGGGCGATTCAAAAATACATGCCCGGGGAATTTGTACACACAAATCCTGACGGCGGCCTTTTCATCTGGGGCGAATTCAGCGTTCCGGTAAATACCGTGGAGATCTTTAAAGAGGCCATAGAACAAAACGCCGCGTACATTAACGGTACGGTATTCTACGCCGATGACGGAGAAGGCGGAAAGGCGGGCGTCCTGGGGGCCAACACCCTAAGGCTCAACTATTCCAATGAAAGCCCGGAGCGGATTGAAAAGGGCGTCAAGGCCCTGGGTGAAGTCTTTAAGAAACACATAACCGCCCTGGGGAAAAAATAACCGCTTCTTATGGAATTTTTTACATCCCTCCGTAGCGTGGTCCTGCTCATGGCCCTGATGATTCCAGGCTATGTGCTCCAAAAAGCAAAAATGCTGGGAAAAGACGCCGTAGGGACTCTGGTTATCCTGCTTATGTACGTGGCCCTCCCCTTCCTGCTTTTTTCTTCTTTTGTAAGCAAGCGGTACGATCCCGGCTTTCTGGGGGACATGGGAATAGCCCTGGCGCTGTCCTTTGTGTTGAACGTGGGGATGTACTTTTTAGCCCGCCTGTGTTTTGCCTTTATGAAGGAAGGACCGTCTAAAAGGATCTTTGTCAGCGCGGGGTATTTGTGCAACTGCGGCTTTATGGGTTTTCCCATGGTGGCGGCATTCTTCCCCGGCGCCAGTGAACCTATCATCTTTGTCGCCATCTTTAACCTGGCCTACAATATCCTGAGCTGGTCGTTGGGCATTTATTCCATTACCGGGGAGAAAAAATTTATCAGCCTGAAAAACGGCCTTCTCAACCCGGCTTTCCTGGCGGTTTTTATCGCCCTGCCCTTTTTTTTCTTCTCCTCCGGCCTCCCCGGCGAGGTGATGACTGTAGTGGATTTTCTGGGAAACATGACCAGCCCCCTTTCGATGATCATCGTCGGCATACGCCTGGGGGAAATACGGTTTCGGGAACTCTTCAATACTCCCCTGGCGTACCTTTCAACAGGGGTAAAACTGATAGCGGCCCCCCTGGCAACCTTTTGCTTTCTCCTCCTCTGGCGCCTGGTTTTACCCCTGAATTCAGTGCTTTTTATAACCCTGTTCACCGTTATGGCCA
Source organism: Treponema sp. (assembly GCA_031290475.1). Classification (GTDB taxonomy): domain Bacteria; phylum Spirochaetota; class Spirochaetia; order Treponematales; family Breznakiellaceae; genus JAITNM01. The sequence continues at coordinate 144 of JAITNM010000117.1, read as the reverse complement.
TGCCCGCAGGCTCGACGGTGGTTATGTTCGCCGAAATGCACGGCGGCGACAGCCAAAACGGGGCCAAGTGTACCCTGCTCTCCACCCTGCTCAGTGTAGCGACCATACCGGCGCTGATGCTGTTGAGCCGGTGGATATAAATTG
>JAITNM010000105.1 GCA_031290475.1 Treponema sp. | reverse complement strand
TACTGGATTCGTTCCCTTTAATGTCCTTTCCCATCCCTTATTTCATCATACCATAAAGAGTTGTCTCATGACTAGTACTACGGGGCATTGCCTGACGCCTAACCGGCTGAATAGTTACGTTTTGTTTTTATAATTCTTTTTATTGAATCTGATGTAAAATATCAGATAGCCTCAAATTTTATAACTAATAATGGCCTTAATATTGGAGAAGGATTTGACGAATTTAATCGTTATAGTAAAGTAGAACAAGAAATTATTTCTAATAATAATATATTCACAATGCAAAAAATTCGCGATATATTAGCCAACGTCGGTGTATATGATAAAGAAGGTAACGATAAATTGCAATGGCCGGTTATATATAATATTTCGGAATTATCCGGTGAGGTATTTGTACATCGTAATTTTAATAATATTATTAAGTTCTCATTTTCTGAATGGAGATAAAAAACAAAGAACCCGCCTTTCGGCGGGGGAGGCAGAGCGGCCGGGGTATGTTGTTCTCGTAGGGTACATACCCTTGGTTCCGCCCCAATGCTCCCCCGCGAACCGGCGAGCGGGTTCTTGGGTATCCTTCCGGTCGTGGGTATTAAAGGCGTGCCGGGCAAGGACCGGTCAGCCCTAAGTTTTGCGGCTTTGAAGCTCCCCTTCCCTCTTTTCAATTGATTCCCTGATGGAAGCAAGCTCTGCCAGGATTGGCTTAACCCGGGGATCTTCGGCGGAAATAGTCTCGAGCCCCTGTTCGGCAAAGGCGGCGTAGACCTCCGAACCGAGGCAGGCAAGGAGTTTTTGAGCCCGGCCTTCAAGCTGACGGATTTCCACCATCAGCACCCCCCGTTCCCCAAAGTCCTGGGCCTTGGCTCCCGCCTTGCTTATAAATTCCCGGGAAGCCTGGTACCCCTTTTCACTCCAATCCTGGGCCTTTTCTCCCGCCTTGGACGCGAAGTCCTTGGAAACCGCCACTCCCTGTTCCAGGAGTTCCTTCATTCGATCGCTAAACGTCATAGTACTTCCTAGTGCCTGTCCATAAAGTCGATTATTTTATGGACAGACCGCAAACCTTGGTCTCATGCACTTGCATACGCAAATGCGGTTTTCACCGTATTTAGAGCCTCTAAATCCCGCACTATTTTCTCCTAATACCCAAAATAGTGAGATCATCGTACTGGGGATCTTCCATGACATGGGTATACGAGGTGTAGACGCTGTTTTCTCCGGGTTCCCTGGTTTGGCCGCAGTAGTTTCTGTACTGGGTAAAATGCTCTTTAAGGAACCTGTCTACTTTACGGTCTACTAAAACCCGGGAATCATCCCCCGCTCCGGGGTTCTTATAGAGGCGGAACATCTTTTCTACCGCAACCAGGGCCATGATGGCCTCCTCCACAGTACCGCTGCAGGAAGTAAAGTCGAATTGCAGTTCATTTTCCCCCTCGGGGTTGTGGTATTTATAGAGGGAATAAAACCGCTTGTTCATCACCCCATTGATGATCCCCTCCACCCGGTCGACTCCTAATTGTTCATTCCCCTGGCCTGCCACATGATTGGCATGGGGAGTACCCGCAGGGGCGTCCCCTTCGGTGCAGGTAATTTCGTTGAATGATGAATCCCGGAAGTTGCGTTTTGCCTCTTCAATACCATCGGTATAGAGAAAGAGAATATCGCCGTGATCCAGGGTAAAAGTCTGGACTGTATAGCCCCCCTTGCTTTCTACGAGAAAATTGGGAAGCACCCCGGCGGCGGGGGATTGGGGCAGAGTGATGGATTTCAGTCTCTTTTCCGAATGGTCGTAATAGTGCACAATGTTGTCCCCGGCATTACAACACCGCAGTAATCCTGTTTCGGAGTCAAAGAGACAGAGAATAAAGGCGGCGAACCGGCCTTCAAAACCAAGGGCTTCGATAAAATCGTTAATCTGATAGACTACCTCTTCAATATACTGTCCGTTTTCAATGGATGTCCAATTTTTAAAATGATTGAGGAACATGGTTGCTACCTGGATCATGATAAGCGCCGCCGGAACGCCCTTACCGGCCGCATCGCATTTGATGATAGCATAGAAACGGCCGTCCAGATCGATATAGTCAAAATAGTCCCCCGATACTCCCTTGGCGCCTTCGTAGTAACCGAAGAATTCCGCGCAGGCGGTATTCTTAAAACCGGAAGTTAACTTGTTCCCTTCCTTATCAGTCTCAAGGGGGATGAATTTTTTCTGCAGTTCCTTGCCGATGGTGAGATCCTTGGAAGCCTGGGCGGCGTTGACGAGCCCTACAATCATATCGTTGATCGTAGTGCCCAGAACCTCTAATTCATCCCAGGTTTTAATCTTGATCTCCACCCCCTCCAGTTTGGTTTTATCTTCCGTGTCCCGAATGAGTTCCACATAACTGACCAGCTTCTGTATGGGATGGAGTATCAGGGTAGATAAAATAAAGGTACCCAGGGTTCCTATGATCAGCGCGGCGCCGGCCACAAGGAGTATCATCTTAAGGAGATTCCACTGGTCACCGGCGATTTGATCAAGAATAGAATCAATAGAAACCTCAAGCCGGATAAGGCCGCGAAAGAAGGTATTATCAGAATACCGGGGAAACAGTATGGGCATAAAAAGAATAAAACTATGATTTTCATTATCAACAACCCCGCCGCAAGCGGTCGGGGTATGTTGTTCTCGTAAGGTATTTGACTCAGGGTACATACCCTTGGTTCCGCCCCAAGGGGCCGGGGTATGTACCCTTCGCAACGAATCAATACGCCGGCTTAGAGCGGATTTGTCCGGGACAAAACCGGCGGCGCCATAGGCAGGCAAAGAACCTATCTCCCTGCTAATAGCGGCCAGCTGTTCACCGATACGGGCTTCCAGGCCCTCTATGGTTGCGCGGATATCCTCCCGCCTTTTAATATCCTGCTCATCTGTCCGGCCAAGGAGGGCTGCTTCTTCCCGGTAAAGCATGAAGAGGGCTGCCGTCCTGTCCCCTGCTTCCAAACGGGACTGATTGTTAAACCTGGAGGAAATTTCCCCCAGGTTTGGGCTCAACTCATCTGTAAACCGGGAAACTCCGGGACGGAATACGGGGGTATCAATCTTATTAAGGATATCCGGGTCGTTGGTAGCCCAGACCAGTTCCTCTGATCCCTGACCGGACGGATCAAAACCGGTGATGGTAACATACCGGGCTTCGGGAACAGCGGAAATCTGATTCGGAAGAAAACTTAATTCCGGTATTAACCCTTCGCGGGCACGGGATATGAGGGGCTCTTCGGCAAGGCAGACCCTGAGGCTGGATGCAAGTCCTTCCAGAAGAATGGTAGAACGTTCCCGGAACCCTTCAAAAAGGGTTTCCCGCTGGAGCCGGGTCATCCAGACATAGAGGGGGGTGGAAACCATGACGGTTACCAAAAGGACCAGTACAATAATAAAGGAGGTTAGTTTCAGCCTGAGACCGGCCCCCCGTTTTCGGAGCCCGGTAAAACGCCTCTTTTGTTCAAAGGGCAGAATATCTCCCCCAGCCAGGGCGGAAATTTCTTTCCGTATGTCCATCCCTTCCCGGAGAATGCCGGCAATTCCCATGGTAAGGACGCCCAAGCCTATCAAAGAAAACAGCATAATTCCTATAAACAGGAAGGTCCACATATCGAGAGTCACGTAACGTTTTGGCCGGATCTTCCAGAGGAGCGGCTTCAGGGGGGAAATAGAGCCGGTTCCGTCAATGTCCGTCTGATTTACCGGCGTAAGGGCCGGAACAGCTCCCGCTTCTTCCGGGCGTATGCCGCCTTCCTCCGCCAAAAGATGGAAGGAAAGGGTTAAAAAGATGAATATAACCACCGGCAATCGAAAACTCTGCAATGATTTGCAACGGAGAAATTTCATAATAGGTATCTCAATTATAGAAGATTATCTTTTTCTCCGAAAGACCCGGTAGTTTATATGGGGAAAAAGATTATGCCGCCGTTCCAGGCTGGTAAGCCATTCGGTACTGATGTAGTTGCTCCCCAGGGCTTCATAAATCGTGGTAAAATTCCTTAAGGCCATGTCGATCTGATACCGGGCAAAATCCGGACATTCCTGTTTGTAAAGCATACGCGGCCAGTCGGATGATTGAACCAGAAGTATTTCCCGGGCCGCCTGATTGAGGGCCCGCTCCTTAAGACCGGAGTCGTTGGGGAACCGCTCTGCCAATTCTACCATCCGATCCAGGGAACGGACCACATGGCGGTACATCCAGTCGTTGGAAGCGTCCAGCCACATTTCTCCATAACCGTTGACGCCGGAAGACGAATATCCGGGGAGGAGGTTCTCTATGTCTTTCTGCTTGAAAAGGTACTCAGGGGGATTCATAAAATGAAGCCCCTCCCTGCCGGCGCCTTCCCTGAACAGGGCTTCCAGGAAATCCGGCCCTTCGTACCAGAAACGGCCGAAACGATCCGCGTCAAAGGCGCAGAGGCTGACAGGGATTTCGTCCATAAGCGCGCCGGCGCGGTCCAGGGCGCGCAAGCGGCTGTCCAAAAAGGCGCGGGCCTGGGCGCGGACCTGATCAGAAGCCTTTTGGGGATCGTAGAGCACTTTCGGGGCGCCCCCCCCTCCCTGGGTAAAGTACTTATAGCCTGTAGGGGTACGGCCTCCCTTCTCACTCAAGAAGGGACGGATCAGATCCGGTTCCAACTCAAAGGCCGGATCTTCCCGGTTATCCCGGTAAACCGGGGAAAGGCGGAAGGCGGATTCACTTTCAAAAAGTTCACGGGAAGCGTAAAAATCCCTGGCCAGCACAAATATCTGGGCCGGGGTTTTAACAGGATAAAAACTTCCCTTACGGCATTCGCCGTTCCCCGTAAGAAGCCCGTGGGTGTCAATAACAGTATAACTGAAATTGTAGGATCTGAGGTATTCATCCAGTTCCGGCGACCAACCCATTTCGGGCAGCCAGAACCCTTGAGGGTTCCTGCCGAAGATTTGACGATGGGAAGCAATGGCCACTTCAATCTGAGCCTGAACAGCCTCCGGATAGGCTGCATAAATCGGAAGAAAGGCGTGGGTAGCGGCGGTGGTCAGAATTTCCAGACGGCCTTTTTTCTGGTACAGATCCAGAACCTGTAAAATATTTTTCTCATACCGTTCGGCAAAAAGGACGCGTTTTTCCGCCACCCGGTCGTAGTAAAACTTTGTCAGAGCATACAGGCAGGGATCATTCCCATGACGATCCAATTCCCGGGAACCGAATTCGATTTGCCGGTCCACATAATCCAGGTACTGCTCGATCAGAACTTTGTCGGTGAACATGGCGGACAAAACCGGGGACAGAGAAAGGGATAGCCTGAAAGGCACCCGGGCCGCATCTAAACGATCAAACATTTCAAGCAGAGGAAGGTAGGTTTCCGAAAGGGCCTCAAAAAACCAGGATTCTTCACAGGAAAAGGGAAGATGCTCAGGCGGGCCCTGGCGGGCTTTCCCCTCGGAAAAAGCACAGCCATCGGGAAACCGGATCTCCGCAGGAATACCCGGGGGTGAAACAAAGGGCAGATGGGCATGGAGCAGAACAGAAATAACCTTGGATTTAATCATAGAAGCGTTCATTTTATATGAAGAATACGAGATAGCCTATCCCCATTTCGCAGTACCGGTAAATCATCATCCAATCCAGATAAAAGACGGAGTTCCGGCCTGTCCCTCCGGCTCCCCAGAGGAGCCATGAGAGCGGGCAGGGTAAAAAGCCGGGACACGGCCAATACCTCCGTTTCATCCCCCAGGGACGCGCATAACTCAAGACGGAAGCTGCGCGTATCCTGTCCTTGAAGGGCAAGATTTTCAAGGCCCGTGGAAAAACCCAGGTACCAGGAGGTATCCTCGATTCCTACTTCTACGGTAAAGGGATCCCCCGGGGTTCCCTGGTTAGGACATACTTTTAAAAAGTAACCTTCAAAATTACTTTCCTTTTCGTAGACCTCTTTTTCCGCACATTTTATTTCCCAAAAGGCATATACCCAAAGGGGATCCCGGACAATAACGTCAATATAGGTTATGTTGTAGTGTTTTGGCAAAAGTACGGGGTCCAGGATATCTGTTTCTTCCAGGGGCGGAGATTCTCCCTCATCCGGCAAGTACGCGTCTACCAGAAACGCGTCTAAAATCTCCTCAATGATAAAATTGCGTTCCAATTCCGCAGGGATCTCTATACCCCGGTTATCCGCCAAACTCAACAACTCTTCGGTGGTCAAACTTTCTAAATAAGAACGGGAAATGGCGGATTCATACATAGCTAGAGGATCATGGTAAAAAACAAGGGGGCGTGTCAAGAGCGCGCATTGCCTCAAAATTAATCTGGCCGAATAGGGTCCCTTCACTCCCTTTTGATATTTTGATACAATTCCCGGCATTATGGATGACAATCAATTTGCCCTTCTGGGCGATGAGGCGGCGGCCTTGGGAGCGGTTCACGCGGGGTTAAGCGCCGCCTATGGGTATCCCGGAACTCCTTCCACAGAAATCATGGAGTATCTCATCGGCGAGTATGAAAAAAACGCCGGGAACCGGGACCGTAAAGGTCATGCGCCGGGCGCCTTTATCGCCGCCTGGTGCGCCAATGAAAAGACCGCCCTGGAGGCGGCCCTGGGCGCTTCCTTTGCGGGAAAGCGGGCAATGGTCACCATGAAGCACGTGGGGCTCAACGTGGCTTCCGACCCCTTTATGAACGCGGCGCTTTTGGGGATCAAGGGCGGGCTTGTGGTAGCCGTAGCGGATGATCCGGGGATGCACAGTTCCCAGAACGAGCAGGACTCCCGGTTTTACGCGAATTTTGCCATGATCCCCTGCCTTGAACCCCGGAGTCAACAGGAAGCCTACGATATGGCCCGGGACGCCTTCGACCTTTCGGAACGTTTTTCCGTCCCGGTGATGTTCCGCCTTTCCACCCGGCTCTCCCACGCCCGGTCCTCGGTAAATACCCGCCCCCTCCGGGAGCCGAACCCCCTTTCCAAGGCGGAAGATAAATCCCGGTGGATGCTGCTCCCGGCCTTTGCCCGGCGGAACTACCTCTCCCTCATCGAAAAACAGGATGATATTCGGGAATGGACCGCCTGTTACTCTTCCAATAAATTGGAACAGGATAATAGGGACAGGAGTCTTGGGGTAATTACCGCGGGACTTGGGGGAAATTACTACGAAGAAAACCTTGATGACTTTGTTGAGTCCCGGGGGGGTAAGGTTCCTTCCAGGCTCCACATCGGGGCCTATCCTTTACCGGAAGATCAGATCCGCAGTCTTTGTGAAAAGGCGGAACGCCTTATCGTGATCGAAGAGGGGCAGCCTTTTATTGAAGAAAAACTCCGGGGAATTCTGCCCCAGGCGATCAGTATCTCGGGAAAACTGGACGGGACCCTGAACCGGTCCGGCGAGCTGGATCCCGATTCGGTACGCCGGGGTCTGGGACTTTCCCCGCGACCGAACGTCCTGGACAGCGGCTTTACGGTGGAGGGAAGCCAGGTGCGGTTCAAAGCCCTGGACATTCCGAAGCTGCCCGGCCGTCCTCCCCAGCTCTGCCAGGGCTGCCCCCACGGGGACAGTTATGAAACCATCAGGAAGGCAACCAGCGGTCTTGAATCCCTGTCGATCAACTCCGACATCGGCTGTTACTCCCTGGGGGCCATGCCTCCTTACAGCGTCCCCGAGTCCATCGTCTGTATGGGGGCTTCTATCGGCATGGCCCGGGGCGCCGCCGATGCGGGTATCAAACATGCCCTGGCGGTGCTGGGGGACTCTACTTTTCTCCACTCGGGAATTACGGGCCTCATAGACGCGGTATCTTCCAATACCCCCATGACGGTGATCATCCTGGACAATTCCATTGTGGCCATGACCGGGTGTCAGGAAACAATCGCGCCCTCATCCCAGCTTAAGCAGATCCTGTTGGGATGCGGAGTTGATCCTCCGCACCTTCTGGAACTGGAGGCAAAGAAACAACTGTTGGAAGAAAACGCAGTAAAACTGCGGGCCGAAGCTGAGTACCCCGGCCTTTCAGTGGTGATTTTTAAGCGGGAATGCCTGGAAGCTTTCCGGAAGCGGTACACCGCACGGTACACCGCAGGGCAGCGAAAAGAAAAAACAGCCGGGGAAAAGGGAGGGGGGCAATAATGAAAAGAGACATTATCTTAGCCGGTGTGGGAGGCCAGGGGGTGCTCTCTATTGCGGCCATCATTGCCCAGGCGGCGGTGAGCGCAGGGCTCGCGGTACGCCAGTCCGAGGTGCACGGCATGGCCCAGCGGGGAGGCGCGGTACTGGCCCACCTCCGTATTGCCGATAAACCCATTGCCTCGGATCTGGTACCCCAGGGCGGGGCGGATCTTATCATTGCCATGGAACCCCTGGAAAGCCTGCGTTACGCCGCATGGCTCAGCCCCAAGGGCGTCCTGGTTACCGCGCTGGAACCTTTTATCAACATCCCGGATTATCCTGCCATCGAAAGTATTACCGGTGTAATTCAACGCTTCCCCCAATACCGCCTTGTGGATGCCGCGTCTCTTGCCAAAAAAGCCGGCCATTCCCGCACGGTAAACATGGTCATGGTAGGGGCCGCTTCTCCCTTCCTCCCCATCCCTGCGGAAACGATAGAAAGCACCATTACTGCCATGTTCGCCGCAAAAGCCCCCGATATAGCCGCCGCCAACAGTAAAGCTTTTCACCTGGGCCGCGAAACAGCGGAGGAAAATACCGGTACAGGAGCCACAAAATGACCCCTACCTCTCTCACCCCCCCTCCTGACTATTTTCAGTACTGGAATCCTGAAATCGAAACCATGTCCCGTCCTGAACTGGAAGCCCTGCAGCTTGAAAAACTAAAGATCGCGGTAACATGGGCGCTGCGCACACCCTTTTACCGGGAGCGTCTGCCCAAGGCGGGGATCAACAGCGCGGAGGATATCAAAACCCTCGCGGATTTAAAGCGCATTCCCTTTACCGCCAAGCATGATCTCCGGGAAGCTTTTCCCTACGGCCTCCTCAGTGTTCCAAAAGAAGAAGTGATCCGGCTCCACGCCTCAAGCGGCACTACCGGTACTCCTACTACCATTTACTTTAACCGTGAGGATATTAAAAAATGGACCGGCTATGTGGCCCGGTGCATCTATGGCACCGGGTGTAACAAAGCCGATGTGTTTCAAAACATGATCACCTACGGTCTTTTTACCGGGGGCTTAGGTTTTCACGCCGGCGGTGAAGAGGTAGGAATGCTGGTGATCCCATCAGGCGCCGGCAACACCACCCGGCAATTCCGTCTCATGCAAGATTTCGGCACCACAGTAGTTCACGCCACCCCAAGCTTCCTGCTCCATGTGGAATCAATCATGAGAAGCGAAGGGGTGAGCAGGGACAGTATCTGTCTCAAACGGGCCTTCGCCGGAGCGGAGCCCTACTCGGAGGACACCCGCAGACGCATAGAGGATCTGCTTAAAATTGATGTGTACAATTCCTACGGCCTTTCGGAGATGAACGGGCCCGGGGTAGCCTTCGAGTGCCAGGCGAAAAACGGACTCCACCTCTGGGAAGACGGCTACATCGGTGAAATCATCAACCCCGATACCCTGGAACCCGTGAAGGACGGCGAGACCGGGGAACTGGTCCTCACCTGCCTTTGCCGGGAAGCGACGCCAATACTGCGCTACCGTACCCGCGACCTTTCCTCGTTCTACACCGAACCCTGCGTCTGCGGCAGAACCCACCGCCGGCTCCGCCGCATCACGGGCCGTACCGACGACATGCTCATCATCAACGGGGTGAACATTTTCCCGAGCCAAATCGAAGAGGTGATCATGGCTATGGGGGAAGTGGGAAACAACTACCTCATCGTGGTGGAAAAAGAGGGTGTCCTGGACCGTTTGACGGTAAAAGTAGAAGTAGGGCCGGATATTTTTATGGACGACTCCCGGCCTCTCAACGCGCTACGGGACAAGATCCGCAAGACCATCCAGGCCTCGATCACGATCAACCCCCGGGTAGAACTCCACGAAAGCGGCGCCCTCCCCATCTCCGAAGGCAAAGCCAAGCGGGTACAGGACAGCCGGCCTAAGGATGTATAAGCGGTAGGGTTTGGACCCGCAAGGGTCCAAGATAGCCGGCCTAAGGATGTGTAAGCGGTAGGGTTTGGACCCGCAAGGGTCCAAGATAGCCGGCCTAAGGATGTGTAAGCGGCAGGGTTTGGACCCGCACGGGTACAGGACAGCCGGCCTAAGGATGTGTAAGCGGTAGGGTTTGGACCCGCACGGGTACAGGACAGCCGGCCTAAGGATATGTAAGCGGTAAATGCTGGACCCGCACGGGTACAGGACAGCCGGCCTAAGGATGTGTAAGCGGTAGGGTTTGGACCCGCAAGGGTCCAAGACAGCCGGCCTAAAGACGTATAATATATAGAGGGGACCATGCCCAATTCCGGTGTTTTTACCGTTCTGCCTGAAAACTTCTTTTCACCCCTGGCAAGGGGGAACCGTGAACATTATGCGGCGCTTTTAGTACTCTATTACCGGCTTTTTCAGGAAAATACCCAGGGGCCGGAACGGGAGTTGGTGATCCGCACCTTTACCGAATACCTTGTACTGCACCGTAACAGCCTCGCCGAAGAAGAAGAAGAACCGGCTGCCGAAAGCGGCGCGGACTCTTTGGAGGAAAACCCGAATTCTACCGGCGCTTCTGATACCAGCAACGGCGGCGGATTTGTTGCCGATATTGAGAACAGCGATACTGCGGTTTTAAATCCTTCACCGTCAGATTCAACAGAAAGTCCGCTTCTGGATTTTGGCGAGAATGATAATACCGGTAAAAGACGAGCCGGAAACGCATCTTCCAAAAGCGCCGGGGTATCCATTTCCAATGACCGCTCTTTGGCGCTCAAATTCCTCCGGCGACTTGTCGGTTCAGGCTGGCTTACCGAGGAGACCCTGGGGGATTATACCCGGCTTATCAATATCACCCCCTGGGGACGGCCTTTCTTTGAATCCCTGGTCCGGGTGGACGAGGGGCTTAAAACCGAATACGAAAGCCATGTGGTGAACATTTATTCCTCCCTCTGCGGCGACGCGGTAAAAGAGAACGGTCATTATGCGGTACTCCACGCCAATGAGGAGACCCAATTACTCATTGACTCCCTTAAAGTGCTTTCTCAAAGCATTAAGGGATACTACGACAGGTTAAATACCGGTGCAATTTCTGCTGAGGTGAGCGACATTCTGCGTCAGCATTACGATGAATATCGTGAAGATATTCTGGACGCCGCCTATAAACGGCTAAAAACTTCGGATAATCTTTCCCGGTACCGTCCGAAAATTTTCAGAAAGGTAACAGAACTGCTGCTTGACGAAAAATGGCTTAACGAGAGTTCACGAAAACTGGCGAGAATACGGCAGTCGGATACTAAGGAATGCCGGGAAAAACTCAAAACCATGCTGGAAGATATACGAGACACCCTCCGGGCGGTAGATCCCCTGCAGGACGAAATTGACCGCCGTAATGCGCAGTATTCCCGTTCCAGCACCGAAAGGATCAAGGCCCTTCTGGAACCGGACACAACTATTGCGGGGAAATTGGGCATTCTTGTCAAAGCGATTTACGGCGGTGATGAAGAACTTTCCGCCGTGTTTGCCCACAGTATTTTCCGGATAAGGCATTTCGCCGCCGAATCCCTGTACCGCCGTTACCGCCGGGAAACTGCGGAATTCAAGCCGGTCTCTTCCCCGGTAGACGAAGAAGCCCTTGCCCGCACAGAAGCGCTGTTTCTTGAACGTATGCAGCGGCAGCTCAGTCTTAAAAAAATAAGCGCGTGGCTTGACGAACAGGGCGGCAGAGAACGGATTCTGTCAAGTGTTGACCTCGTAAAAGATGAAAAATCATTTATCCGTTTTGTTTATACCCTTTTATACGGCGATTCCCGTCTACAGTTCAATTATGACATTGAGGATATGCCGGCAGCCATGGATTTTTCAGATGACATGGATATTGCCGTGAATGAGAGCGCTGCCGTTGCTTTAAATGGAAACAGTATTTCGGTAAGTTCCGGCGGCTATGTCATCCCCGGCGTCAGGTTGAGGAGGAAAAATGAACAGCGATATTGAAGCCGTTGCCAAAATACCGGAACTTACAAACAACGAATTTGCCCTTTTTAAATCGGCCTTGCATACTCTTTTGTCAAAAACTTTTATTATCAGGGGGATCGAGAAAGAAAAAGAACTTTACGATTTTACTATCCGGAATATTGTTCTCTTTGACGCATGGTTTTCCTGCATGGATGCGGAATTAAAACGGGATGAAAGCCTTGGGGTAATCACGTTCAGAGCGGCAGGAGATCTCAGACTCAGACTCGGCAGGGATGATACCTGCGCGCTGCTGGCGCTCAGACAGCTTTACGAAGAGAAGCGGATAGAACTCCACCTGACGGCATTTCCGGTTATTACCATTCAGGAATTTCAGCAGAAATTCAATATCATGACCGGGGACGAATTAAAGAAAACGGGCCAAATTAAAGTGCTGCAGCGTCTTTCCTCGTGCAAACTTATCGGCATAAATCAGGCGGATATTTCGGACCCGGACGGACAGATACTGCTTTACCCCAGCATTCCCCTCAGCGTGGACCGGGAAGGAATAGACGAGCTTATCGCTGTTCTTATGAGCAAGAGCGATTCTGATGACACTGAAGATGACGACGGCGCCGCCGCCGCGCTTGATGCGGCGCCTGATACGGAGAGTTTATCATGATCACTCTGGAACGGATACGGCTTGTCAATTGGCATAATTTTGAGGACACGATCATTGAAATAGGAAACCGCTGCCTTCTGGCGGGGGACAACGGTTCCGGCAAGTCCACGGCGATCGACGCCATTCAGTACGCCATGGCTGCGGATCTCCGCAAGGCAAAGTTCAACTCCGCGGCAGGGGAACGGAAAGGCGGCGGACGGGACCTTCTTGGCTATGTCCGCTGTAAACTCGGCAGTGATACTACCGAGTACCTCCGGGGTGATACAGTTTCTCATGTTATGCTTGAATTTTCCATTACCCTTCCCGCCGGTCCTGACGGCAAAACCGCTGCCAGCGGAGGCTTTTCCGCAGGGGTCTGCGTGGAAGCGTATACCAACGACCGCTTTACCGAACACTTCTGGCTGGGAACCGGCATTTCCATTGCGCGCCTTACAGTAAGAGCCGGCAATTCCGCTTCGGAAGACGGATCTTCCGGAAGCAAAACTCCCGGAAACACTGCTCCCCTGCTGTTCCGGCAGTTTAAAGATATACTCGTACCCCGGGGCGTTACGGTTTACGAATCAAAAAAACAGTATATCCGCGATTTTACCGGAAAACTTGGCGTTTGGAAACGCTATACCGAGTACAATCCCTACCTGGAATCTTTTACCCGTTCTATTGGTTTTGCTCCCCTCGTCTCGGTTGATAAATTTGTATGCGATTATATTCTGGAAGAAAATCTCGTCCCCATAACCGACATGAAGGCCAATCTTGAAAGTTATAAAGAAGCGGAACGCCAGGCAAAAGCGGCGGAGGCAAAAATCGCGCTCCTGCGAAAAATCTGCGCCAAGGCCGCGGAATGGCGGAATTTTGAAGGTCTTGTTCTGAAACAGGAATACCTAAAACTCAGAATAGAACGGGATATTGACAGGGCTCAGTCTGAAAAGATCACACAGGAACTTGCGGAAACGGAAAAAAAGATCGTTTTTATTGACCGGGAAATTTCCGCTATCGAAAAAAAACGTTTTGACAAAAATGAGGAGATGCGGGAAACTGTCATGGCCCTTGCGGCCAATGACGCGCACCGGCTCTATGAAGGAATTTCAAGCCGCATTGAACGGCTTAAGCAGGACCTTGAGCGGGAAGAAAAAAGCGCGGAAAAGTACCGTACCCTTAAATCGCAGTGTGAAATTCTGATCGGGCGCAAATTAAGCGACAATCCCGACAGTGATATTGACTGGGTTGAAACAGAGCAAAAGAAATACAGGGCTTTAAAAGATGAAGCGCACCGCAAAACAGACGAAACCGCGGCATTGCTGCGTGAAATAATCTCTGAATTGGCTGAACTGAACCAGGGCATACTTCGCCCTCCGGAAGCGCCTGCCGCATTGCGCAGGGAACTTGAAAAGGCGGGAATAGACGTGCATTTTTTATCTGAGGCGGCCGATGTTACGGATAAATCCTGGGTGGATGCGGTGGAAGGCTGGCTTAATACCTGCCGTCACGCCCTCCTCGTACCGCCTGAACAGTTTCAGAAAGCTCTTGCAATTTACGACCGCCTTCCCCGAACTGTGGCAGGAGCCTTCCTCCCGAATCTGGAAAAAATGCGGATGGCAAAGCCACAGAAAGGATCGCTGTCGGAACTTATAAAAGCGGACGGCTATGCCCGCATCTACCTTGATTATATTCTGGGCGAAGTTATGCGTGCGGATATCGACACCCTCAAAACCTATAAACTTGCGGTAACCAGGGAATGCATGAGATACAGTAATCATACCGCTTCCCGGATCAGGGAGGAGGTGTACAAAAGACATTATTTAGGCCAGGCCGCACTGGAAGAACGGAAGCTCTTCCTGCTGGCCGAAAGAGACCGGCTAACCGGTGAGCACGATAACGCCGAAGCGGAAGAACGGGAAGCCGGCGCACGGGAAAACGCGTATTACAGAGTCAGAAATACTTTGACAGAAATGCAATTTCTCCTGCCTGCGCTGGAAAACTGCCGCACTTACCGGGAAAACCTTGAGCGTGCGGAAAAAGAACTCGCCGCGGTGGATACAGCTTCATTCCGGAAACTGGAAGAAAAGCACCGGGCCCTGGACGGAGAACTTAAAGACATTGACGATGAAAAAGTCCGGTTACATACCACACTGGGAGGTTTGAATACTACCGCCGATAATTGCCGTAACAGCATTGCGAAACTTTCCCAATCTCTCGCGGAAAAGGAAGACGCAATAAAAGTATTTGCGGATGCCAATCCTCTGATGATCGGAGAATGTGAGGCGTATGCGGAAAAGCGCTACGGCGAGGCCGCTATTACGGAACTTACGACCACCTACGAGTCAACGCTCAAGGGTTTTCGCAGCAGGACGGAAAGCCTGCAAGTTGAATACCGCAAACTCGTTTTGAACTACAATCAGGAATTTCAGTATATGCTTTCCCTTGAAGCGCAGGAAAACACCGAAGCGGAAACCATGTTGAAACGGTTTGAAACATCGGAACTGCCGGATTACCGGGAAAAGATAGCCCGCGCCCGGCAGGATGCGGAAAAGGAGTTCAGAGAACATTTTATTTCCCGGATTTATGAACAGATAGAGGAGGCGCGGGAAAGTTTCCGGGAGATTAACAGTATATTGCGGGATCTGCTCTTTGGGCGGGATCAGTACCGCTTTACCCTGGAAGAAGTGGCGGAACGGAAAGGCCAGATAGAAGTGATACGCCGTGCGGCGGCAATTCCCGCCATGGAAGAAGGGCTTTTTACCCAGATCGCGGATATTGATGAACGGAAAGCGGCGGAAGAACTATTCGACCGCATACTCAACGCAAATCTCGATTCCCAGGAGATGCGGAATATCTGCGATTACCGGACCTACTTTCACTACGACATAAAAATCAGGCAAACCGATACTATCGACAGAGCCACGGGAAAACCCGTAGAACTTTCCCTGTCACGGGTACTGCGGGAAAAGTCCGGCGGTGAAACTCAGACGCCCTACTATGTGGCTATTGCCGCGAGTTTCTATCGCTTTTATAAGGCACGGCCGGAAGAAACAGTACGGCTCGTAATATTTGACGAAGCCTTTAACCGTATGGACGATGAACGCATAGGAAAAATACTGACGTTTTATAAGGATCTTAATCTGCAGATTATCACTTCGGTTCCTCCGGAAAAAATTGAGGCTATTGCCCCCTTCATGGATCGAATCAACATTATAAGCCGTTACGGCAATGCCGTGCGGGTCCGCGACTGTCATGTTGACGACAGTAATTCGCTCACCGGCGCCGATCTTGGGATAGTGCTGAACGCGAAGACAGCGGCGGCGGGGAAATAACAGCATGACTTTGTGGGAAGAACGGATCATCAATGCCTTTACCGTGCGGTACTATGCCTCGGCATCCGGCGCAGAAAGGGCGGCCGCCGCTTCCACGCCGGGCAAAGAACGGGGCTTTCTCAGAATACGTTCCGCCGCCATCTTCCCGGACTTTGAAAACACTCCGCCTGATGAACGGGAGTCCTACCTTGAAGCCGCCGAATCTCTTGAAGAGCGGCAATTGCTTTCCCTTGTCTGGGTTAAACGGCGCAAGGGAGAAGCCCTTTCCTCCCTGATTTGCCGGGACGCCGCGTTGCTGTTTGAACTGGCCGGCAGGCCCGCCCCCCAGTCAATTGTTCGCTCCGCCCGCAAAGCCGCCCTTGCCGCCGCGGCTTCCTTTACGGCAGTCTCGCCCGAAAGCGGTTTTTTTGCTTTCCTTGGGGAGAAAATAAGCCCTGCCGACGCCCAAAGGGGCCTTGACGAACAGGCCGTAACAGATCTGGCCTCTCTTTGCCGGGCTCTTGAAAATTCGGAAAAGATCACTATCCGTGCGTTTTCCATTTCCATTTTTTCAGATTCAAAACGGATCGAACAGCTTACGGCGATCTTCAACCCGGTTTTTATCAGGGCAAAAAAACAAAAACTGCACATACCGGATTTTATTTCCCTCGTTGACCGCTCCTTTCCGGAAACGCTAATTGCAGGAAAAATCATATTCCTTTTTAAAACGACGGGAGGGACCGGTGAATCCGCACCCCTGATCAACGCGAGAGGGGGCATACTAGGGCTTCCGCTTTCTACGATCCTGACAATAAACAGCATAACTCCTTTTACACCGGATGATTTTCCGAAAAAAACAGAAGCGCCAACAGCGCTAATGATAGAAAACAAGGAAACATTTTACGCTCTGAGCGAAGGCGGGCTTTTCGACGGCATTGAGTACAATTGCTGTCTTTATACCGGCGGCCATCCGAACCGGGCGGTAGGTTCACTCGTAAAAATACTGGCCGCTTCGGGCTTCCGTTTTTATCACGCCGGCGATCTTGACCCGGACGGAATACTCATCCTCCAGGAACTCAGGGAAACAGCGGCAAAAACGGTGACGCCGGTACGGATGGACGGCGATACCTTTGACCGGTACTACCCCTGGAGCAGGAAACTCGAAGCGTCTTCGATTAAACGGCTTGCGCTTGTCAGGGAAGAACTAAAGGCTGTTCCGGAACTGGAAGGACTTATGCAAAGGATTCAGGAAACAGGACGCGGCGTGGAACAGGAGATCATTGATTACCGCAATTAAACGTTTCTTTTATTCCCCCCGCAGCCATGCCTTAACTTCTTCGTCGTTGTTGTCGTAGAGGTCCGGTTTTACGCCTATGTACTTGCAGGCTTCGTAAAGAACCGGCGTAAAATCGCCGTGTATGGCGACGCAGTGATGGATATACGGCCCTTCCACAATTTTCGCTTCCAGGCGTTTCCAGTTTTTCACCTCGATCCAAAGGTAGGTGCCTTTGGTGTATGGACCGTCTATTCCTTTGGCGTTTCCAAGCAAGAGGCTGTACTCCCCATTGTCGCCGTCAAAGCGGGCCAGGGTCAATTCGCCGTGCCGCGCTTCGGCGGAGACCGAACCGGGATGGGTAAAGGCCACGGATGTTCCAAGGGCGGGTTTGTTCCGCGCCAGGGAAATGGGCCAGGGGCCGCAATGCTGCAGCAGCTCGCCGTTTTCGTTGTCAGGATGCCGTACCGTCCAGTCGGCAAACATAACACGCTTTTCCCCCAGCGAAGCGGCCTGTACCAGGAGCGACGTTATGGCCCCGTGAATATCGGTTTCGCACACCACGGGAATTCCCTCGTCGGTGAGCAGGGAATTGGCGCCGCAGGGCATAATGCCGGTTTCACTTTGCAGGGCATTCCAGCATTGAATGGCCACCGCGCCGCACGCATACTTTGCCGCCAAATTCTTCATGGCGGTCTTAAGCGCCGCGGTCTTTGCCGCCGCGGCCTCGTCGCATTTGAGTTCCATCTTTTCTTTAATGAGCTTGAGCGTTTCTTTGGTTTCGGCCTGGTTTTCCGCTTCCCGGATCGCCTCGACCAATTCCGTCATGGGTATGGGGGCAAGCTGAATATTAAATTTTTCCAGAAGTTCTCCCTCGTTGCACATGGTGGTAAGAAAGTCGTAGGGCCTGGTGGAGATCTGGAGTATTCTGATACGGCGAAAAGTCTTTACTACGCTGCATACCTTTAAAAAGACATCCAGCCCCCGGGTGAATTCAGGGTCTGTAAGGCGGCAGTTGGTCAGATAGGTAAAGGGAAGGTCAAAGCGGCGGAGCACCTTGCCGGTGGCGAACAGGCCGCACTGGCTGTCCCTGAGCCGTATACCTTCGCGGTCAGGCGCTTCGTCCCTCGGCCCCCAGAGCAGTACGGGCAGGGCCATATTCCGGGCCAGCTCGGCCACCGCGTATTCGGTGCCGAAATTGCAGTGGGGCGTAAAAATGCCATCCACTCCGGCAGCCTTGAACTTGGCGATAATTGCCGGAATTTCGGCGGTGTTATAGAGGAGGCCTTCCTGGTTAATATCGTCAATATCAACAACATCAATCCCCAGCTCCGCAAGGCGGTCTTTTGTCAGCCCCCGGTATTTTACCGCGTCAGGGGCGCTGAAAATACTCCGCCGTGTGGGGGCAAAGCCCAATTTGATCTTGTCCATGATCGAATCCTCCGTAGTTGAACTACTTATTATTGGTTTTGGCCGCTTTCCGCACATTGCTTCTTCCGGGACCGCGGTTTTGCAGCTGATCCAGAATAACCGCCAGAATAATGACGATGCCCCGGATAACCGTCTGCCAGAAGGAAGAAATGCCCATCATCACCATGCCGTCGTTAAGCACGCCGATGACAAAGGCACCCAAAACCGCGCCGCCTATGGTGCCGCGACCGCCGGCCAGAGAAGTGCCGCCCAGTACCGTGGCGGCAATGGCGTTCATTTCGTAGGTTTCACCGGTGGCGGGGTGGGCTGCTACCAGTTCAGAGCTGATGATAAGACCCACCAGCGCGGCGCAGCCGCCGGAGATCATGTATACAATCGTCTTGATTTTTTTTACCTGGATGCCGGAAAGCCTGGCGGCGTTCTCATTGCCGCCCACGGCGTATACATGCCGCCCGAAGGGGGTCTTTCTGGCAATATAGACGGCGACGATTACCAGGGCGATCATAATCAGTATGCTGTAGGGAATGCCCAGAAAGGCGCCCTGGCCAAGCAGGGGAAAACCCGTATTTCTCAGTTCCGGTTTGCCCTGGAGGTTGGGGAAGGTGGTGCCGTTTGAACGGAGCAGGGCGAAACCCCGGAAAATATACATGGTGCCCAGGGTAGCGATAAAGGCGGTAACGTTGAATTTTGATATCAGTACGCCGTTTACCCAGCCTATCAGTATTCCGATAACCACGCATACAATGAGTATCACCGGGACCCAGGGATACACGGTAATACCGAGAAAATTCAGCGGAATTCCCTGATGAATTAAGCCCCCGGCGATCATCCCGGCAAAGCCGATAATGGCCCCTATGGAAAGGTCTATACCGCCGGTTAAAATAACAAAGGTAGCCCCGATGGCGATAATCGCGTTCAGGGAGATATGCCGTACCATGGTAATCAGGCTGGTAAGGGTCAGAAAATTGGGACTGTTAAGGCTAAAGAAAACCAAAAGCACCGCAAGGGCGATATAGGCCCGCAGTTTCATCGCGGCGTCCGCGACATTAAGCTGTTTCAGTTTATCAGCGCTCATTCTTCTACTCCTGTGTTGATGGTAATAGCGGAAGCGGCTACCAGCTTTTCTTCCGTTAACTCCTCGTGCAAATATTCTGCCTTCACCCGCCCCTGGGAAAGCACCAGCACCCGGTCAGGTATGGCGTGCATTTCCTGCATTTCCGAAGACACAAAGATAAGGCCTATGCCTTTTTTCGCCAGCCTCTTGCATATTTCGTACACATCGTACTTGGCCGATACATCTATGCCCCGGGTGGGATCGTCCATCAATAGAATTTTCGGATTGGTCAGAAGGCTGCGGCCTATGATTATCTTCTGCTGATTCCCGCCGGAAAGGGAATTAATGGAATCCAGAATGGACGCCGCCTTTACATTCAAATCTTTGGAAACCCCCGCCGCCGCCGCCTGCTCCATTTTTTCCCGCAGAATAAAGCGCCTGAAAAACCGGGACAAGGCGGACATGATCATATTTTCCAGGATGCTCATATTGCCGAAGACGCCCAGGGTTTTCCGGTCCTCCGGTATAAGGGCAAAACCGTCTTTGATCCTGCCGCTGATATTTTTTGATTTGACGGTTTTTCCCTCAAGCTCAATGGTTCCGGTATAGTTTTTCTGTTCGCCTATCAGGCATTCCAGCAGTTCCGTTCTGCCGGCGCCCAAAAGACCGTAGAGGCCGAGGATCTCTCCGGCCCGGAGAGAAAACGACACGCCGTTTACCGCGAGGCCGCGGCCGTTCTTTTTTGGAAGGGACAGGTTTGTCACCCGGAGAATTTCTTTGCCCATGGGACGGCGCTCGTAGACATTTTCTATTTTGTGTCCCCCGGTCATTTTGTCGATTATCCAGGGGATGTCAATTTCCGTTACCGGCTTTTCGTCAATAAATTTCCCGTCCCGTAACACCGTCACATAATCGCCTATGTGCAAGATCTCTTCCAGCCGGTGGGAAATGTAGATGATGGTGATTCCCTGTTTTCGCAGTTCATCAATCACGCTGAAAAGGGTACCCACTTCCGCCTCGGTAAGAGCGGAGGTAGGTTCGTCCATGATTATTATCCGGGCCTTTTGGGAAAGCACCTTGGCAATTTCAACCAACTGCTGCTGGCCTACCCGTAAATCCACCACCAGCGTTTCCGGGGGTACTTCCAGATTGAGTTTTTTCAGGTACTGAAGGGCCGTTTCATTTTGCTTTTTATGATCGATGGAAAACCGGCTGCTTTTAAGCTCCCTGGTCATGAACATGTTTTCCGCGACGCTCAAATTAGGAAAGAGATTCAATTCCTGATAAATAATTCCCACGCCATGCTGAATCGCCTCGTTGGGGGTAGTGTATTCCGCTTCCGCACCGTTCACGTAAATAGCCCCGGAGGTCTTTGTTTCAACGCCGGCGACAATCTTCATCATGGTTGATTTTCCGGCGCCGTTTTCGCCTATAAGCACGTTTACCTTGCCCTTTCGCGCCTTAAAATCCGCATTGTCAAGGGCGGTAGTGCCGGGGTATACCTTGGTGATCCGCCTGGCTTCAAGGGCTATTTCGTCCATGGCTAATCCTTAAACTCAAGGCGTACCGGCGTAATGGTAATTACCCGGTCGCTTCCCTCCCAGGTGAAAACCCCCAGGAGCTCCGCCTCTTTACCGGCCATGCCGGAAAAATCAATTTCGGCAAGGACCGTTTCTTTTACCTTGTTGTTAAGCTCTGTGGCGAGTCTGGCCCAGTCAACCTGATTAACAAAACTGCTCGGTGAAATACCGCTTTGAATGTCCCGCAGCGCGTAGCCCTGGAGTACCGGGCCTATACGCAGGCGGCAGTCCTCCGTTCCGTCAAAGGGGTATACGTCCAGGGAGGCTGAGCCTGAGGCCGAACTTGTATCTATAGACAACAGCTTTACGGTTCCCTTAACCGCGAAGTTGTAGGAATTTCTCTCTGAAAGACGGTACCCGTATTCCTCCGAGGTTCCCTCCTCGCCGGCCTCCATGTCCGCCGCGAGGATCTTAAAATCAAGGGCCATTTCCTCAACCCTTGGAACAACCATGGAATCCCAAATCTCGTTTGCGTATCCTTTGGGGTCGATGGTTCCGATGGAAAAGCCGTAGGGGTTCCCTCCCGCATCTTTTTGCGACGTATCGTTTTTTACAACCGTACAGGAAAGAAGCGCCGCCCCAAAGACGCCGCACAGGATGATTTCTTTTATCCCCATAATTCCCCTGAATAATTACTCAAATCATTTTACCACGAAATTTAACCACAAAGTCGAAGAAGAAAGACATAAATCATATATTTTCTTTACTTCTTCGACTCGTGGTTCATTATGCTAAATATTTAGAACAGAACACTAGTTGGTCATAGCGAAGTTATTCAGCTTGTTGGCGTTGCCCTTTGTGATCAACAGACAATCGATCATCTGCTTCTCCGGCTTGCCGGTCGATCCTGTTCTGATAAACTGGTCCGCCTGAATCGCGGCCTGCTCGGCGATATACGCCATTTGCTGGAGGCCCGTTGCCTTGATTTCATTACGAATGATAGAATCCCGCACATCGTTGGAGCCGTCAAAACCCACTACAATCACATTACCCTTGCCGGCCGCCAGAAGAGCCGCCATCGCGCCCATGGCCATGGTGTCATTGCAGCAGATGACGCCCTTAATATTGGGATGGGCCTGGAGCATTGTTTCCATAATGGTCTTGGCTTTGGTCTGATCCCAGTCGGCTGCCTGCTGCGCGACCATCTTCATCCTGGGATACTGGTCGATAATGTCATGGTAGCCCTGATCCCGGACGTGGGCATTGTTGTCCGATTCCAGCCCCAGAAGTTCGGCATATTCGCCCTCTTCGTTCATCAGCTTGACAAATTCCTGGGCCACAAGCTGAATACCCTGATAGTTGTTGGCTACAATCTGGGCAGCCGAGTCGCCGGTGGTGTTGATCTCCCGGTCAATCAGGAATGTGGGAATACCCGCGGCTTTTGCCTTTTTGACCGCGGCGACGGTAATGTCCGCGCCGGCGTTATCCAGAATAATGGCGGCGGCCTTGTCGGCAATGGCGGCGTCAATATACTGACTCTGCAGATTGGCGTCGTCACCGTGGTCGTAGGCCTTGGCCTCATAACCAAGCTCCCTCGCCTTGGCGGCGGCGAAGTCCGCCTCCGTCTTGAAGTAGGGGTTGGACCAGCCGGGTGTGATGACGTAAATCAGCTTTTTCGCGCCTGCTTTCTGGCCTCCGGCGAATATCGAGGAGATACCAGCCAGGATCAGTACCGAAATCAACAGAATCTTCTTTTTCATAAAATCCTCCTAATAAAGATTGTATTTACACCCTATCATAGGCTCGAAGGAAAGTCAAGCAAAAAAAGTAAAAAGAAACTAAAAAGAGCTAAAAGAAAATTGCTTGCATGTTTTATTAGTATGTAATATAATTGTTTTATGCCGTTTCGGAGGAAATATGGATAATGTCAACCTAAAAGAGAAATCCATCGAAATAAGAAGAAAGATTGTTTCGATGATTATACACGCCAGGGGCGGCCACCTGGGTTCGTCCCTTTCAGAGGCGGATATTCTAACCACGCTGTTCTTTAATACCCTCAATTTTTCCCCCGAAAACAGAACCGATCCCGGCCGGGACCGTTTTGTTCTGAGCAAGGGCCACGCTTCCGAGGGGCTCTACGCAACCCTGGCGGCCCGGGGCTTTTTCCCTCTTTCATGGCTGGATACCTATTTGCAGCATGACTGCCCCTTAACGATTCACCCTACCAATCAGGTGCCGGGGATAGAGGTTTGTACCGGGGCGCTGGGGCACGGATTTTCCATCGCGGTGGGCATGGCCCTGGGGGCGCAAAAAACCGGCCGGGGGTACCGTACCTTTGTGCTTACCGGGGACGGGGAGCTGGAAGAGGGGACCAATTGGGAAGCCGCCATGGCCGCTTCCCACTATAAATTGGGGAACCTTACCCTGATAGTTGATACTAACGGACTCCAGCTTGCCGACACTGTTGCCAACACTATGGAAATAAACCCCCTGCGGGACAAACTTGAAGCCTTCGGTTTTGAGGTACATGAAATTGACGGCCACGACGCCTATGCTATGGCCGCCCTTTTTGATTCCCTGGATTATTCAGGTTCAAAACCCCATGGGGTCATCGCCCGCACGATAAAGGGCAAGGGGGTTTCCTTTGCTGAAAACAGGCCCGAATGGCACCATACCATTCCCACCATAGAACAGGGCGAGCTGGCCTTAAAGGAGCTGGTTTTATGAGTATCGCGGAAATGATCCGGGTTACAGCCGAAGATCTGCGGGACTCCCAGATGAACGCCTACATGGAAATGGCAAAGCAGGGCGCCGGCATTGTGTATTTGGTCAGCGATTCGGTCAGTACGAGCAAAATTCGGCCCTTTAGGGACAGGTTCCCCGAAAAGGTAATAAACGTAGGCATTGCGGAGCAGAATTTAATGGGTATGGCCGCCGGTTTGGCAAACAGCGGCCTTATCCCCATCACCGGCAATGCGTCCCCCTTCCTGGTTTGCCGATCCAATGAACAGCTTAAGGTTGACATCAGCTATTCACAAAGCAATGTAAAGGTGAACGGCCTCCACGCCGGGTTTAGTTATGGGACCGACGGCATTACCCATCATGAGCTAAACGATGTTTCCGTGTTACGGGGTATGCCGGGCTTTGAGATTTATGTCCCCTGCGACCCCAGGGAATGCCGGCAAATGGCGGAGTACGGCGTCCTTGACCGAAAGGGGCCTGTGTACACCAGCCTTAATTCAGGCAAATTCCCCCTGGTCACCCCCGAATCGTATGTTTTTAGGCCCGGTTATCCGGTACAGTTTTCCCAGGGCGCCGACATTACCATCGTCGCCCTGGGAAGCGCCGTTCATGACGCGCTGGACGCGGCGGAACTGCTGGGGGGCTATGCTTCCTGCGAAATTTTTGCCATAACTTCCGTACGGCCTTTCTTTCCAGGGGCTATTATTGAATCCATACGGAAAACAGGGCTTGTGTTAACGGTGGAACAGCATACAACCCACGGGGGCGCGGGGAGCATGACCGCGGAACTCATTGCCGAAAACGGCCTGGGGGCGGTACTTAAGCGCCTGGGGGTTCCCGAGGGCTCCTTCTCCAAAAACTGGACCGCCGCGGATAACAAGGTGTTTTTCAAACTTGATCCTGGGGGGATTAGGGAAACGGTTCAAAATATGCTCTCGTAATGAATAACAGGGGCGGATTATGGAGTATGTCCTTTCGATTGATCAGGGAACCAGTGGTTCCAAGGCGCTTATTTTTTCCATTGCCGGGGAAATTATGGCTTCCTATACGGCGTCCCTCAATTCCTGCTACCCCAAACCGGGTTTTGTCGAACAGGACGGCAATGAAATCGTTGCGTCCGTTCTTAGCGCGGTAAAAGGGGCGGTTTCCCGTTTTGAAGAGGCGGGGTATTCCAAAAAGGCCGTTAGCGCCGCGGGAATCAGCAACCAGCGGGAATCTTTTCTTCTCTGGGACCGGGCGGGGAACCCCGCGACGCCGGTCATAGTCTGGCAGTGCAAGCGTTCCATAGCGGTCTGTTCCCGCCTGCATCAGGAGGCGGGGCTGGAAGAAAACATACGGCAACGTACAGGGCTGCGTATAGACCCCTATTTTTCGGGCACTAAACTGCTTTATTTAATTGAAGAAGACCGCGATTTACGGGCCCGGATACGGGCGGGGGCTCTGTACTTCGGTACTATCGATACCTGGCTTATGTATAAGCTCTTCGATGCGGGCGGCGCCGGCAAGCGGCCCTTTTATACCGACCCTACCAACGCGTCGCGAACCCTGCTCATGGACCTTGATACCTGCGCCTGGGACGCCGGCATGGGGGATCTTTTTGGAAGCCGGGGCCTGCATCTGAGCGAAATTCGCCCTTCCGCTTTTAAAGATTTTAGTTCCTCAACTTTCGGCGGCATTTTTAATACTCCCATCCCCATTACCGCGGCAATCGGGGATTCCCACGCCGCCTGTTTTGGAGAAGGCTGTTTTTCCCCGGGAACCGTCAAGGCAACCATGGGGACCGGCTCTTCGGTGGTGATGAACACCGGCGCCCGCAGCCATTCAAGGCATGGCATGGTTAGTACGGTCTGCTGGTCTATGGAAAACAGAACAGATTATGCCCTTGAGGGGGTTATTGTAAGCTGCGCCTCAACCCTCAACTGGATACAGAACAAACTCGGTCTTGCGGCGGACCCAAAACAGCTTGACGCCCTGGCCGAATCGGTTCCTGATTCGGGTGGGGTCACCTTTATTCCCGCATTCAGCGGCCTGGGCGGCCCCTGGTGGCAAATGGACAGACAGGCTGAAATCCTCGGGATAAACTTCGGTACCGAAGCCGCCCATATAGTCCGCGCCGCGGTGGAAGCCTACCCCTTCCAGCTAAAGGATGTTATTTCCGCCATGGAAAAAGACCGGGGCGCGGCGCTGCGGTGGATAAAAGCCGACGGCGGCCTTACCCACAGCAATATCTCCATGGGTATGATCGCCGGCCTCCTTGAGACCGAAGTGAGGATAGACAAACGCCACGAGGCAAGCGCCCTGGGAGCGGCGCTGTTGGCCTTCATAGGAAAGGGCAGCCTGACTTTCCCCGAGGTGGAAGAGCTGGCGCGGAACACCGTCCATGAATCGTATCTGCCCGGCGCAAAGCTAGACAGGGAACTCAAATCTTCTTATAATCGGTGGTTACAAAGAGTAAGGTTACCTATTAAAGGATCAGGCTGAACAATGTTTCCGGAACAAAGACGGGAAAAAATAATAGAATTACTGCGCGAAAACGGCAGCTGCCGGGTTCAGGAATTAAAAAACATTTTTCAGGTTTCCGAGCCGACCATCAGGCAGGATCTTGAAGCCATGGAAGGGGCGGGCCTTATTACCCGGCAGCACGGCGGGGCTTTTATCAGTAATTATTCTTCCTTTGCTACCGGTATACAGCTTGAACGGCATAACAATATGGACCTTAAGGCCCTGATCAGCGCAAAGGCGGCGGAATTTGTCTCTTCCGGAGACAGCATTATCCTGGATTCGGGTACCACCGTAACAGAGATGATCAAGCATCTTACCAATAAAAAAAACCTGAATATCGTTACCCCGGCTATCAACATTACCCTGGCCCTGGGGAAGGAACCGACCAATACGATTCTTATGACAGGCGGGGAATTTAAGGCCCCCACCCTGTCCCTTACGGGAGAAAAATCAACCGCGGTTTTTGATGACCTGTATGTGGAAAAACTCTTTCTGGCCGCAGGCGGCTTTTCCCTTGAGGCCGGCTTAACCTATCCCAGCTTTACCGATCTGTCCCTTAAAAAGGCGATGATCAACTCCGCCAAAACAGTCTACCTGCTGGTGGATTCAAGCAAGCTGGAAAAGGTGCTCTTTGCCTCATTAGGCTGCCTGGACAAGATCAATTACCTCATAACGGATTCGGGCATTACCCAGGACTATATATACCGCCTGGCGGAAAAGAACATCAAAGCTATCGTCTGTTAAAAATTGGACTTCACGTTGACAAGTTCCCGGCCGTCTTCTATGCTGATAAATTATGAGGTTTCTTCACACCGCGGATCTGCATTTAGGGAAAATTTTCCACGAACACTCCCTGATTGAAGATCAGCGCTTTATGCTGGATCAGCTCATAGAAAACCTCGCCGATCTTTCCTACCGCGCCCTCATCATCGCCGGGGACGTTTACGACCGCTCCATCCCCTCTCCCGACGGAGTGGATCTTTTCGGCTCTTTTTTAGGGAAACTCAAGGCCCGGCGGCCGGATCTTGCGGTACTGATACTGTCCGGCAATCATGACTCCTCTTCCCGTCTGGGGTTTGGAAAGGAGCTGTTTGCGGAATTGGGGATACACTTCTCCACCGATCCCGCTAAGGCGGATAAACCGGTAATGGTACGGGACGGTAATACCCGGGATTCCTGCGCCTTTTTCCTCCTTCCCTACATGAACCCCGGGAGTCTCTGCTCGGAACTTACGGGCCCGGCGGAGGAGGGCGGAAAAACGGCGGAACCTATCCGTTCCCAGGCGCGCCTCGCGGAGGAAGCGGCCGCACGGCTGGAAAAAGGGCGGGAGGAGGCCCTTGCCGTCGGGGTGAAACATACGGTTCTCGCCGCCCACCTCTTTGCCAGAGGGGGGGTGGAAAGCGAATCCGAGCGGGTATTTCTCGGCGGCGCGGAGCAGGTGGATACAAAACACTTTGGGGGATTCGATTACCTGGCGCTGGGACATCTCCACCAGAGGCAGAAGGCGGGAGAAAGGGCATGGTATTCCGGAAGTCCCCTCCCCTACTCTTTTAACGAGGCGTCGCCGGAACAGGAAAAGTGTTTTCTCTCGGTTGAATTAAAAGAGGACAACAGTTTAACGGTAGAACCGCTACCCGTGCGCCCCTTGAGGAGGCTGCGAAAACTGCGGGGAAGTTTCAACTATTTCTACCGGGAAAGCGCGGGAGATCCGGAGATCTCAAAGGCGGAAAAGGATTATATTGAAATCCACCTTACCGATCAGGGGCTCGTGGAAAACCCCCTGCCCCTCTTAAGACAGCGCTTTCCCTGGATTCTTTCCATACGGCAGGAAGCCGCCCTGTCCCGCCTGCGGGAAGGGGTTCCCCGGGAGGAGGGCGCCGCCGGCGCCGTCCGGGAACGCAGAACTACGGTGGAAGACTTTGAAGATTTTCTCACCGGCATTTACGGCGCTCCGGATAATGAAAAAATCGCCCTGTTCCGGGAACTCCTTGAGGAAGCGGAGCGGGGGGAGGCTGAAACATGAGACCCCTAAAGCTCGATCTCCAAAACTTCGGCCCCTTCGCGGGAAAGGAAACCGTGGACTTCTCTTCCCTGGACGACATTTTTCTTATCACCGGGAAAACCGGTTCGGGAAAGACAACCGTCTTCGATGCCCTCTGCTTTGCCCTCTACGGTGAAGTTCCGGGGAGCCGGGGAGACCATCTGCTCAACCTCAGGAGCGATTATGCCGGGGAAAACGCGGAATGTTTTGTGTCCCTTGAATTCCTTTCGGGAAGCAAACACTACAGGATCGATCGTTCGCCAAAACAGGAAAAACTAAAGCTAAGGGGAACAGGCTCTACTACTGTCAACGAAAATTCCGCCCTGTATGAAATCAAGGCGGGAGATATCATCTGTCTCAGCAGTAAAAAATCAGAAGCGGATGAAAAAATCAGGGAGCTCATAGGCCTTGACGCCGAAGAATTTTTCAGAATAGTATTGCTGCCCCAGGGGGAATTCGCCGAATTTCTGCGGCAGAATACCACGAAACGCCGGCAGGCGCTGGGGAAACTTTTTCCCATGGAAAAAGCGGAAAAAGTGCGGGAACTTGCCCTTGAAAAGTCAAGACAGGCGTCAGTGGAAACCCAGGAAGTTTTCAGGACCCTCCAGGAGATCGGCAAGCGGGTAAACTTTGACACCCTGGACGAATCCCGGGAAAAGGCCGAAACCGCCCTCCGGGAAGCCAGGATCCGGGCCGCCGCATTGGACAGGGAGGCGGAGGAACTTAAGAAACAGCTTACCGCCCGGGAGGGCGAGGCGGCGTTAGGGGAACGGCTTGAAAGGATAACAACCGAAGCAGCTGAACTTGAAGAGCAGGGAAAGGCCATAGCCGAAAAGGAAAAGAAACTCACCCTTTCCCGGAAAGCCCAGCCCCTGGCGCACCTGGTTAACCGGGAAGGGGAAAAACAGAAACAGCGGGCCGAAAGCGGCGCTGCCTGGGAAAGAGCCCTGCGGGAAAAGAAAGATGCGGAAGCGGCCCTGGCGGAAGCGGAAAAAAGAGACGGGGAAAGGGAAGAACTGGAGGGTGAGATCCGGCTCCTTCGGGAAAGGCGGCCGCTCTTCGAGGAAATGCTCGGCGGGGAGAAAAGGCTCGAAGAGAGCGCCGGAGAAGCAGAAACGCTACGCCTAAAGACCCATGAACTTTCATCAGAGATAGAATTACTGCGAAAACGGTTTGCCGAAAGGGAAAAGGAAACCGGGGATCTTGAGGGGCAGAGCCGGAACACGGAAGAAAACGACGCCCTGCTTGAAGAGGCCAAAAACCTTATGAACCGTTTTACGGATCTTAAACGGATCGCCAGGGAGGCGGAGACTTTACAGGCTGAGGAAAAAACCGCCGCCGCCATAGCGGAAAAACTGCGGGATGAATGTGAGAGACTTTCCAAACGCATCCCGGTACAGGAAGACGAGCTCAGGCTTTTAAGGCATCAAAAGGAAACCCGCGAAAATGCCAACATGGCCGCAGTCCTGGGACTCGGCCTTAAGCACGGCGAGCCCTGCCCGGTCTGCGGCTCCCGGGATCACCCCCTGCCGGCGGCCGCTCCGCCGCCCCTTTTCGGCATTGAGGAACGTATCGCCCGCGCCGAGGAAACCCTGCGGGAACAGCGGGCCCTGGGGGCGGCGAAAAACGCGGAACTCGCGGCCAGAGAAACAGAACAAAAGCGGGCGGCGGAAAAAATACGCGGCCTCTCTGAAGCGGCGGGCGGGCCTATCCCCGCGGCGGAGGAAGCGGATACACAGCACAAAGCCCAGGTAGACCTGGTGAACGGGCTCGTTAAAAAACAGCAGGCAGGCAGGCAGGGGGCCTACCGGCTCACAGAACTCAGAAGGGAACAGGAAAAATTGCTGCGCCAGACCGGGGAAAAGGAAAAAGAATCGGCCGCATTGACGGAAAAACTAAAAAACCTGGACAGTATTATAAAAGAACTGCGTCAGAAACACGCAAAGCTCCTCAAAGAATCGCCCTTTGCCGGCGCGGGAAACAGCGCAAGAGACGCCCTGACTGTCCTTGACAGGCAGCTTTCCGGAAAAGAAAGGCTGGTAAAGGAATACCGGGAAAAGCGGGAAGAAGCGGGAAAGGCGTTTGCCGCCGCTACGGGGAAGGAAGAGACAAGCCGTCTCCAGCGGGACGATGCCCGAAAACAGGGCCGGGAAGCGGAAGAGGCCCTGCAAAAAGCCCTCGCCTCCTCTCCCTTTAAGGACGCGGAATCCCTGCGGCAGGCCCTGCTTGACATCAGGGAAGAATCCGCCCTGGAAAAAGAAATCGGCCTCTGGAAAGACGCCTCGGTAAGGCTTGAATCACAAAAAACAGAATTACTGCGGAACCTTGACAAGGTACGGGAAGAAATCCAGGAAAGCAGGGCGGAAGCGGGAAGTGAAATTAAGAAAAGGCTTCCGGAACTTAAAGCGGAACAGGAGGCGGCGGAAGCGGAACGGGACAGGGCCGGCGGGGAACTTGCGTCTCTACAGCGGGACGCGGCGCTGCTGGGGGAAACCAGCAGCCGCTACGAAAGGCTCTCGGAAAAGAGCCGGCGTTTTACCGCCCTCGCCGATGATCTTGCGGGCAGGAACCCGAAAAAGACCGCCTTCGACTCCTGGCTTTTGGGACGCTACCTGGAAGAAGTGGCCGCCTATGCCACCACCCGGCTTGAGCGGATGAGCGAAGGCCGCTATGCCCTGCTCCTGGACAGCTTTGGAGCGGGGGGGAACCGGGCAAAGGGGCTTGATCTTGCGGTTTTCGACGCGTACACCGGGAAATGCCGCCCCTGCGCCACCCTCTCGGGGGGTGAAAGCTTCATGGCCTCCATCAGCCTCGCCCTCGGCCTCGCCGACTCTATTCAAAACCGCTCCGGCGGCGTGCGGCTTGACGCGGTGTTCATCGACGAGGGCTTCGGCAGCCTTGACGAGGCGAGCCTGGACCGGGCGCTCCTCATCCTGGACGAACTCAGGGACCACCGCATGGTAGGGCTTATCTCCCATGTGGGGGATATGCGCTCCCGGATTCCCAGCCATATCGAAGTAGTCAAGTCCGGTTCGGGTTCCCGGATTACATTCGGCGCCCCCGCCACATGAGGTCTTTGGTATTCAAAACAGGGTATTTTGCTTATATTATAACCAGGAGAGAAAAGTGTTTGCATATAAAACCAAGGGCGTTTGTTCCTCAAAAATCAACTTCGATATAAAAGACGGCAAGATCCGCCAGGTATCCTTTGAAGACGGCTGCAACGGGAATCTTAACGGCATATCAAAACTGGTGGAAGGCATGGATGCCCGGGAGCTGGTGTCCACCCTCAAGGGCACCAAATGCGGACGGAAAAGCACCTCCTGCCCGGATCAGCTTGCCAAAGCGGTGGAAGAGGCTTTAGGGCAACACTGATCCGTTGACGCTAATCAGCGGACTTTTTTAAACTTTCTTGTTTTAACGCATCTGCCCTGGTTGCAGCAATTCCAAATTCAAAAAATTATCCGTTTTTTACGGGCCAACTCCAGCTTTTTCGGTGATTCTCTACCCACTAAGGCAGTAATTCCTAATTCTGAACGCCATCAAAGGTGCCTC
>JAITNM010000244.1 GCA_031290475.1 Treponema sp. | reverse complement strand
CCTTCCGGGTTCACGGTAACCACCACAGGAACCGTCTTAGGGAGGTTCACCGTATAGATAAGTAAACCCAACGAGATAAAAAAAGATGATAACGAAACCAGCGCGATAATCTGCCACATTCGGGCATTTTTCTGGGCAAGGCCGTTGACGGTATCCGCCATTTCCAGGTTGTGTGTACCTTCCTGGGTAAAGGCGGTCCCGTTCGTGCCTTCGCTGGCATAAAACGATTGGGGCATGGCTATTTCTCCTCTCTGCCTGCCGCTATCCGGGGAAATAGCGTATATGCCTAATGTAAAAAAATGATACTAACACAAATACGCGGATATAGACCTTCGGGAACACCTTGTCCCGGACTAATTTCTCGGAATAGTCATTCCCGTTTCTGACCCTCAATACCGGTCGGCTTGCTGTCGCCCTCCGGCGCCGGTTTCGCGTTATCCTTAGCCCACTGTTCGCCGTACTTCGTTCCCTTACCCTGCGCTGTCTTTTCAGAATCCTGGTGTGTCCTGGAACCATCTTTAGCCTGATTATCCAGGGAGTATCCTTTACCAACCGAGATACCCCCTTCTTTCTTTTCCTGTCCGGTAAGCAAGGTAGCCGCCGTATTTTCTATTCCGCTCCCGATAATGCTTCCGAGGGCGCCCATCCTGATACCGAATTGCTGGCCCTTCGTGAGTGTTCCCCCGGAGGCTTTTCGCGCGGCTTCAATGGCCGCCGTTGATCCTGAATAGGCCGCGTTAATGGTCTGCGCTCCCCTAACCCCGGCCTGAACCGCCTTGCCTCCGCCTTTAAGAGCGGAGCCGGTAACGCCGGCGGCTTTCTTCGCCATAGCGGCGCTTGCTACCGCGGTCCCGGCCGCGTGGAGGAATTCACCCATCGAGAGTTGGGGGGTACCGTTGAGAACGGCTAGTGCTATCTGCGGCCCATTTTGAGTAACGACCCATCCCAGGAGACAAGTAAAGATAAAATAGGCAAAGGATAAAAAAGATATCGGTTCATTACTGGCCATGATGGAAACGCCCATATAAATAAACGCGGAAAACACCCAAAACAAACAAAGAACCATGACCATGATCTTGATAAAATAGGAGGTAAACAGGGTAACGAGTTTTGTGGTAAAACTTTTCGTCCCATCCCATAGGCAGAAGGGGATAAAAATAACCCCCACCGCGGTTACAATGAAATACTCAAAAATACACATAATATACTGAATAACACAAAAAATACTCGCCATAATCAGTCCAAAGGTCATGAGGATAATCAAAACAAGGGAGATGATCCGCTGGAAAGTCTCATCCAACTTTTTCTCAATAAAACCGTTCTTATCAGAGGAATACTCCATGCTTCCCTGCCGGGAAATAATGTCGCTGATTAACACCGCTGTTTTAATCATCGCTCCCGGCGATAAAATATTGGTTTGGCGGCCTTCCTGGTCTACCATGAATGGATTATATAAATACTGATCTATTTTAGTATCGCCATTTTGTAATTCATCATCAGGGGTTTGTTTTACCAATACTTCCTGCATTGCTTTCATGGTGATCATCGCTTGTTGCAAATCCTTATCTATCGCCAAATTGAGGGCGGCGGAGGCGTTGGTATCAACCATAAATTTTTTGACTTTCTTCTGGACTTCGAATTGTTCACTCGTTGGAAATAATAAATTCCATAGCCCATTCCCCATTTTTTTATATTCGTCCTTGGTTACTACTTCTACGCCATGCGTTTCAAGAAATGATTCTAATTCCCCATCGTCAATGAACGTTGTTTTCGTAAGCGCTCTAAACGTCTGTTCGTTTAAAACAATTGAACCGTCAGAATTGGTGACAAGCTCCAGTAACTTTTCCTCAGCGGTCATGATTTTGCTTTCACAATCTTCCCTCAGCGCGTAAAAAGCCGCGTTTACCTTGTTGTATCCTCCTCCGGCGTGCATACCGATATTGATAGCGGTATCAATGACCCCATGAATAATAAGGGGGTATACGTTAATAAGAAAGACAAAAAGGAGAAATTTAGTAATAATATCGACACACGCTTTCCTGACTTCCTGAGTTCCCATCCAGAGCCTGAAACAATTCCAGACAATACAAACCACGCCAAGCAGGGTGGAAAGGCGTAAGGCAATCCCGTAAAAGGCCCCGATGGTTTTTTGAAAATAGGCGATACCGTCAACCAGCGGTAAATCAAGCTGTTTGAAGCTGCCCTGGGCAAGGCTCGATATTGAGAACGAAAAAGCGGGACAGCATACTATCGCCAGGAAAGATACCACAAAGATTAGGCGTTTTTTCATAGAATGATCCCCTAGAATCCCGCCGGTAGGCCGGATCGCTTTATTTTTTCATTCTTCCGGTTTAATTCCTTCTCTTCCCGAAGGTCCGCGTCGGTCTCCCGTTTTATTTGTTCGCTTATTTCTTTTTGCGCCATAAACCCCGCGAGCCGCCCCACCCCGGCTTCAAGCCGGGTAATACCGGTGGAAATTTCCAGGATGGCGGTAGTGGTGGCTTGTTGCTGGTTGACCATTGATTCTCCCGCCGCCTCCATCATAGCCGCGACGCCTTCCTGATTTTCCCCGGCCCGGCTAAGGATCGCCGCCATATTTTCATCGGTCCCGGTGGTAAACATATCTTTTATGAGGGTGTTCATTTGTTCTTCCACAAAATGAACCTTGGCGTAATTCCGGGGAGAAAGCCCGGTCCGCCGCATAATCGCCTCTTTTTGTTTATACGTCAGTTTCCCCGCGTATCCCGCGACCACATCATCCGCCGTTTCTCCCACATAATCGACAACATTCTTGGGGAGGTCAAATATAGTTGTTTCATCGTCCCCCTTGCCAAAGCCAAAGAGCCCTCCAATGGTGTACCGTTTCCCCCCAAAAGTCATGGTCTTTTTGGTGAGAGTGTCCTGAACGTTATTTATCAGATTCATATTGGCGTTTACCAATTTTGTCACGTCTTTTATTTGATGACGGAGATTAAGAATTCCCTCAACGGAAGTAACATCCATATCACTGATTTTCTCCCCCACTTTCTCCCAATCCATGGTAGCCACCATTTCAATCTGCTTTTGCAATTGCTGGTAGGTATTTTGAACCTGTTCAATGGTCGCGGTTATTTGGTCATACGTCGCGTAGAGCGTATTGATGGCTTGCATCAAATTGGCGACATCAATAACCGGATACCCCTGGGCGGCCACCGGGGTAACCGTCACGGTTCCGAATAGTATCATTATGAGAAACGCTTTTAGTATTCGTCGCATATATCCTCCTTAACTACAAATATTTTTGATAATCCGTAACCCCTTTGCGTTTGAGTATTTCCAACGCCAGCGGTTTTCCGGAATTTTTCCCGTATTCCGCTTCCAGGTCATCCAGGAGCGTATGATCCGGGGATAACAGGGTTAATTGAAACTCATCAAGGCCAAGTTCAAATAAACGGCTGCCCTTGGGAGACTTATAAAAGTAATCCCGTTTCATCCGCGCGTGAGAGAGAGCCGTGATTTCATTATCCTCCAATCCGAAGAAGCGGTAGTATTCAGCAATGATGGCGGACTGCGCGTTGGGATCGGCAAGGTAGATTTTGGTCAGGCACTGGCTTACAATGGTAGTCCGAAGGCGCGAATTGGCAGCCTTGCTTACTTCCTGGGTAGCGAATACGCAAAACACTTTTTTCTTCCGCAGGGTAACCAGCCATTCTTCTATCTTCCGGGCAAAATAGTCATTGTCCAGAAATACCCAGGCTTCATCGAGGACCAGCAGGGTCGGGTCACCGGTAGGGTCCCCGTTGGGTTTCGTGTACATTTTTTCGATAAAACGAAAGAGAAACATGAGAGCCGGGGTTACGGCGGCGCTCCCCATTTTCATCAAAGTCCCCATCTCGATCATAACCCACTTCGATAAGGAAAGCCGGGTGTCTTCCGCGTCAAAGATCCGCCCGTATTCTCCATTGATCGTATACGGCTGAATACCAATCCGGATTTCATTGAGACCTGTCTTCGGGCTTGTATAATTTACATATTGCTGGAAGGTAGAAAGGGTTCGCCGTTCCGGTGTTTTATCGCTTCTGATTTGTTTCAGGGCGGTGGCGATGGCTTCGCTCATTACCGCGTCACTGGTGATACCCTGCATTTCCAGAAGTAACTTGATAAATTCACTCGCCCAGGACAGATCCACTTCGGTTTCCAAATCACGTAAGGGTTGAAAAGCCACATCTTCCCCGCCCGGTTCCGCGTACACCCCTCCGGCGGCCATGGTGATACTCCGCGCTGATTTATCCTTATCAAGGATTATCACATTGGCGTTCCGGTATTTTAAAAACTGTGATTCCATAAGGCAGAGAAAAGTCGATTTCCCGGCGCCCGCGGGACCGAATACAAAGGTATGCCCCATATCCCCCACGTTCAAATTCAGAAAAAAGGCTATTTTTGAAGATGTGGAACAAATGATAAGCGGCGAAGCGCAGTTAAAACATTCTTTGGTCCAGTCATTATGGACCATTCCGGACCAAATAGAAGACAAGGGAATAATATGTGAAAGATTCCCCGATGATATAACCGGACGGCGCACATTGGCGTAAGCATTGCCCGGCTGCATGGAAAGGAACGCGTTAAAGGCATTGGTGGTCTCAACCTTGGCGTTAAACCCCGCGCTGTTTATCAGGCCGACAATGTACCGCGCCTTCTCGATTGCTACGGTGTAATTGGTATCCCATACCATGACATTGGCGGTATAATATCCGAATGAATACTGATCGGTTGCCAGTTCCACCTTGGCGGTATTGGTATCCTTTTCAAACTCAACGGCGGCCGGGTCTTCCCGGTTGGATTCAAAATTTCCAACTGATTCAGCCAGGGCGGTTCCCCAGGATTTACGGGAACCGTAAAACCGCTTCTGGTATTTCTCAATATCCTTGGACGCCTCTTGTTTTCCCCGTGAAATCCACCTGATAGACCAGCGAAACTCAATTTGGCTGCTATTGAGAGCCGAGAGCATAGCCGGGTAGGTCTCCATGGGAAAGTCCCGTACCGCCACAATCGGAATATAGGTGTTGTCCAGCTTAAGGGTTGTGCCAATGTCCAGATCCTGGTCGGTAATATAATGATCAAAGAGCATCGGCCGCTTGGCGGTGATAACCGGATGAAAATTCGTACTGATGGAAGAATGAATATAGGTCGCGCAGTCATCATTA
>JAITNM010000155.1 GCA_031290475.1 Treponema sp. | reverse complement strand
GGGGAACCGGCGAAGAGGGTGATGTACTTGGGGGCGGCGGCGGTAGCGGCTTTGAGATTAAGCCCCGCTTCAATTCCCTGGCCTTGAAGCTGGCCGACCTTGAAGTTATTAAAGGTGATGTAATAATCATAGTCGGCGGAATTCTGGATAATCCGGTCATAGGCGATAACGGCAACCTTGTCCCTGGCCGCGTCGGCAATCGCCGATGCAACGCCGTCGTTTAACTGACCGACTACCAGTAGTTTGGCGCCCTGGGTCAGGAGGTTACCGATCTGCTGATTCTGCTGAACCTGATCGCCGTTAGCGTTCTGGAGTTCCGCCCGGTAACCCAGCTTCTCAGATTCGGCTTTAAGACTGGCCCCGTCTTTTACCCACCGCAGAACGGTGGTTTCCGGCATGGCAATGCCGATTAAGGTTGAGCCGCCGCTGTCAGCCGGCTGTTCCACTGCCGCTTGTTTCTTTTGACAGCCGACAAAAGCCAGGGTCGCCACACAAAGAACCAAAAGAATCGCGAATAATTTTTTCATGCTTGAATTCCTCCAAAAAGATAAGATGATTAAATCTAAGGTTGCAGTTCCAAAATTTGACATTTTGGAACTGCCTCGATTGTTTATAATATCA
This sequence comes from Treponema sp., assembly GCA_031290475.1. Classification (GTDB taxonomy): domain Bacteria; phylum Spirochaetota; class Spirochaetia; order Treponematales; family Breznakiellaceae; genus JAITNM01. Next base: position 6,939 of record JAITNM010000155.1, on the reverse strand, counting down.
TAAAAATATTATTGCGAAAATCGAAATTTTTTGACAAAAACAAGGAATAATCCTGGATATTCTTTCCCGGGGCTCTTAAACAGGAATATTTTGACATCATAACTTTCTTGCGTTAATAAGCCATCCCCCGGGAGGCTTCACCGGAAATATCGGCCGTCACATTCCGGTATATGTCTTCGTAGGAGTGAAAGCCGTCCTTGAGGACCACGTCCATGTTATCCTTGTATACCGCGATGGGCATTTCCGTATAAGTGGGGATCATCGTGCCGCTCTGGTTATCCGCCAGGGAGTCGCCGGGGAGCCGGTTGTTTTCCGCGATGCTCATGGCGAGTTTTGCCGCCCTGGGGCCCAGCTTGCCGATGGGTTTGTACACGGTCATCAACTGCAAGCCCTCTACAACATGCTGACAACTGATAAGCTCCGCATCCTGACCGACGACCGCTACCTTCCCGGCAAGACGCCTTTCCGCCAGAAGCTGGATCACCGCCCCGGCTATTTGATCGTTGCCGCAGGAAATGGCGTCAAAGTCCGTGGTCTCGGCAAAGATGGCGCCCACTTTTTCAAGGGCCTCGTCAAAGCTCCACTCATCAAGCCATATTTCCCGGTTCAGTTGAATGTCTCCCGAAGCAATAACGGGATCGAGTATTTCGTGAAGCCCGGCGCTTACCTCGTAACTGTTGGAGTCCACTACCGACCCGTTTACCATCAGGTACTTTCCCTGGGGGACGGCATCAAGTAACGCCCGTCCAAACATACGGCCCACTTCCCGGTTATCAAAAGAAATGTAGGCATCAATGGGAACCCCCATGATCAGCCGGTCGTAGGCGATTACCGGTATGCCCGCGTCCCGAACCTGTTTTATCGCCCCGGCGATCATATCCGTATCGTGGGCAACTATCACGAGGATATCTATTTTTTGGTTTACCATGTAATTGATCTGGGAAATTTGTTTCTGAATCCCCCCGGCCGAGAGCTGTACGATTACATTGGCCCCCAGTTCCTGGGCCGCGCCGGAAAAGGCCCGCATATCCTTATTCCACCGCTCGGTGACAAAGTCGTCGGTGGAAATGGAGAAACCGATGGTTATCCCTGCCGGGCCGCCCGCCGTCTCCACCGCGGCCGCGGTATCCCGGACCTGTGAAGCGGAAGGAGAGGCGGAACGGCCCGGGCCCGTTTGTTGCCTTTGCCCCCCGCAGGAGCCGAAGAGCGCCATACATACCAGGGTCAATACTGTTATTTTCCATGCTTTGCCGGTTGATATTCTTTGATTGTTTTCCATTAATTTTTCCAGTTTCTTATTAATACTTCGTTGACATTGCCCCTGCCGGCGGAATCAGAATTTATAGATCTTTTAGCCTGCACAGATATAATATCAAAGAATTTGTGATTATATAACTCCCGAATATAATCCGTATCCGAGTTACTTAACAGACACTTGGCCCCCTGTTTTGTCATTTTAACAATAAAGTCCCGAAGGCGCCGCTGTTCTTCTTCTCCGAATCCATCCGCCTGGTATCCGGTGAAATTAGTTTTATCCGGACTGTGATACGGCGGATCAAAATATATAAATGCATTCCTGCCGGCGTTTAATACGGCATACTCAAAATCTTTATTCAAAATACTAATATCATTGCTGTTAAGGTAATTACTAATTTGCCGTAAAACTATTTCCTCATATATAACCGGATTTTTATATTTTCCATAAGGAACGTTAAAAAGTCCTTGAGAATTTACACGATACAAACCGTTAAAACAAGTTTTATTAAGATATATTAAACGCGCGGCCTTTTCAGTACCGGTAAGCTTTTCAAATTTTACAATATCCCGATCCGAATTCCGCAATTTGTAAAAATATTCTTTATTGTTTTTGTCTTTATGATCTTTTAATATTGAGATAAGTTTTTCAACATTTTCTTTTATCGCGGTATAAGTTAAAATTAATTGGGTATTGAAATCATTAATAATCGCTTTTTTGGGCTGTAATTCAAAAAACACAGCTCCAGCCCCTATGAAAGGTTCATAATAAGTATAATTTTTTATATCATTCGGGAGACATTTCTTTATTTCAGCTAATAGCTGCCTCTTACCTCCGGCCCATTTTAAATATGGCTTAATGAGGGGGTTATTCTTTGTCATTACAATCCTCTGACATTGACGTATTGGGTTGGGAGCAGGCCCGTAATTTTTCTGAAAATTTTGCTGAAGTAATTCGGGTCCTGGTATCCCACGGCATAGGCCACTTCCTTGATGTTCATCCGGGACTCCCGGATGAGTTTTTCCGCCCTTTCTATCCGCAGTTCCGTAAGGTAGTCGATAAAATTGGTTTTCAGGTGTTCCGAGAAAAGGCGGCTCAGATACGCGGAGGAAACCTGGGCGGCCTCCGCCGCGTCCCCCAGTTGGATGCCTTCGGTGTAGTGGCCGTGGATGTACTCCATGGCTTTGACCAGGGGCAGGGGAAAATTTCCGGAACGGCGGAGAGTTGCCAGAAGGAGTAATTTATCGAAGGTATCGGCGGCCCAGGCTTCCCACTCCGCCACGGTTTTGAGCGCCATGATATCCTCCGCCGGGACAAAGGGCGGCGGCCCATCGGCGGCCGTGGTCCCGCCGGTGGAACCTCCATAACAGCCGGTACAGTCGTCCAGGAGGAACATGAACACCGGGATCATCTTTGCCTTGGCCAGGGTAAAATCATTGCCGGCGAAAATATCACCCCAGAGGAGAGCGAATAGTTTTTTCATCTCCCCTGAATCGGCAATGCCGATTTTCCGGCGGAGCTGGACCAGTCGCAGCCGTTCCCGGAGCTGAACTTCGGTCCGGCTCCGCTTGTTCCCCAGTTCCCCCAGGGCCTCGTTGCAGGACCGGTACAGCTCCGGGCCCCGGTAGGAACCGCCGATGCCATACAAGGGAGCCGCGTGAGCGGCAACCCCTTCCTCGCCCACACGGCCCGAGGAGGGAAGAATTTCCCGCAATGCCGCCGTCAGTTGGCGTTCCAGAATTTCCCGGCTTGGGACTCCGGATATGAGGAACAGGCTTCGGTCCAGGATGGTGTCATGCAGGCAGCGGTAATGGTAAGCAAGCTTTTCCGCAAGCCGGTCCGCCTGTACCACCTCATCCTTTCCTAATTCCAGAAGGCACACACACCCCTTGTCCGAAGGCAGATCAAACCGCTCCCGATGCCGTTCCCAATCCTCTTCGCTAATTTCCTGCCAGATGGTTTTCCGCAGGAATCGCTGTTGAAGGTCTTCCCCGTCCGGGGCCTCGTCTTTCCGGGGCCGGGCGTCGAGATGCTCCCGGGCCTTGTCCAGGGTCGAGAGGAAGGTCTTCTTGGAGACCGGCTTAACCAGATAGGCGAATACCCCCAGGGGAATGGCCCGCTGGGCAAGGTCGAAGCGTTCGTAGGCGGTGGAAAGGATAAAGACCATGCCGGCAAATTTGCGGTGCACCTCGGCAATTACCTCAAGGCCGTCTATGCCGGGAATATTGATGTCCATAAAAACCAGATCCGGCTCCATCTTATAGATGGCATCAAGCGCCTCATAGCCGGAACGGGCGATCCCGGCCAGGGCAAAGCCCCGCTCGCTTTCCAGCATAAAGGCGTAGCTTTCCAGGACCGGCTCTTCGTCGTCCACAATCAAGACCCGATACACGGTTCCCTCCCGGTATCGATCCTGATAATGACGGCGGTCCCTTCTCCATGCTTAGTCTCGATACCCACCACGGCGGGATCGCCGGGGTAGAAAAAGTACAAGCGCTGAATGACGTTTTCCAGGCCCATCACCCGTGATTGGGACGATTCGTCCAGAGAAAGGGGGTGGAGCAGTTTTTCCGCGGTTTCCTCCGGCATGCCGCAGCCGTTGTCCCGTACCGACAGTATCAGTGTCGCCCCCTGCTTTTCGGCCCTGACAATGACGAGGGCGCGGGGAGGCATCTCCTTAAAGGCGTGGATAACGCAGTTCTCCACCAGGGGCTGGAGCACGGAGACCGGAACCTTGCAGGTATCCAGAAGTGATTCATCGTAATCCAGGGCCAGATCGAGATTCTTGGGAAACCTCACTTGTAAAATCGAAAAGTAGTATTGGAGCCCCTCAATTTCATGGCGTAGGGGAACGATGATCTCCTTGTTGCGGATAATATGACGGAAGAGCTGGGCCATGTACTCCATGTATTCACCGGTCCTGTCCGCCCCTTCCAGGATAGCCAGCTGCATACCGGTATTCAGGGTGTTGAAGAGAAAGTGAGGGTTCATCTGCGCCTGGAGGGCGTATATTTCCATGTGCCGTACCAGCCCTTCCATCTTCATGTTCCGCATACGTTCCCGCATATACTCCGCTTTGATATTTTCCTGCCAGCGTATCTCCTCGATAAATTGACGTATCTCGTTTTTCATCCGGTTAAAGGCCTCCACCACCTGATCCATCTCCCGGACGGAACCCGTCTCGATATCATCAATATTGAAGTTCCCCGCCGAAAGCTCCGCGGCCATTGCGGAAAGCCGCAGCAGGGGGTTGGTGATACCTCCCACAGACTGGAGCAGAAGCAGGGTAGCAAATACCGAAGTAAAAATGATAAAGAAGAGATTCCACACCTGGATGGTTCCGGCCTCGGTGATAAAAAACCCGTAGGTGTCCAGCCGGTTCTGGGACCGTTCCGTACTGATGGCCTCGATCTCGGCGTTGATATACCCCAAAAGCCCCGCCATTTCGTCGTATATGCCGGTATAGGCGGCAATATTCCGGCCCCGTTTTTCTTCCATGGCCAGGTCCGCCAGATTCAGGTAGGAATGGATCAAGAAATACATCTCCCGCTCTTTGAGGGAGGCCCGGTCCAGGGTGATGGGCGTATAGGCCGGCAGTTTCCCCCGCAGTGACTGGGCGTCGATCAGTATCCTTGCCAGGGCGTTGGAGGAGCGGGTGGAAAGGTATTCCAGAAGAGGCCCCTGATATGAGGCCAAATCCTCCTGAATACTTTTGATGAACCGCTCCTGTTCAAAACTGCGATCCGAATTAGTCTGGAGGTGTTTGGCCGAAAAGAGAATATACCCCGCGGATAATACCAGAATGAGGAATACCCCAAAAACCCCCGACAGCATCTGTACCCGGAAGGAACCGGAAAAACGGGAGAACAGGAATTTCAGCGGCTTACTCATTGCGGGCTGCCTTGGCCAGACAATCTGGCCTTATCGATGATCTCGATCCCTATGTCGATGGAGGCGGAAGTATACCCCGTGCGCCGCAACGCCGTCAGGGACCGGACCGCCTCATAGCCGATCCGCTCGGGGTTGATAACAATACTGCACGCAATAACCCCCTTCCTGATATTGTCCTCAATCGGCGGATCCGCGCCGAACCCGATGATCCTAACCCGGCCTACCAGGTTCATGTCGATGAGAGTCTGAGCCGCAGCAATAGTGTCGTTGGAATCGGTAAAGACGATGGTGGTGATATCCGCCGCGGAAAACTCTTTCGATAGGACCGACGGCAAGGCCGATGGCAGGGGCTGATTGGTGCGGAACAGCCGGTAAAGCAGTTCCTCCGCGTCCAGGGAATTCAGGTTCGTCCGCAGCCCCATGATCGGCGCCGCCAGGCGATTCCCCAGTGCGGCGGTAATCCCCATTTCCACCAGTTCCCGCTCACCGTAAATCCCCGGGGCTTTATCACTGTAAACCACCACAAGCCGTATGGGTTCATCGCTGATCTTCCCCGCCATGGTCCCAATCCGCCGCCCCACCTCGAAGTTATTGGTCCCGATAAAAGGCCAGGGCTGATCGTTGGGTACGTTATGGTTGATGATCACCACCGGGATTTCATGGAAACCCAACCGGTTAAGCTGCCGCCGGGCCAGGGCATCTTCCAGGTAGGGGCAGACAATAACCCCGTCCACCCCGGTATAGGAGGCCATCTCCAACTCATTTTTTACCGGGTCGATAGAATGAATAGAAACCGCCGCGTTCAGCTCCGATGCCGCCAGTTCCGCCCCCTGGATAATCCCGGTAAAAAACGAATTCCGGTTATCCGGCAGGTACAGGGAAAAATGATAATTCACCGTAGGCGCCCCATCTCCGGGGGAAGAAATATACAACCGCCGGGCCAGAAAAAACGAACCCAGGAAGGTCCCCAGGGAGAGAAGCCCGAAACAGATAATAAGCGTGCGCAGAATATACTTCACCCCGGAAGTATACCCCGCCATTGGCCGGCGGACAAGCCGAATTCAGCCGGCTTTCCGCTTTTCGGCGCCTGTAGCACCACGCGCCGCCACCGTTTTAAAAGCGTTGGGAATTTTCCACTGACCACACTTAATCTGATTCGCCTGCATGGATGATGAACATAAAGATAAAATGTAACCGTCAATTCTCCCCCACCTTTCAGGGCCGTAGCCGTTTTCCATGCGTTTTTTGTTGATGATATAGCCCCGCAGTACATAAGTTTTTGGCTTAGCCAAATAGTGCCGTTCTGGACACGAACTTCAATACCGTCATCTCCCGCCTGTTTAGTGAGATGAGGAATTCGGCTATGCTGTTGCGGATTTGCAGGGTTTTAGTTAAGGGCATGATAACTATTTTTTACCTCTCTTAACATTTTTAACAATCTTCTTTCCTTTTGTGGGCTCGGTAAGCAGTTTTTCCAGTTCATTTGCCAATTGCTCTTTATTTGGCAGATACAACTGATATTTGCTGACAAAAAGTTTGTTTGTTATATTCGCCGTGGCATACTCGACGAGAATTTGATCCTTATATGCGCCCAATACGATTCCGATTGCGGGGTTGTCGTCTTTTAGATTCTGTTCCTTATTAAAATAGTTAAGATAAAGATTCATTTGCCCAATGTCGTTGTGTTGGATTTCACCCCGTTTCAAGTCTATCAGGACAAAGCATTTAAGAACACGATGATAAAATACAAGGTCAATATAAAAATGCCTTCCGCCAATGCTGATCCTGTACTG
>JAITNM010000109.1 GCA_031290475.1 Treponema sp. | reverse complement strand
GCGCTGAAAAACGCCATTGAGCGTTTTTTAACGCTTCTGTAACGAGCGGGAGGAAACATGGCGGAAACGGCGGAATCTATGGGTATCAAAATCGGGCGGCGGACTTTTCTGGGGGCCTTTGTCTACCGTTTCCTGTCTTTTACGGAGGACTCGCCGTCTTTTGGGGGAAGGCCATAGGGCCCCATTCCGGCTAAAGCTCCATCCATATCCAATACCTGTATTTTTTCGTTGATTAAGCGGCCTAATAGTTCGTAAATATCTTCTAAAGCCGCTTTCTGGTAGTTTTTCATGGTGGATAGGGGGTCTATTTCCCTTAAAAAAAGGTCGGTCGGGTCAATGCCCAAGGCAAAAGACAGCTTCTGTATCATTTCAGATGACGGAAATTTGACGGTATTTTCCAACATTCCTATATAGTTTGTTGATGTTTCTGCCTTTTCAGCCAAAAAAGACTGGGTCCAGCCTCGGGCTTGCCGGAATTTTTTCAGGTTAGAGGCTAATACATCCCTGATGTTTGTCATAGTAATGAAACCAGGAGGCTTCAAAATGAAAAGAAAAGGTTTTGGATTGGGAATATTGGCGGCGGCGCTGACATTCGGAATGGTTTTTATGGGGTGCGCGACGAGCGCGAAGAGCACGGCAAACATAGTACGGTATGATACCGATTCCCCCATCGAGCAGGATTGTACCATTGCGGTATCCGGCGCTGGGCCACTCGGTGAAGCAACAAGAATTATCAGTTTTGATGGCAAGACCGTTGATTGGAAAGGATCTTATAACATTGTCTTCCAATCAGTAGGAGAATTTCAGATAAACATACCTGCGGGTAAGCATACGCTCGAAGGTGTATCAGGTATGGGAGCTTCTTTTCAATTGCCGCCAAGTTCGAGCGGGACGGCAGCAACTTATGACTTCCTTGCGGGGCATACGTATAGCATTAAACTCCAGGGCGCTTTACAAATCACCGGCATAACAAAGTGATGGTATACACGGGTTGCTAAGCGAATCTTTTTCCAGAGGAACCGGATGCCGCGGACCTTTGGTCCGAAAATTGGGCACGTCCGGGTCTGTGGGGGCTGCTAGGAGTTTGTCGGGTTTTAGTCCTTCCAATCCGACAGGCTCCTAGTACCATGTAAAGACTAAATGTCCGGATAAAACAAGAAGATTTTTTAACCGCAAGGTCGAATGGAACCTTCGGTTCCCAGTCGAAGAAGAAGGCCTAATATTCTATTCGGACAATAGTTTAATCAGTCCCGTCTTGTTTTCTTTTATTGCTTTCTCTAACGGTGTGAGACCGTCTTTCCCTTTTATATTTCTTCTTGCGTTATATTTAAGCAGTATCTTTGCCGCATCGGCGTTATTTGCCATTACGGCATCATGTAACGGAGTATATCCGTTTGCAGGCCCTATAGCGTTTACATCATAACCATTCTCAATAAGCAATAGTACAACTTCAATATTTTTCTGAAACATTGCGTCATGTAATGCCGCTCCGCCAAACGCGTCACGCGCGTCTCTATCAGGATTTGTTTTTAAAATTTCGCGTATTAATTCAATATTACCCGTATATGCGGCCTGATTGACCGCATCGGCAGCATATTTTTTTTCTTGAGTAAATCCATAACCTGTAATACCAAAGAAAAACGTTATCGCATATATACAAAAAAGAACCGGATTTGAAAGTTTATTTCCTAAAATCATGATGTATACTCCTATATTATTAAACCCTGAAAACGCTTTCGTTTCCAACCCGGTTACCGGAAAAGCGTCAGGCGCCAAATTTGGTGTGTATCGTCCGGGCCTCGGTCCCGGCCTACCCCCTGCTGTTATTTATCCTCGTAATGACCTTTACAAGAAATTATTCGCAAATTGTTATTTGCATCGCCTGTATATATCAATCTGTTTTTTTCGTCTATCCTGCGGCTATAGGCTTTTACATTTTGCAAGGCTTCCGGTTTGCCTATTCCCTCAAGAAGCCCGTTTCTATGAATATCCTTAATAAGTTCGTTGATCTTCTTGAGCGTTTTACGGTCTTCGTTCTGCCATGCCATATATTCGGCAAGAGCAGCCGGCGCAAAAATAATGTCATTCATGTTCCAGGGCTGCCATTTGTTCCATAGTCATGACTATCCCTTTGCCTTCCTCCAGTTCCCGAAAGGCCCTTGTCAGTTTTTCCAGATACTCGTTATTGCGTTTTTCGCGGGTGAGGTCTTCATATTCCGCTTCCGGAAGGATGACAATTTTCTCCGATCTGAACGTGGATTTCAAAATTTCGATAAAATCGTTCCCGATTTTGTCCGTCCGTACCGTCAGGGTTCCGTCCATTATGAGCCTCCGATATTATTATACCCTGAAAACGCTTTCGTTTCCAACCCGGTTACCGGGAAAACGCCAGGCGCCAAATTTGATGCGTATCCTCGTGAATGTTGTGCTGTGACCGGCATATACGCCGCCGCCGATATACGCCTACTTCGCCATATAGACTGCCTTATCGCCATGAGCGCCTACTATGCGGCGGTCTACGGGATTGACCATCAAATCCATTCCTTCAAGGGGGATAGCGCCGAGCAAGACCTC
>JAITNM010000107.1 GCA_031290475.1 Treponema sp. | reverse complement strand
ACCGACAACATGGTTCCGGCTTCTTCCGACCAGCCGAATAATTTAAACCAGCAACGGAGCAGCATAGGATAAAAAGGCGGATTCCCCGGGTCAGAAAATGTTGCTATGAGCGGCAAGTTTGGATTGCCCGTACGGACCGCTGAATACATTTCGTCCGTCCACCCCGAATGGCGCACATACCCGTTTATCCGCAGCGCAAAACCGAAAACAGTTATAACCGCTACAAGAACCACTGCCCAAAATTCCGGTCTTTGCCTGATTCTCCGGTATAGCGCTTTAAGCTGCTTCCGGTAAAGCAATAACAAACCCGCAAGAAAAAGATAGGTTGGAATAAACCTGTAGGGAAAAAATAAGAAACCACAAAAAATTTTTAACGCTATGTTAAAATCACCGTAATAATTTATCCAGTCTTTAATTACAAGTGATTTTGTATAATGAAGGCCGGGAATTTGAAACAGTATATAGCCGTCTTTTGTTTTGCCGCTGAATTTTTGTATATCATCTCTTGAAAAGTAATAAAGCTTGTTCCCAATAAAAACACTTATGTTATCCATGGAGTTGATTGCCTCTTCCGCCGTACTTTCCGGCATTCTAAGAAAGATCCTGTGGTGAAACCCGGTACTTCTAAGCTCTGTATGCATTACAATATTCCGCATATCTGTATCAGTTTTTGTTGTGGGAGAAAAATAATAGTACTTATTACCCATTGGTTCCGAAAGGATTGATAAATTGTACGCGTATTCTTTATTTAACTCCATGTTAATATGCACCGGCGCCAACCATTCGCCCAAAGCGTCTCTGTTATTTATTATCGAAAGATAAAACGCTATACTTGTACTCAGCATAGCTCCAAAAACACAGGCTATCGCAAGAATTATTTTTACCCGTTTATTCATTTATATGCTCCTTTGTTGTTCCTGAAAACGATAAACTTTGACACGATAAAGTTCACAGCCATGGCGGATGCTATGCCGAATGCCTGGGCTATGAATTTATAGGGCAAGTGGAAATGCAAAAGAACAGCCCGCATTACCAATATATTTACAAGGAGTCCTATAAGAGACGCGCCGGTAAATTGACGCCACTTTTTGAAGGACGGCGCCGTGTTCACCGTAGCGTACTTAAAAGACCAGCGGTGATTTAAAAAATAGTTTTGCGTCGCCGCTATGAAAAAACAGCCGATACTGACTGGAATTTCGGGAATGTTTAATAGATCGGCGCATAAAAAGAAAAGAACAAGATTTGTTATGGTTCCCAGTCCGCCGGTAAGGGCAAATTTTATAAACTCGTCCACAGGAGTATTCCCGTCGCGCATCTTCCAGATATTCAGCAGGGCTTCAAAGAGAATTTTCTTTGACATCTTTGATTTGCCTTTTGTCCGGTCAGCAAAAATAATGGGAATTTCAATAATACGACAGCCTGCGCGAAAGGCTTTGTATTTCATTTCTATCTGAAAAGAATAGCCCTTTGATATAATCGTCTGTAATTCTATCTTTTGCAGTGCTTCTTTCCGCCACATATTAAAACCGCCGGTTAAATCTTTAACCGGACATCCGAGTACGGCGCGGGAATAGAGGGAACCGCCTTTCGAGATAATACCGCGCAGCAAACCCCAGCCCTCCACAGCTCCGCCCGAAATGTTTCTTGAGCCGATGACAGCATCGCTGTGTTCAATCTTTTCGAGCATGAGCGGAATATATTTGGGGTCATGGGAAAAATCGGCGTCCATTTCGAGGAACACATCATAACCGCGTTCAAGCCCCCAGGCGAATCCGGCAAGATAAGCGGAGGCGAGTCCCTGTTTTCCGTTACGGCCTAATAGAGATAATCGCGGATAATTTTTATTGACGGCATTTCTGTAATTCTTTGTATTATATAGATTTAGCGGGGGGGGGGGGGGTAATTAATTTCGTAACCGTGTCCGCGGTTCCATCGGGAGAGCCGTCATCGACAACAAGTATACCGGCATATTCAGGAATAACCAAAAATACCGCTTTTATAATGCTTTCGATATTTTCGATTTCGTTGTATGTCGGAATAACGATAAGTAATTTCATATAAAACGATATTACTTTAAAAAGTATTATATGTTAAGGGGGCGAATTGTGATTTCTTACAAAGAGTCTGTGTTGTCCGTGTGGTCAGTGGTAAAATTCCAGAATTTCTTGCCTCAAAAAAGTAAATGCAGGAGCCCTGGCTCCCTTGCTGACAAACCTCCATTAATAGTGTATAAACAGCTTGCATCAATACGCCCTTTTGGATATGATAATAAATCCTATAAAATACTTAGTTTATATAGGATTTATTATCATATATAAGGAGTACATAAATGAAGACAAAGCAGCCACATGCTAAAGCGTTCTGCCTGACGCTCGCGCTCTTCTTGGCGATCGCCCCTGCCGGTTTATATGCCGGGGGCAACAAGGCCCGTTCCTCAGGGGGCGTCTCCGGCAGCGCCGAACTGCGTTTCGGCCTCATGACGGAGCCCTCAACCCTTGATCCCCTGAGCCCCTCGAACACCGCGGACGGCCGAAGCGTTCTCTTCAATGTATTTGAGGGCCTCCTAAAACCCGATACCGAAGGGAACGTGGAACCCGCGGCGGCGGAAAAATTCTCCCTTAATGAAAGCGGCAGGGTCTATACATTTACGCTCCGGGAAGGGCTCCTTTTCCACAATGGAAAACCCGTTAGTTCGGCGGATGCGGCATTCACTATCAGGGCGGCCATTGACGCCCAGTTTGCGGACTTCAGCCTGATTGACCGTATTGATACTCCCGACAGCAGAACTATACGGATTACCCTTAAATCGCCGGACCCGGAATTTCTTTCCAACCTTACCATCGGCATCGTTCCAAAAGACAATCCTGACCGGGAGAGGAACCCTGTGGGGACAGGGCCTTTTATCATTGAATCCTACACCGCCCAGCAAAACCTGGTTCTGGTTAAGAATCCCAATTATTGGAAAAAGGGCTATCCCAAATTGGATAAGGTTACTGTTGTGTTCTCGTCCGGTTCCGATGCCCTGCTTCTGGGGCTTCAGGGCGGAAACTTCGACGGGGCGACCATTCCAGGATCCCTGCTCCCCCAGCTTGACAGGAACCGTTTTGACGTCTTCCCGGGTTATTCCGCCTCGATACAATTACTGGCCCTGAATAACTCGGTAAAGCCTCTGGATGATCCCCGTATACGCCAGGCAATAAATTACGGCATTGACATTCAGGAGATCATCGACGCCGCTTTTTATGGGGAAGGAGAAGGTTCGGGGAGCCCCCTCATCCCGGGGCTTGTCCGGTCCTATGAAACTTCGTTAAAGAACCCCTACCCCATAAACATCGAAAAGGCGAAATCCCTGCTCAGGGAAGCGGGATACCCCAACGGCTTTAATCTTGAAATCACCGTACCATCGGTGTATGTCATGCATGTGGATACCGCCCAGGTTATGGTAAACCAGCTTTCGAAGATCGGGGTGAACGCCTCAATCAAACTGGTTGACTGGGCGGCATGGCTTTCCGGCGTGTACCGGGGACGGCAGTTCCAGAGCACCGTCATTTCCCTGGACGCCAACAGTATTTCTCCCAGGGCCTTTCTTTCCCGGTATCGATCGGATTCGGGGAGTAATTTTATCAATTATAAAAATCCCGCCTACGACCGTACCTATGATCTCTGCCTTACCGAAATTAATGACCAAAGGCGGGCGGCCTTGTACAAGGAAGCCCAGCGTATTGTTTCCTCCGACGCGGCAAGCGTGTATATTCAGGACATTCTGGGCTTCAAGGTCTTCACCAAGGGACGTTTTTCGGGAGTTCTTAACTATCCGCTCTACGTCATCGACTTTTCCACAATTGAATTAAAACAGTAAAGTTCCTAAGAAGACAGGATCATGTATTTTATCGGGAAAAGGCTCTGCATTACCTTCATAACCTTATTTCTGGTTTCCCTTATCACCTTCGCGGCTTTTGCAATCATCCCCGGGGACCCGGCCCTCCTGGCCCTGGGGATCGAAGCCGGCGACGGGCAGGTAGCGTCCCTCCGTGCGGAAATGGGCCTTGACCGTAGTTTTCCTGCGCGCTACTTTTCCTGGCTCAAAAATTTCCTTACAGGGAATCTGGGCAATTCTTCCCGGTTCCGGGGAGAACCAATCCGGGACATGATCCTGGAAAGACTTCCCGTCACCTTTACCCTGGCATTCCTTTCCCTTTTCTTCATTATCCTTATTTCGGTCACGGTTGTTTTGCTACCGGTAAAAAAAGAAAACGTCGCCGTCGACCGGCTGATAAATACCTTCACCGCCATCGGCATTTCCTTTCCCGGTTTTTTCCTGGGGGTGCTGTTCATCTGGTTTTTCGGCATAATTTTGCGGTTTTTTGTCCCCGGATCTTATGTGGATTACCGGGATAATGCCGCCGCCTTTCTCGGTTACCTTATCTTTCCCGCCCTGGCTATAGCCATCCCCAATGGGGCAATCGTAGTTAAATTCCTGCGCGCCTCTGTTTTCCAGCAGCTTTCCCTTGATTACGTCCGCACTGCGTACAGTAAAGGCGCTCTCTGGCGCCAGGTTTTGTACCGTCACGTACTCAAAAACGCGTGCCTCCCCGCAGTAACCCTTTTAGGGATGATCACAGGAGAAATATTTTCCGGGAGCATCGTCATTGAACAGGTTTTTACGATTCCCGGAATCGGGAGGCTCCTTATAGCATCCATAACATCCCGGGATTTTTCCATGGTACAAACCCTGGTGGTCTATATCGCCTTTGTTGTGGTGTTCGCCAATACCCTGGCGGATATTGCCCTAAGGATCATCGATCCAAGGATACGGTTGAGGTAGGAGAGCGTGAAAAACTATTCCTGGGGATTTGATTTTAAAATCGGCGCTTTTCTGGCGATTCTCGTGGCCGGCATGGCCCTGGCAGGCGTCTTCTGCCTGCCCTACGATTACAATGCCATGGACAGCTCCGCCCGCTTCGTAAAGCCGGGAATAGCGCATCTCATGGGAACCGACAATTTCGGCAGGGATGTTTTCTCCCGGGTCATGGCGGGCGGTAAATATACCCTCATCGTAGCAATCCTCACCGTAGGGGGAAGCGCCTTTGCGGGAAGCGCCATCGGGCTTTTTTCGGGCTACCGGGGGGGCATTCCGGACGAGATCGTCATGCGCGTCATGGACGCCTTAAGTTCCTTTCCGGGCATACTCCTCGCCCTGGCGATGGTCGCCCTTTTGGGTAACAGCCAGGCAACACTGATACTGGCGCTCCTCATTCTTTTTATCCCAAGTTTTGTGCGGCTCATGAGATCGGGGGCGCTGCAGTATAAAAACAGGGATTTTGTCAAAGCCGCGGAACTCTGGGGATGCTCTCCCGCACGGCTTGTTTTTGTACACATACTTCCAAATCTCCTCCCCTCCCTTTCTTCCGGCGTGATTCTGGGGCTGGGCAATGCCATCCTGGCGGAGGCCACCATGAGCTACCTGGGCCTCGGCATTCAGCCTCCTCTGCCCTCCTGGGGGCGCATGCTCGCGGAATCCCAGAACTTCCTCTTCAACGCCCCCTGGTGCGCCCTTGCGCCGGGGATCCTTATCATGGTAACGGTCCTCGCCTTCCACTACCTGGGAGAAGGCATCAGGCGGCGTTATGCGTCCTAAGAGCCGGGAAACACCGTTACTGCGGGTAGAAAACCTTTCCATCGCCATAAGCCGGGGCAAAAAAACCTTTACCGCCGTAGATGGGATAGGCTTCTCCCTCCGTGAGGGAGAGATCCTGGGGATTGTGGGCGAATCGGGGTGCGGGAAAAGCCTCACCGCCCTTTCCATACCGGGGCTGCTCCCCTCTGCGGCAAGAGTATCCTCCGGTTCCATCAGCTTTGACGGCCGGGATCTCCGATCCCTTTCTGAACAGGAATACTGTTTGCTCCGGGGAAAGGAGATTGCCATGGTATTTCAGGAACCGGCTCTTTCCTTAAACCCCCTCATGCGCATCGGGAGGCAAATAGAAGAAATGCTGGAACTCCACGGATCAAAAGATAAAAAAATAAACAGAAACCGTATCGTGGAAATAATGGAGAACCTGGGCCTCCGTGAAGGGGAAGAACTCATCCGCTCCTACCCCCACCAGCTCTCCGGGGGAATGTGCCAGCGGGTGATGATCGCCCTGGCCATGATCGGGAACCCCCGCCTCCTCATTGCCGACGAGCCTACTACCGCCCTGGACCTGACTACCCAGGCCCAGATTCTGGACTTGATGCGGGAACTCAACCATAAACGGGGAAACGCCATCCTCTTCATTTCCCACGATCTTGGGGTAATAAGGCGGCTCTGCCGCCGGGTACTGGTTATGTACGCCGGGAAAATCGTGGAATCCGGAACGGTAGAGGATGTGTTTGACAATCCCCTCCACGAGTACACAAAAAGCCTAATCGATTCCATCCCCTGCCGGGAACGGAAGGGACTGCCCCTTGCCAATATTCCCGGCAGGGTGCCTTCCGTTGAAGAACGGCTCCCGGGCTGTCCCTTTGCCCCCCGGTGCGGAAAAGCCCGGGAAGACTGTTGCGCCGCCTTTCCCGCAGAAAGAGTGTTTAACGGAAAACAGGATGAGTGCGCGGCGCATCAGGTGTATTGCATACAGCGCTACGGGGAAACGGAAAATAACGCTTCAGAAGAAAGAGGCAGGGGCGGGCTATGAGGGAGACAGAAACCATACTCTCGGTACGGGGGATCTCCAACAGTTATATTACCCAGACCATGGAGGGCTTCGGTAAAAGAGAAGTAAAGCCCGTGCTGGACAGGGTAAGCCTGGAAATTAAGGCCGGAGAAATATTCGGCCTTGTAGGCGAATCGGGGTGCGGAAAAACCACCCTGGGGCGCTGTATCCTGGGGCTTACGGCCTACGAGGGGGAAATCGTTATTGCCGGGACAAGGCAGGAGAGGAGGGGGCCGGGGGCCGGGCCTTCCGCCCTCAGGCAAAGGCGGAATATTGCAAGGGCGGTACAGGCGGTGTTTCAGGAAAGCGCCGCCTCGTTAAACCCCGCAAAACGGGTGGGCTGGCTTTTGGAAGAGCCCCTCCGGGCCCAGCGCATGGGCAAGGCCGAACGGGAAAAACAGGCAGACGAAGTTCTGGAGCTGATCGGCCTTGAAAGGACTTACAAAACCCGGCGGGTGAACGAACTTTCGGCAGGCCAGAAACAGCGGATCTGCATAGCCTGCGCCCTGATGCCAAAACCCCGCCTCATCATCGCCGACGAACCGGTAAGCGCCCTGGACGCGTCCGTGGCGGCCCAGATACTCAACCTCTTCCGGGATCTGCACGACAGGCTTGGATTGTCCCTGCTTTTCATTTCCCACAACCTGGACCTGGTGTACTACCTCTGCGACCGTATCGCGGTAATGGAAGCCGGCCGCATAGTGGAGCAGGGCCCGGCGGAAAAG
>JAITNM010000100.1 GCA_031290475.1 Treponema sp. | reverse complement strand
ACGAGCCCGGCGTCTGACACCGCGATCACGGAGTCTGACACCATGGGCCGGTGTCTGACACCACGAGCCCGGCGTCTGACACCGCGGACCCGGCGTCTGACACCGCGGGCCCGGCGTCTGACACCGCGAGCCCGGCGTCTGACACCACGGACCCGGCGTCTGACACCATGGGCCGGTGTCTGACACCACGAGCCCGGCGTCTGACACCGCGAGCTCGGCTTCTGACACCATGGGCCGGTGTCTGACACCACGGACCTGGCGTCTGACACCGCGAATTATGGGTCAAGTTTAGCCTGAGCGCCGGAGGGAAGCCCCCGCGCTCTGCGGAGGGTTCGACAAGCTCACCCACCGCCCGTTGCTGAGCCTGTCGAAGCATTAATTTTTAAGCGATTTTTCTTCCCTTCATGTTACTTGGTGCGGCTTCGTGGTTTTTTCTCTTCTTAATGCGTAATATATGCGCTGACCCTATCACGATGGTTGATATATAATGTAAGGTGGGGGTATATTTTGCAGGGTGTGTCCGTGCGGCCGCATGGCCGCGCAACTAAATCGAACAGGGAACGAAGTTCCGTGATAAAAAAGATCGCGTTTAGCCTCATTTTATCGCTTCTCCTCTTTGCCGGCTTTTCCGCATTGGCCTATACGGGTCTTTTCGGCCTGATAGAGACCCGTTTCTACCAGCCTTCGGTAACTCAGGCGGCGCTAAAAGAAGCGGACCGGGATCGAGAGGCCGTCCAGGGCTATTTTGCCGGTCTTGAGGACAGTTTTGCCGGGATTATTCGGGAACAGGCCCTGCGGCGCAGCTTTTTGCTCAACCGGAGTGAGGATGATGTTCTGGAACGCTCCCGGCTTTTGGAACAGCTCCTGGAAAGGCAGGCCGGATTGCAGTCTATCCGGTTTATTGATGCCGGCGGCTTCCGTATACACTATTCCACCCTGAGCCAGGATACGCTTGTCCGGGATTCTCAGCCAACCTATCGGAACTACGAAGCCGGTCCGGAAAATCCGCCCTACGAGTTTCTGGAAATTCCCGCCGGAGGAAAATTCCGGATCATCCTGGACGCACAGAGAGAACGTATCATCTTCTCCTATCCCTTTTACGATGCCTTTGAAGCGCACCGGGGAACCGCGGTCTTTACCCTCTCGGCGAATTCGCTCACCGAAGCTCTGATTGCCGCGGGGCGGATAAAAACCGGGGAAGAGGCCGTCATCTTTGATGATCCGCCGGGCGTCATCCTGGGACTTTCTCCGTCCGGCAGGAACAGTTTTCCGGCGGCGGAAATCCGGGGAAAAGCCCGAAACTACCGCCGTGGGAGCAGTTTAAGCCGCCTGAATACGGGCGAAGAAAATACACCGGTAGTATTACTGTCATCGCAAACCAACGAAGGCGTATTTACCGGCAGGATCATGAGCGAAAAACTATTCGTCTTTTCTCCCGCAATGAAGATCGTCCTTTTGGTATCATTATTCCTAACGTCTTTTTTAACGATCTTCCTGCTCTTTAACTTGCGAACGGACCTCATGACCGTTGTCCACGCCCGGCTTCGCGGTATCCGTACTAACATTCTGGAAGAATGCCGCCGCCGGAAAGATTTCGCACTGCCGCTCCTGGGCAGGGAGCTTGAGCAGCGCCGCGAAGACATGCGTCAGGAAATCAAAAGAACCATAAAAATAAAACGGAACAATCGCCTTGAAAAAGAAATTGACGCTTACATTGACTTTGCCTGGAACGAACTTGAAGCGCTTGTCGATAGCTTCGCCCCAGTCCGGGACGCGCGCGAAGCCTCCCCCGCGCGCCAGCCGTCCCTGCCGCCCGGTGCGGGGCCCGGCCAAGACGCAAGTTTACAGCAAATTCTAAAGGCCCCGCCCCGGGACGCGCCTTTCGGGAGTGACGCCGGAGGGCAGGAACTCGCGGAGGAGGGGCCGCCGGAGGCCGCGGCAGCACCCAAGGACACCGCGCAACAATGGGATCGCGTACAGACAGGGGCGGCGCCAACAACCGGCGCTACCGTAAGCCGGGAACAGGCGGCGGAACTGGAGCCGGTCGAAGCATTCCCGCAGACAGTTTTACTGTCACGGCCCTTTACCTTCACCGCAGAGCGGAACAGCAGCCCCGAAATGCTTCCCGCCCCGGGACGCGCTCGAAACATTGAGCGCGCGCCAGCCGTCCCTTCCCGCCGCATGGAGGGAAGCCCCGCCGAAACCGTTGCCGGTGGACCGGTTTTTAGAAACAAAAACGGTATCACCTACGTCAATCGGGCATACCTCGTCCCCAATAACGAGGCGGCAAGAGGCCTGGAACTAAGCGAAGAATTTAAAGATTTGGTAGATTCCGTTATCGAAGCCGGAGGCCGTTAAACCTTGGGCGCCACCGGAGGCCAGGGCCAGCGCATACCCTCGTGAATTGAAAAAAAAACCACAGACCACACTGACAGCACAGACTTTTCATTCGAAATATCTTCTTTTTGTCCGTGTGGTTTCGTACCCAAGGTCCGGTGTGGTCTGTGGTTAAAATTCTTAATTCATTGGGGTATGCGCTGGCCCTGCAATGGAGGCCGAAGCGCCTTGACTTTAAAAGTAGAGCTGCGTATAATGGCTATATAGAGCAATCCATTAACTTTTTGAGGATTTTATGAAAAGAAAACGGTTGGTTTCGGTTGCCCATTGGGATCAAATAGGATACAAGCGATTTATCCGGCTATTTTTCGGAATCATAGTTTTGCGCGTGTTGGGTGGCTGTAAAACACCTGAACCTATAGTTGTTAATACTCCGCCCGAAACGCTTGTACCGGTAACCAGAGCAATAATAGAACGAATAGGATTAGACGAGGAAAATATTAACGGGTTTCAACTTTTTATATCCGGCCGTATTTTATTAGAGAGAGAAGATACACGGCCAAATGATAGCCTGGACGGGGGAAAACTACAATTTGAAGATGTCCATATCAAAGAACAAATAATAGTTAGAGATCAGACGCCCGGAATACCTATAGCCATAGCTTCTGATAACAGGCGGACAAGCCTTGCGGTTTGTTTTGAAGAAAATGAAGATCTGATATTATTTTTTACAAAAACGAATTCCGGTCCGGATGGATATTTCTATTTAGAATATACTAAAGAAAATACAAAATACGGGGACGAAAAAGGTTCATTGTTATATGGGGATCAAACATATAAGATAAAATATTCCGGAGAGTATCCCCCTTATCTGCTTGTAAAACTTGATAAAAGGGATACTGATAGACCCGTCACCCGCACCGCACTGGGGAGACTCGTATCAACCAATGAATCCGACGGATTCGATACTGACACTGTTCCGGATAAAACAGAATCAAATAAATCCTCTACTCCCCTGCCGCCGCCGCCAAGGTAATAATTAATATCAAGGTACTTGCAGGAATTCAGAATTCAACCACTGACCTCACAGACAACACAGACTTTTTGTCTGAAATCCCCCTTGTCCGTGTGGTCTGTGTGGTCTGTGGTTTGTTTTCCTTTCTCAAAGTGAACGCCTATGGTACTTGGCCCCTGTTGAATGATAGGGGGTATTTCCCCTATAATGGACTCATGGATTACAAACAGGCGGGGGTGGATATTGAGGAAGGCTACCGGGCGGTGGAAAAGTACCGGAAACTGACGGAGTCAACGCGGAACCGGGCGGTTCTGAACGGCATCGGGAGTTTTGCGGGAATGTTTTCCCTGGGGGAATTTGCCTCTATGGACGAACCTGTGCTGGTTTCGGGAACGGACGGGGTGGGCACTAAGCTTGATCTTGCATTCGCCCTTGCGAAATATGACACGGTGGGGATAGACCTGGTGGCCATGTGCGTGAACGATGTGATCTGCCACGGGGCGCGGCCGCTCTTCTTTTTGGACTACCTTGCCTGCGGGAAGCTGGACGCGGCTGTTGCGGCTGACCTGGTGAAGGGCGTAGCTATTGGATGCCGGGAAACCGGGAGCGTCCTTTTGGGCGGCGAGACCGCGGAGATGCCGGGTTTCTACGATCCGGGAAAATACGACATGGCGGGTTTTTCCGTGGGTATCGTAGACCGGAAAAAAATTATTGACGGGTCCGGGATTCGGGGAGGGGACGCGCTCGTGGGCATCGCCTCATCGGGGGTGCATTCAAACGGATTTAGTTTAGTACGAAAAGTAATAACCAATCCGGACGAGGACTTTGGGGGTATGCCGATTGGCCTTGCCCTTCTTGAGCCTACAAGACTCTACGCCAAACCTATCCTTGGCCTTTTGGAGCGCGTGGAGATTCGGGGTATGGCCAATATCACGGGGGGCGGCTTTTACGAAAACATTCCCCGGATGTTTCCGGCGCGGGCAGGCGGACCGGAAAGCGGGCGAGCCTTTGACGC
>JAITNM010000053.1 GCA_031290475.1 Treponema sp. | reverse complement strand
TCTAAATCCCGTTCTCCTGATACGGTTCTTTGCTATGAGCAGACCTGGAAAGAGGGGATCTACAAAACCTGGGGGGATTTTCTTGCAGATACCGCCCGGCTGCGCCGGTTTATAGAGGCCCAGGATGCCCAAAAGAAAGATTTCCCTTCGGAAAAATGGATACTCCATGTGGAAGATTGCTGGTATTTCCTCATTGCCTTTACCTCCCTTCTCCAATGCGGGAAGCAAATTCTTCTAACCGCCAATATTTCCCCCGCCTATATCGCGGAGATACGGACCACCGGCGCCGCCTTCCTTACCGACCAGGAAGCTGGGGACAGCTTCAATATCCGGGATATTCTGGGGGCGCCTTTAGACCCCAAGGAAAAGGCCGCTCTGGCTTCCGGGGCGGTTCCATCCATAAATGCCGATGAAACGGTAATCATGATGTATACCTCGGGTACTACCGGCAAGCCCAAGGCGGTTCAACAGCGCCTTACGGAATTCGAAAACGATAACCGGTTTATCCTTTCCAAGTGGGGGGACGAATTCCTCAAACGGAGGCTCTGCTCCACGGTGAGCCAGCACCACATTTACGGCCTCCTCTTTTCCATCCTCCTTCCCTTTACCGCGGCGGTTCCCTTTTGCAGACGCCGTGTTGAATTTCCTGAGGAGTTTTTAAATTTCACCGGTGATTCCTACATGATTATCACCGTTCCTGCCTTTTTGAAGCGGGCGGTGGAACAATTCGGCGAAGCAAAGGCTGGTCCCGCCGTTTCCGGTGAGCCGGCTGCCAACGCCGCGGCCCTGTATGAGAAACTCCCCCTCAATGAACCGTGGATTTTCAGTTCCGGCGGCGTCCTTCCCCCGGAAACAGCCCGGAAAACCGAGAGGATCTTTGGTTTTTGGCCTCTGGAAGTGTACGGCAGCACCGAAACCAGCGGGATCGCCTATCGGCAGTCTAAAGACGGGATGGAGTGGACCCCCTTTGACAATGCCCAGATTAGCAAGAATGAAGAAGGGTGTCTGGTTGTCCGCTCCCCCTATATCAAAGACCCGGCGGGGTTCATTACCGGGGATATGGCGGATATATTAGCGGACGGCCGTTTTTTGCTAAAGGGCCGGGCGGATTCTATCGTCAAAATCGAGGAAAAACGCATTTCCCTCCCGGAAGTGGAAAGCCGTTTGCTCCAGTCCGGTCTGGTTTCCGATGTATGTGTGGTGGCCATGGAAGACAGGCGCCAGTACCTGGCCGCCGCGCTGGTACTGAACGGCGCGGGAAAAAGCGGGTTTGAAAATCAGGAAAAGGCCGGCATAAACCGGTATTTCAGCGAATATCTGCTGCAATTCTTTGAGAATACCGTGCTGCCCAAGAAATGGCGTTATCCGGATGCCCTGCCCCTGGATGCCCAGGGCAAAAAGAAGAAACTCGAAATTCAGGCGCTTTTTACCACCAATGCCGCCGATACTGTTCCGGCTGCCAATTCCCGGGGTTTCATGGACACGGTCTCAGGGATGCGGGAAATTCCCCGGGAAAGGGTGTTGGAACAAGGCGCCGAACGGGTACTCCTGGAATTCTCCATTGTCTCCGAAAGCGGTTACTACAGCGGGCATTTTCCTGAGTTCAAGCTGCTTCCGGCGGTGGCCCAGTTTGAAATTGTGGTCCGCCTGGCGGATCGCTACTTTGGGGTGGGCATCAATGTTTCCCGGCTCAAACGGATTAAATTTTCCAATGTGGTTCCCCCCAATACTCCGATTCATCTGGAACTTGGCTACCGGAAACAGAAAAAGGAGATCGCCTTTAGTTCGACAAGCCCTGACAAGAATACTATTTACGCGACAGGCGCTTTCAGCCTGGGAGATAAATAATGGATCAGGTAAAACAGGGGTTCATTGTCCCGGTCTTCAATCATGGTAAACCGGCGGTATCGGTAACGGAAAAACTTGCTGCCCACGGACTGCCCATCATCCTGGTGGATGACGGCAGCAATGAGGAAACCAAGGCATACCTGGCAAAAATCGCCGCAGAACACCCCCTGGTAGTCCTGGTAACCCTGAAAAAAAACATCGGCAAGGGGGGAGCGGTAAAGGCGGGGATCAAAAAGGCCCACGAATTGGGACTTACCCATATCTTACAGGTCGATGCCGATGGTCAGCATGATACCGGACGGGCGGGGTTTTTTCTTGAAGAATCCGCCGCTCATCCGGAAGCGTTCATCTCCGGCAGGCCCGAATATGACAGCTCGGTCCCCAAATCCCGGAAAAACGGGCGGAAAGTGGCAAATACCTGGGCAAAAATCGTAACTCTCTCATCAAACATTACGGATGTCCTCTGCGGATTCCGGGTATATCCGGTGGAACCAACCTGGCGTATCATCCAGCGAACGTTTATCGATAACCGTATGGGGTTTGATGTTGAAATCCTGGTCCGTTTGTACTGGAAACGCGTACCCATACGGTTTTGCCCGGTACAGGTAACCTATCCCGAAGACGGCCTTTCCCATTTTCACCCCCTTTGGAGCAATGTCAGGATCAGTATCGTATTCACCAGGCTCTGTATCGGGATGTTTATCCGCCTGCCGATTTTTATTATATTTGTTTTTAGGAATAAACGTGATAAAAAATAGGCGGATAAGAGGACTGCGTAAAATATGGCGGGCGTAAGGGCTTCCCACTGGAGTGAAATTAAAGAACAGGACGCGGGGTATTGGCATTTTAAGCTGATGGGCTTTACTATACGAATTTTTCCGATAATTGTGGCGCGGTTCGTCGCTTACATTGTGAGCTTTCTTTATTTTGTGTTTTCAAAACATGCCCGGACGGAATCCCGGGAGTATTTAAAAAGAATTTCGGCTGCGAAAGGAGGGGAAAAATTCTATACCCTGCCCCATATTACCGCCTTCTCCCTGACCCTGGTAGAAAAAGCGGAAGCCTGGTGCGGAAAGGCGCTTTTCAAGAGAATTCACTTTCAGGAAGACGACATTCAGAACCTGATAGAGAACCTGGAAAAAGGGCAGGGGGCGCTTCTCATCTCCTCCCATCTAGGTAACATGGAATTTATCCGGGGACTTGCGGGATATAACCGGACCGGGGTTTCCCGGGATCTGCCGGTTACCGTAATTGTGGATTTTGCCATAACAGGCAAATTTAACCAGATGCTCAGGGAACTCAATCCCCGGGTTATGACCCAGATCGTCAGCTCCAAAGAAATCGGCCCTGAAACAATAATACTGCTCCAGGACAGGATTGATGCGGGGGAACTTGTGGCAATTGCCGGCGACCGGACTTCGGCGAATACCCGGAACAAGTATTTAAGGCTTCCATTTTTGGGTAAAGACGCGCCGTTCTCATACGGCTCTTTTCTCCTTGCGGCGCTGCTTGACGCCCCCACTTATTTTATCTTTGCCCTGCGCAAAAAAGACGTTTCCCTTTCATCCCAATACAATATGTACATCCACAAAAGTTCCGTCACTTTTGACTGTTCCCGCAAAGAACGGGAAGAGCGGATCAAAGAAATGGCCCGTAACTTTTCCGAAAAATTGGAATATTACTGCAAGCAGCATCCGTACCAATGGTATAACTTTTACGATTTTTGGAATGATAGCTTTCATGATTTTTGGGTTGAAACGGCGCCGCCGAAAAAGCCCCGGGAGGTATGATGGACCGTGAGCCGATAAGCGCCGAAATAGAATTTGCCGTGGAATTTTACGATGTAGACCCCATGCAGGTAGTCTGGCATGGCAATTATGTCAAGTATTTTGAAAAAGCCCGGTGCGCCCTGCTTGATTCCATAGGTTACGGCTATTTACAGATGATAGAGACGGGCTACGTCTACCCGGTAACGAACATCAGCTTGAAATACATAGGTCCCTTCAAGTTCGGTGAAATGGTACGGGCGAAGGCAATTCTGGAAGAATATGAAAACTGTCTTAAAATAAAATACGAACTCCGTAATGCGAAAACCGGTGAAATTCGTACCAAAGGCGGCAGTACTCAGATGGCGATGAAAATGGATACGGGGGAATCCTGCTTTGCATGTCCCCAGGTTTTTATAGACCGGGTTGAGGCTATATTCAAACTAAGAGACGGAGCGCAATAATCGTGTTATTTAAATTCAGCGTTCAAGGGGGGAGCCGCGAACCGGGAGTTCGGCGATCATCCGGATCCCGGTTGGGGTTCTATGTGCGGTCATGGCTGTATCCGGCAGTTTTTCTGCTGATTATGAGCGCTTCCCTGTACGCGCAGACGGGAGGCGCGGCAAGCGGCGCAAATAGGGATGAAATATTCAGCCATCCCCTGGAAGAGACAAACCGGCAGCGGTTCATCGCCCTCTGCGGAGACCTGGCAAAAAACCCGGTGATTAAAGGCCAATTTGAACAGACCAAAACCATAAACCGCCTTAAACGCACCCTGGTTTCCCAGGGGAATTTTACCATTGCCCCGGATCTGGGTATGATCTGGGATACCTTGTCTCCCTTTCCATCCACCATGGCGGTAGGTAAAGATTATCTCGTCCAATCCACCCCAAGCGGGGGGAAGAGCAAAATGGACGCCAAGGGAAACGAAACTTTTCTCCGCCTGGCGGAAACTATCAGCGCTATTTTTACCGGTAATTCCCGGCTTCTCCTGAATAATTTTGAAAATTATTTCTCCGAATCGGGAAACTCCTGGACCGTGGGGCTCATCCCCGGGGAAAAAACGATCCGTTCCTTTGCGGAGCGGATTGTGATGGGCGGGGAATACTCAGCAAACGGCAAATCGGCGGTTATACAGTCCATCACCCTCTACGAACAAAATGGCGATATTATCCGCTATTCCCTGTCCAACCACTACTACCCTGGAGCCATTAGCGCCGATGATCAGACCCTCTTTTCTGTCCGGTAAAGGACGTTCCCGGCTTCTTTCGCCGTGGATCTGGCTCTTCTTCCACGGGGGCATCTTTGCCGCCCTGGGGCTCTCCCTTATCTTCCTGGGGAATGTCCGGATCAATACCAATCTCTTTGACATACTCCCCGCTTCCCGGTCTTTAAAAGCCGTTGCCGTTGCGGACAAGGCCCTGGGGGACCGGAATTCCCGGCAGACAACTATCCTTGCAGGGCACCCGGATTTCGCCCAGGCCAAACAGGGGGCGGAACTTTTATACCAAAGCCTTTTAGCAGGAGAGCCGGCCGGAGAAAAGTTTCTTTTCGAGGATCTCTCCCTCTTTGTGGATGAAACAGTCATAGCCCAGCTTACGGAATACCTTTTCCGGTACCGCTACACCCTGCTGGACGAAGCAACCCGGGACAGCCTGGAAAACGGCGGCGCCGAAACCATAGCCCAGGACGCCCTGGCCGCAATTTTCAGCGCCTTTAGTTTCAGCTCCCTGGATTATCTTGAAGAGGACCCCTTTTTCCTCACGGATCGCGGGATGAGGAGTTTCCTGAACAGGGCCCTGCAATCCGGGGGCGCCATGTCCCTGAGGGACGATGTACTGGCAGTTCAGTACGAAGGGCGCTGGTATGTGCTGCTCCGGGCAACCCTGACGAAAGCGGGGGCGGCAATTACGAATAAGACCAGCGCCGTTGAGCGGATCTACCACGCCGGGGAAACCATCGGCAAGGAAATTCCGGCGTTACAGTTCGTGTACTCCGGGGCGCCTTTCCACAGTTATGAGAGTTCCTCCAATGCCCAGCGGGAAATCTCCCGCATCTCCACCATTACTTTGATCATCATAATTTTTCTTTTCCTGTACATCTTCCGCTCCCCCCTGCCGGTCCTGGTCTCGGTAAGCGCCACCTTTCTTTCCATAGGCCTGGCCCTGGCCGCGTCGTTCCTTTTCTTCCGGGAAGTACACGTGCTCACCCTGGTGTTTGGCACCACCCTGATAGGGACCTGCGTGGATTATTCAGTCCATTACTTTATCCGCTGGAAGGGGGACCGGAACCTTAAAACCGGGGCGGAAATACGCGCTTCCATTATCAAAGGCGTCTTTTTAAGTTTCGTCTCAACCGAAATTTGCTTTTTGGCCCTGCTTTTCGCCCCCTTCATCATCCTGAAGCAATTCGCGGTTTTTTCCTTGACCGGTCTTTTGAGCGCCTTCCTCTCGGTAGGCTGCATCTACCCCCTTTGGAACATTCCCCCGGCAAACCGCCGGGTCATACAATTTTCCCCATGGTACCGGAAGACGCCGCTAATTGCGCCGCTGCCGGAACCTGGTTCGGCGCCCGTGCTTTTTGAAAGGCCCCTGAAAATCGCGGTTCTGGGCTGCATCTTCCTTGGGGCGTTGACGATCCTGGTTATTAACCGGGACAAGGTCCGGGTGGAAAACAATATCGGCGGTCTCTACACCATGTCGAAGACCCTCATGGAATCGGAACGGATGAGTTCCCAGGCCTTAAACCACGGTTCGGTGGGTTGGTATTTCATTGTTTCCGGGGCCGATTCCCAGGAAACTCTGGAAAATGAGGAACGCCTCAGGATGCGGCTGGATACCGAAATTGCCGCCGGAAACGCCGGTTCCTACCTGGCCGTATCCCAGTTTGTACCTTCCGTGGCGGCCCAAAAACGGAACTACAGGGCGGCAAGAAACCTGCTCCCCCTGGCGGAATCCCAGTACGCATACCTCGGCTTTCCACCGGAAGAAGCCGCCGTTTTCAGAGAGAATTTTGAGGCCGCCGAAGAAACATACGCCTTTCCCGGTGAAAGCCTGCCCCCCTATTTGCAGGGGATCACCGCGAATCTCTGGATAGGCGAAAAAGAGGGGGGTACGTATTCCTGCGTCCTGCCCCTGCATGTAAAGGAAGACGCCCCGTTTCGGGCCATGGCGGAAGAACTGGACAACGTATACTTTGTAAACAAAGTTCAGGACATAGGGAGGGAGCTTAATACCCTTACCCGGATTATGCTGCTCCTCTTCCTTGGAGCATATATGGTCATTGCTATAACGGTAAAGCTTGTCTATCCCTGGGATAAAACCTTCAGAATATGCCTGGTACCCTTCCTTTTAGCCCTGGTGACCGTAACGGTTTTGGCTTCCCTGAATATTCCCCTGGGTTTCTTCTCTGTGGTAGGACTTATCCTGGTATTCGGCCTGGGGCTGGACTATATGTTCTACATCACCGAAAGCGAAAAGGTGAACCAGGACGGCAGGGAAGCCGGGGAACCTTTTCTCACTAATCTGGCGATTTTCCTCTCCTTTGCCACCACAGCCCTCTCCTTCGGCGCCCTGGCCCTGAGCACCTTTGTCCCGGTTCACCTCTTCGGGCTTACGGTCTTTACGGGACTGACCACGGCCTTTGTATGCGCTATGCTGGTAAGCGGAAAAGATCAGCGCAATACTCATAATAAAATCTAATCATATCGTAGACAGGGGAAATCATCTTCCGCTAAGATAATAATAAGCATAGAGAAATAACTTGTATGATTGATGCATGTCCTGCCGGTATAATTGAAAGGGAAGAACTCCTTAACCTGCTCCCCCACAGGGGCAAAATGTTCCTCCTGAGCCGTATTGTTGATTATAATTTGGACGCCCGTACCCTAAAGGCGGAGTACGATGTGACTAAGGACTGCCTTTTTTATGATCCCCGGATTAAGGGCGTGCCTTCCTGGATCAGCTTTGAGTTTATGGCCCAATGCGTGGCTTCCATCACCGGCCTGGAGCACCGCAGGAAGGGAGAGCCGGTCAAGCTGGGCTTTATCCTCAGTGTATCCGCCCTGGAGATAGGGCGGCCGCTTATTAACGATGGCGAAACGGTGTCTGTCACCATTGCTGAGGATGTACGGGTTGATACGGTCTATACCTTTAATTGCGAGGTAAGTTCGGCAAAGTATCCTGAATCGCCCGGAATAGCCAGGGCAAAACTTACGGTTTACGATGTGAAAGACCTCTCTCAGTTTTTAAAGGAAAATTATGCAGGCTGAAAAGAAAGTCATCATCACCGGAGCGAGCCGCGGCATAGGCCGGGCCATAGCCCTGGCGGCTGCCGGGGCGGGGTATGAAGTATGCGCCCATTATAACCGGAACGAGGAAGCGGCCAAATCCCTGGCGGAGGAGATCCGGAGTCAGGGCGGGAAAATTGAACTTCTCAAGTTTGATGTTAATAACCGGGAGGAGTGCCGGGAAAAGCTTGAAAAGTGGGTTGAGGCCAACGGCGCTCCCTGGGGCATCGTAAGCAACGCCGGGATCAACGCGGATGCCGTCTTTCCGGCAATGAAGGGTGAGCAATGGGATTCGGTGGTGCATACCAACCTTGATAGTTTCTATAACGTATTACAACCTTTAGTCATGCCCCTGGCGCGTAAAAAGCGGGGGCGGATCATAACCATGGCGTCCGTATCGGGTATCACCGGTAACCGGGGACAGGTCAATTACAGCGCTTCCAAGGCGGGGATTATCGGCGCTACCAAAGCCCTGGCGGTGGAACTGGCAAGCCGGTCTATTACGGTAAACTGTATCGCTCCGGGGGTCATTGATACCGAGATGATCCAGGGTGCGCCGCTGGACCTGATACTCCGGCAGGTACCCATGGGCAGGGTTGGAAAACCCGCGGAAGTGGCCGCCCTGGCGGTATTCCTCCTCTCCGAGGAAGCCGCATATATTACCCGTCAGGTAATCGCCATTGACGGCGGGCTGATTTAAGTTTGGGAAGGAGTTTTGCTGATGAGTTCTGAAAAAAAACGAGTGGTGATAACCGGCGGCGGTATTGTCAGTACCCTGGGAAGCGAATGGCCGGTAATTTTAGCAAATCTTAAAGCCGGAAAGAATTTTACCCGCCGCATGGAAGACTGGGCTAAATACAAGGGGATGAATACCCAGCTTGCCGCTCCCATAACGGATTTTGTTCCCCCCGACTTTCCCCGGAAAAAAATCCGCGGCATGGGCCGTATTGCCCTCCTGTCTCTTGTGGCCACGGAAAACGCCTTTAAATTAGCGGGCCTTACCGATTCGCCTGAAATAAAAGAGGGCCGTTGCGGTATCGCCTACGGTTCCTCCATGGCGAGCCCGGACCCGATGATGGACATCTACAGTATGCTCATTTTAAATGACATGACCAAAATGAACGCTACCACATACATTAAGGCCATGCCCCAAACCTGCGCGGCAAACATTGAAGTTTTCTATGGGCTAACCGGCAGAATTATTACCACCAACACCGCCTGTACTTCCAGCAGTATTTCTATCGGCTATGCCTACGAAACCATCCAGAACGGCATCCAGGACATCATGGTTGCGGGCGGAGCGGAGGAACTGAGCCCGGTGGATTCCGCCATTTTCGACACCATGTTTACCGCCAGCACGAAAAATGATCACCCCGAGCTGACTCCCGTAGCGTATGACAAAAGCCGGGACGGTCTTGTAATCGGAGAAGGAGCCGGCTCCCTCATTCTGGAAGAATACGAACATGCGGTAAAACGGGGGGCAAAAATATACGCCGAATTAATCGGATTCGGTACCAATACCGACGGCAATCATATAACCCAGCCGAACCGGACTACCCAGAGTATTTCGATTCAGCTGGCCCTGAAAGACGCGGGGATAACGCCGGATCAAATCGGTTATATTAACACCCATGGCACAGGGACAACCGCCGGGGACATATCCGAAAGCTGGGCCACCTACGATGTTTTCCAGCGTCCGGCCCCGGTGAGTACTCTGAAAAACTACACCGGACATACCCTGGGCGCCTGCGGGGTTATTGAAGCCTGGGTTACCATTAACATGATGAACGAAGGCTGGTTTCACCCTAACATCAATCTACGGGATCTGGATCCTCTCGTAGCGCCCCTGGATTACATTACCGGGGAAGGGCGCGCTATTACGACCGATTTTGTCATGTCCAATAATTTTGCCTTTGGCGGAATTAACACATCCCTTATATTTAAGAGAGCAATCACATGATCCCCACTTCGTATTATGAAGACAAAATCCGCGCTGTAAACGCCAAGTTTGAAGCCCAAAAAATTGCCTTTGCCCCCCTAACCTTTCAGGCGGTGCGGGCAATGCTGGAACTGGGAGTGTTGGCGAAGGTTTCCGCCGCGGGGGACGCGGGCCTTAGCCGGGAAGAAATCGCCGGTCAATGCGGCATTTCGGTATACGGCGCGGGAGTGCTCGTTGAAATTGCCTTAGGTATGAATATCCTGAAACTGAAACAGGAAGAGGACGCCGGGCCTGAACGGCTTATTTTAGGCAAAACAGGCTGGTTCCTCCTGGAAGACGAGATGACCCGGGTGAATTTCAACTTTACCAATGACGTTTGCTATGAGGGGGCTTTTGACCTTACCGAATCCATACGTACCGGGAAACCAAAGGGACTTCGGGTATTTGGGGAAAAATGGCGTACGATCTACGAAGCCCTTTCTTCCCTGCCCGATCAGGCCCGGAAAAGCTGGTTTGAGTTTGATCACTTTTACTCCGATGTCGCTTTTCCGGATGCCCTTCCCATTGTATTCAGCGGAAGCGGCGGCAACGGCAAAAAACCGAAACGGCTTTTCGATATTGGCGGCAATACCGCAAAATGGGCCATAAGCTGCTGCACATACGATCCCGATGTAAAGGTCACCATTGTGGACCTTCCCGGCCAGACCGCCATGGCGGAAAAAAACGCCGCCGCCGCGGGTTTTGCGGACAGAATCAGCGTCTACCCGTATGACATACTTGACCGTAATACCGCGCTCCCTTCCGGCGCCGAGGCAGTCTGGATGAGCCAGTTCCTGGATTGCTTTTCCCTGGAGGAAGTAACAGGGATTCTCTCTAAAATACACGGCGCCGTTGACGGAAAAGCGGATATCTACGTCCTTGAACCCCTCTGGGACATGCAGCGTTTTGAGGCATCCGCTTATTCCCTGGAGGCCACCTCCCTCTATTTTACCTGTATGGCAAATGGCAACAGCAAAATGTACCGTTTCGGAGAGCTCTCCGGGGCGGTGGAAAAGGCAGGGTTTGAACTCAAGACCGCCCACCATGATCTGGGGGCAAACGCGTATTCCCTGCTCAGGTTCAGGAAAAGGGCGTAGCAAAGTGGATTATGTTGAGGATTCAAGGTTTCCCGTTGTAATTACACAAAATGGAGAAGCAAAAAACAGGATTTTTATGGTTGCGCCGCTAAAGCGGCCTGGCTCATTCCCAGGACTTTAGGGCTCATATATCTTTAATTTTGTATCGCTTGCTATCTTTTCAAAGTCCTTATCTTTATGAAATATTGGAATACCATTATAAATAGCATAAGATGCTATTAAACAGTCATTTTGTTTTCGTATGGTGATTCCTTTTTTACGTAAATTCCTGTAAATATTTATGGCACGGTCTGTTATAGTCATTATATCATTATCTAAAATTGAAAAATTTAAGAGCGTTTCTTTTATATCGTAGAATGCATTATCATCTTTTAGCCCTCGTAAAATCTCCATATAAATTGCAGGGCAAATGAAAATATTATTACTGAAATTATTTTCAACCAGTTCCTGCAAAACATCAGCTTCTTTTGAGTCATAATAATTGAAAAAATCTATCCAAACAGATGAATCAATTATAATGTCCATTTCAATTTTTCCTCATTTCTTCAATGTCACCTTCCCATATTTTCTTTCCACGATATTTTAATATGTTTTTTTGATTATTTCGCCTAATATAATCAGTTAAAATCATATTTATGACCGCTTTTTTGGTGCTCATTCCAGTAATTTCCATAGCTTTTTTTACTAAATTTTCGTCCAAATCTATATTTGTTCTCATAACCAACCATACCTCCAAGGTGTATTTTTAACTCAAAATATACACCTTGGCTTCTCTTTTGTCAAGAGTTTATGCAGAGTTTATACAAAATCCCATGGAGCCACGAAAAAACGCGTATCACGATGACCTTTGAGCCGCCATCTCCTGCTTATCGGCCTTTCGCGTTTTACCCTCAAGATAAAACATATTGGCCACAGCGCCAACCAATATCAGTATGCTGATAACGCTCAGCGCCGGAAAAGCGACTCTGCGGCAGGTCATAGACATCATGTTACAGCCGCCAATAAGCGCATGGGGAATGAACAGGACAACAATACTTGCCAGGAATATTCCAATATTCAGTCCTAACCGTGTTTTTTGTTCATCAAAAACCATCAGGCAGACGCCCAATGCGGCGATTATCATTCCCATACCAATCTCCGCCTGCGCCGACCAATGACATCTTGGATAATTATCTTCCATAAATTTACAGACTCTAAATATGAACTGCGGGCCAAGAGCAATAAGAAGCCCCAGAACAATCGTAACTGAACCGCTTATAATTCTATTTTTCATCGTTCCCCTATAAGCTTGTAAAGCGGCGGTTTCAATGCCGGAAGATTGAAACTGCCTTGGATTACCGGCAATTAGCAATCACAACTCTGGCCTACCTTTTTTTATTTACTTTATGTCTATAAGCGTATTTAACAATAATACTAATCGCCGATGATTTTTCATCTACTATGTTTTTTCCATTGGATGCTTCTAGAATATTATAGGCGGCAAAATACCTTAAACCAATTAAGCATCCATGGTTACGCTCTCCCAAATCAAACGCTGCTGAAACATTCCAGGCAAACCCGCCTTTACTATCGTACATTAACATTGATGCGTTAGAAGCATCCGCTTGATTTGAAACCCAAGAAAGTCCTCCAGACAACGCAAGCTGAATAAGTGGCACAGGATAAAAAATAATACCGGGACCAATTAGGTATGAATTAAACTGCCAGTAGTTTGAGCTGCTATCATATCTATGCCCCATTGCAGCGAATTCCAATACACCATAAAGCGGTACACTGCCAAAAGGCCCACCACCAATTTTTAATCCAAGATCAGTCGCAAATTCATCAATCTCGGCAGAGTTAAATCCGTCAGTCATATTATAACCGTCTATCTCAGTCCAACCTATACCAAGGCCCGTGCCAATATCAATATAAAAACCTTCTGCAAAAGCTGGTAAAGAAGCAACAATAAAAAATATCCCAATAATTAATAATCTCTTCATATTACAATTCTGTTTTTCATAGTTCCCCTATAAGCTTGTAAAGCGGCAGTTTCAATGCCTGAAGATTGAAACTGCCTCGGGTTACCGGCAATTAGCAATTACACCGATAGTCCTCATCTCCGCAACTGGACTTACCACACCATTGGTAGTTACCACTAGGAGACACATAACAGTCCCCACCATCTGGACAGTTGCTTTTTTCGCCACTACTGTCACTGCCGCCGCCTAATAATGATGCTATGTTGTCGCAACTTGCCAGAACCGATCCTGCCATCAGCAACAATCCCAGAAATACTACGGTTAAAATTCTCCTTTTTTTCATGATATTTCCTTTGTGGTTTTTCCCACCGTCACTTTCGACATTCATACGAATATCGTTTATGTTAAACAAATTTTAAAATCACCAAAGGACGAACGCGGTGACTTTCCCCGCAGCAGGCGCTGCGGGTACATGAACGATCTTAATACGATTAGAAGGGCTCTATTTCCCCAGTTTCTTGTCAATACGTGACTTAAGTGTTGCCTTCCACTTATTTATCTCTCTCGCATTAGCAGTACTGACAATATCAATTCTATAATCACCACGGCTAAAAGTAACATCAATCTTAACATTATCCTTGCCATACTTAGCCTCACCGTGAACTTTATTGCCATCTATATCTGCTTTAGGCTTATAGCGTCTAAAATAGGAAAGTATTTCAGCTTCCGCTATTTCAAGAATTCTTTGTTGATCATTAGTAAGAGAACTGGAAGAACCTCTTCGGCCCATTAAACTAACGACCGATGAATCACTGATAACTCTAGTATTGAACATCAGTCTGACTGCGGTGGACTCCACTTCAATTACCTTGATTCTCAAACGAAAATCTTCATTCTCCTGATCAAAAGTTCCTGTAACAATGTACTGAGCACCCAACATTCTTCCGGCTCTGGCGGCGGATCTATCACTTACCCCCGCATCGTTTTGATACTCTAACTCATCTAGTATCAAATCAATTTGATCGCGCTCAACAACAGTCGCGTAGCTTCCGTTGACTATTTCCGCCATCAGTTCTTCAAAAATATGCTCGCTCATACGCCCGGACCGCGAACTTATGTCCAATATTGCCACTATACTATTTCTTCGAACCCTTCCCTGAATTTCGCCTGCCGCTTCAAAAATTGCATCTGTAAGCGTTAACGCCTCTTGAGCTGAAAGGATACTGACAAAAAATAGACTGAGACCTACCAAAAACAACCTTTTCATAACGTACCTCCAATTTGATAAATCGCTGTAAAACACGTATTACAACGGTATTAGCCTTAATTATGCTCCATCTAATAAATAAAGTCAACTGTAAAAGAGTTAAAATAACTGTAATAAAGTGTCTTTATAAGGAAAATAAATGTCTTATCCTGGTTTTATGACTCATTTCCAGGACGTGTTTATCAAAAATCTTCGATCTTTCCGGGGGAAAAGGGGAATAAGCCAGCTAAAATTTTCGGAACTCATAGACATTTCTCCCAACTACCTTAACGCCGTGGAAAACGGGAAAAACTTCCCTTCCCCCGAAGTGGTTCAGTGCATATCCGACACCCTGGGGATACTGCCCTATCAGCTTTTTTTGGAGCACCCGGTCGAAATAGCTAAATCCCATACCCATGAGGCGCTTTTACAGGAGTTGATCCTGGTAAAAGAGCGGTTCGTTGCCGAAATAGACCGATTAATTCAGGAATTAGAGTAATAAGTCATGAAAAACGCAAAATTATTAATCATCGTTGTTATTTTCTGGGCCTTATGTCTCTTTTCAGGATGCCAAAGCCTGGATCGTACCAAAAAACAGATCGATCTGCCGGAAAAGATCGTCATTTTTACCTTTGACGACGGCCCCAACCCGGTGGGAGACACCACGGGAAGGCTTCTGGATGTCCTGGGGAAATACGAAATTCACGGCATGTTTGCCCTGCTGGGAGAAAATGTTGAATTTAGCCCGGAATTGGTAAGGCGTATCAAGGACGAAGGGCATTACATTATCAACCACGGTTACGCAGACCTGTGGGCGGTCAATCTTAACCCTGAAAATTTCACGGTTAATTTGAAAAAATGCGAAACGGCGCTGTCTGAGGTATTGGAAGAACCCTTGAATCCAAAGATGTACCGGCCCCAGGGGGGATTCTACAAAAAACAGCATGAAAAAATTTGGCGGGAACAGGGGTATGTTCTCGTCCCTGGTACCGCAAGACCCCGTGACGCGGTTCTGTCCGCCAGGCATGAACAACGGGTTATCAGGAATATTATCAGAAACATCGAGAAACAGGGGGGAGGCATTATTATGCTCCACGACGGCCGGGATTCTCACTTTAAAATAGCGGCTAGATTGAGAAAAAAGCCCAATGGGAATTTTAACCGGGAGTGGATTCCTGATACGGTGGAAAAGGTTGTCCTTCTTCTCCAGGAAAAGGGATATGTCCTGAACGGTTTTGATGTCCTTGATGTTTTGAATATTGGACACCTCTGAAAAAACAGGTTAACCTATTTGTATGCCGGAAAATTACAGCTGCCCAAATTGTCAAACCATTACTCCAATTGACAGTTTCCTGAAAAACCTGCACGTATGCGGCACCTGTGGTTATCACGCCCGCCTTACCTGGCAGGAACGGCTTGCCTTTACCGCCGACGAGGGAAGTTTCAGAGAATTTGACGCATCCATGAACTCCAAAAACCCCATTGGCTTCCCCGGTTATGAAGAAAAAATAACCCGCCTCCAACAAGAACGGGGTACCAGAGAAGCGGTGGTTACCGGAACCTGTACTATTATGACCTATCCCCTGGTGATTGGTATTATGGACAGCTATTTTATGATGGCCAGTATGGGCAGTGTGGTAGGAGAAAAAATCACCCGGGCTTTTGAATATGGAACGGAAAATAAATTACCGGTGATCCTCTTTACCGCTTCCGGGGGCGCCCGTATGCAGGAGGGGATCTTCTCCCTGATGCAGATGGCAAAAACCAGCGGAGCAGTGGCCCGGCATAACCAGGCAGGGCAGCTCTACATTACCATGCTGGGAGATCCTACCACCGGGGGGGTTACCGCGTCCTTTGCTTCTCTGGGGGATATCATCATCGCCGAACCGGGGGCGCTGATTGGTTTTGCGGGAAAGCGGGTCATTGCCGATACCATAGGCCAGTCTTTGCCGGGCCACTTCCAAACCGCCGAATTCCTGCAGGAACATGGTTTTGCCGACATGGTGGTCCGCCGGGACGAACTCAGGGCGGTTCTTTCCCGGTTAATCAAACTGCACGGTTACCGTGTTTCTTTTGGTTATCCTCCCCTCAATACAGAGCTTCCGTCGGAGGCCTATGAATGAAACTTACGGTTATCCAACGGCTCGAACTGCTCCACACCATGGGTCGTCCTACTATCAACGATTTTATCCCCCTGATCTTCGACGAATTTACCGAACTCCACGGAGACCGTTTTTTTGGGGATGATCCGGCGGTCCTGGGGGGAATAGCCCTGCTGGGTGACATCCCGGTTACCCTGATAAGCCAGGTACGGGGCCGTAATATTGAAGAATTTAAAAAGACGAACTTTTCCATGCCCCATCCTGAAGGATACCGGAAGGCCATGCGCCTGGCGCGGCAGGCGGAGAAATTCCACCGTCCGGTGCTCTGCTTTATCGACACCCCCGGGGCATTTTGCGGAGTAGGCGCCGAAGAACGGGGCCAGGGGGAAGCCATTGCAAGGAACATCATGGAATTCATGACCCTGAAAACCCCGGTTATTTCAATTGTCCTGGGAGAAGGGGGAAGCGGCGGCGCCCTGGCGCTGGGGGTTTGTGACGAACTTGCGATGCTGGAAAATGCCCTTTACTCGGTTATTTCCCCCCGGGGTTTTGCGTCAATTTTGTGGAAAGATGCCGCCAGGGAAAAGGAAGCGGCGGAACTCATGAAGATTAGCGCGGAAGATCTGCTCTCGTTTGGAATCTGCGAAAAAATAATCGAAGAGCCCGAAGGCGGCGGCGGCAAGGATATTCCCTTAATGGCAAAATCCCTGCGGAACTATTTAACGGAAGCGGTGACGCGGCTTTCTCAAACCGCCGTCACGGATCTGCTGGAACGCCGGTACCGTAAATTCCGCAGGATCGGCGAGTTTATGTAAACATTAGAATTCTTATTTAGCAAAACCGGCAAGGATACTTTCGCGCTGTACAATTTTTCCTTTTTCCAAAGCTATAGAAAGTCCTTCCCTGGACATAAAAAACTCCGGAGACTTTACTTTGGAGTATTTTTCTTTAACCGTATCCAGGAGCGCGTCTGAATGCCGGGGGTTATAATGGAACGAAAAAAGGTACTTAACCCCTGCTTTTTGGGCGTTCTCGATAGCCATAGCATAGGTGGAATGACCAAATCCCTGTACCGGAACCGCGGTACTTTCGTACTCCTCTTCCGTATACTGGGTATCGTGGATCATCATATCCGCCCCTTCGGCAAATTTGATAAGCCGCACATCCCCTCCAATATGGCTTTCGATATCCCAAACACAGACAAGACTGCTATTGTCTTCCGGATCCGTAATCCGGTAATACATGGCGCCCTGCTGGGGATGAGAAGGAGCAAAGGCCTGCATGACGCTTATCTCAAACAAAGGATCGGCGTCATTCGCGGTTGGCATCCCCTCCTGGGTTATGTAAAAAAACTGGCCGTCCCGCAGGATCCCGTGTACCCGCCGGGCTTTCAAGTCCTTGTACTCAATGGGATAAATAGCGGGGATCATTTTTTCCTTTAGAATTGACCCCACGCTTTTATGGGTAGTTTCCATTCCCAGAATATGCAACTCAACAAAGGGGAAAAAAATAGGCGTGAAAAACGTAAAACCTTCGGTATGATCCGGGTGCAGATGGGTAAATAATAGAGGGAATGTCTTAGAATACTCGTTGGAAAAGAGCTTCCCCGCCAGGGTATATCCCAGTTTTATCAAACCGCTTCCGGCGTCAAGTATAACCGGTACCTTGATACCGTTTTTATTTGTCTTAACCACCTCAACACAGGAAGTATTCCCGCCATATTTGGTCATGTTACGGTCCGCCGCAGGATGGGAACCCCGTACACCGTAAAAGTTAATTGTCATCATACTACCCACCCTTATCGTATCAAATTTTACTATTTCTTTATCGATTTTTCAAGATATATTAAAATTCCGGCTCTACTTGCTATAAAAGAATCTTATTTTATATAATTAAGTTATGATTAGCGAATGTTCGTTGGCCGTTCGTACCTATGAATGTGACAGTTATGGGCATGTTAATAATGCCAATTACCTCAATTACCTTGAATATGCCCGGTATGAATTTCTCAAAACCGTCGATTTTGATTATCCTGCCCTTATTGAGGCTGGTTTTGGGGTTTATATTGCCCGGATCGAAATAGACTACAAGAAATCCGCCGTAACCGATGACCGGCTTACTATCCGTTCCTGGCCCATTAAAAAGGGTGCGGCAAGCGGCATTATAGTCCAGGAGATAAAACGGGGGGATGAACTCATTGCGGCGGCAAAGGTTACCTGGGCTTTGGTAAATTCCCGGGGTATACCGGCAAAAATTCCCCCCCGGTGGGATAAACCGGGACTGGGACCAGAGACAAATTAAGCCTCGTAACTGGTTTTAAGTCCCTTTTCCTGCCGGTGCCTGGCAATTGCCAGGTCGAGAAGCCTGCCGATAAGCTCGGTATAACCAATACCTGAGGCTTCCCATAACTTGGGGTACATTGAGATCCTGGTGAATCCCGGTATAGTGTTGATCTCGTTCACAAAAAGTTCCCTATTGCCCCGGAGGAAGAAATCAACCCGGGCAAGACCTTCGCAGTTCAGCGCCTGAAAAGTCCTTATCGCCAAATCCTGAATTTCTTCCACCAGTTCATTGGGCAATTTGGCAGGTATTTCCAGGGCAGCCCCGTTTTCGTCCAGGTATTTCGCGTTATATGAATAAAATTCATGGGCGGAGATCACTTCCCCCGGTACGGAAGCCTCCAGCGTCTCGTTGCCCAGGACCGCGCACTCAAGTTCCCGGCCATCGATAAATTCTTCCAGAATGACCTTCCGGTCATACTCAAAGGCTTCTTTTACCGCGGGATGGTATTCCATTTCATTATGAACCTTGTTTATCCCTACGGAGGACCCCATGTTGGCCGGTTTGATAAAAAAGGGGAGTCCCAGTTTTTCGATGACCGTCTTGAAAGCCGGCGCCGATTCATGGACCTGGAACACGAGAAATTTGCCGATAGGAACGCCCCCGTCCCGGAGCAGGCGCTTCATCACGTCCTTGTCCATCCCCACCGCGGAACCGAGTACGCCGGCGCCCACAAAGGGAATATCCGCC
This sequence comes from Treponema sp., assembly GCA_031290475.1. Taxonomy (GTDB): domain Bacteria; phylum Spirochaetota; class Spirochaetia; order Treponematales; family Breznakiellaceae; genus JAITNM01. Next base: position 15,400 of record JAITNM010000053.1, on the reverse strand, counting down.
AGCTTCAAAAGCCCCTGGGCCGTCCCGTCTTCTCCAAAGGGTCCGTGGAGTAAGGGAAAAACCACATCCACCGCTCCACCGCTCCGCCCTTCGGTTAATTTAACAATTGCCCCCCCGCTTTGGGGAGCCAGGACAACCGCCTCACTCTGGGGATTAAGCCGAATCCGTTTAGGGTCCTCCGCGTTAAGGAGGAATTTCGACTGGTCATTGAGGAGCCACTTGCCGGATTTATCTATCCCGATCAGAATCGGCTCGTATTTTTCCCGGTCCAGCGCCTCCAACACGTTCTTTGCCGATTGCAAAGACACCTCGTGTTCCGCCGATTTCCCGCCGAACAGAATGCCTACCCTGATTTTCCCGCTCATAACAACCCGGCCTTTCCTTCGTCCTCTTGATAACCTCTATTTAGTGCGGCTGGAAGCCGCACAGTTTAAACCGAACAAGAGGCGAAGCCTCTTGATACATCCAGCATAACCTAATATGATGGCAAATTAAAGTCCAAGAGAATTAAAATGCAAGAACGGATCCGGTGTCCCTGGTGTCTTTCAGATGACACCTATACTAAATACCATGATAAAGAATGGGGCCGCCCCTTAAAAAACGATAGGAAACTCTTTGAATTCTTCGTCCTTGAGGGCGCCCAGGCAGGGCTTTCCTGGATTACCATTCTGAAACGCCGGGAAGGCTACCGGGAAGCCTTTGAAGGGATGAACCCTGAAGTGATAGCCCGGTATGGGGAACGGGACATTAAACGGCTTATGCAGGACACGGGGATAATCCGGAACCGGCGCAAGATTGAATCCGCCATCGGTAATGCCAGGGCGTACTTAAAAATGACGGAAGGGCCCCTTTCGTTTTCAAAATGGCTCTGGAACTGGGTGGACGGGGAGCCGGTGATCAATCACTTTAAAACGATGAAAGAGATTCCCGCCTCAACACCGCTTTCGGAAACGATTTCCAAGGACTTAAAAAAGCGGGGCTTTTCCTTTGTAGGACCAACTATCATGTACGCTTATATGCAGGCGGTGGGGCTTGTAAACGATCACCTGACAAACTGCTTTCTGCACCCGGATAATGAGCGCGGCCGTAGATAAGGGACCATCAAAATCAGAAAATTATTACCCTTGCGTAACACCCCTCCTACGGGTATGCTAAACCCATGAACGGCGAAGAGGCGGCCCAGGCGTTGATAAAGGGCGCCGAGCAGGTGATCCGGGGCAAGCGGGAATTTTTAGAGCTTTTGACGGCGGCTATTTTGGCCAAGGGGCATGTACTTATTGAGGATAACCCCGGCCTGGGAAAAACCACGGTGGCAAAGACCTTCGCACGGCTCATCGCCGCCCCGGACGGTAATCCCATTCTTTTTAAGCGGATTCAGTTTACCCCGGACCTCCTCCCTTACGATATTACGGGAGTCGATGTATTCGATCCGGAAAGCCGTACTTTCCGTTTCATGCCCGGCCCGGTTCTGGCAAATATCGTGCTTGCCGATGAAATTAACCGTACTACCCCTAAGGTTCAGTCCGCCCTTTTGGAAGTAATGGCGGAACGGCAGGTTACCATTGGCATGACCACCCACGCCCCTCCGGAGCCTTTTTTCGTTATTGCTACCCAAAATCCCATCGAAAGTGAAGGGACCTTTCCCCTTCCTGCGGCCCAGCTTGACCGGTTTATGATGCGCCTTTCCTTAGGTTATCCGAGCCGGGAGGCCGAAATCTCAATACTCGATGAAAATCCCGCAGAATACGCATTGCAGCGTCTCACCCCGGTTATGCAGGTATCTGAGCTCCTGGAAGCCCAAAAATCGGCGGAAGGGGTATTCTGTCATCCAAGTTTGAAAGAAGCCATTGCGGATATTGTCAGGGATACCCGCACTCACCGGAATTTTGCACTAGGGGCTTCCCCCCGGGCGGCGTTGCACCTCCTTGAGGCGGCAAAGGCTGTGGCCCTGGTACGGGGCAGGAATTTTGTCACCGACGAGGACATTACCACTCTTGCGGGGTCTGTTCTGGTCCATCGGTTAAAAACGCGGGACCCCCGCTCTCAGGGAGAAAAGCTCGTACGGGAGATTTGCTTTGCGCGGATTGAAAGGATCAAAACCCTCTAAAAGCTGGCTTTGGCGGGGAACGTCTCTTTCCCGGCCATTTTTCTCTTCCAAGCCGCTGGGCGTCCTGCTCATTATTATCGCCTCTCTCTCTCTTATCACAGGAAACCTGCGCGGTGAATTAGCACTAATTCTGTTTGGAGCAGTTCTTCTGTCTGTGATAGCTTACTGTTTCATACTGGTAATGATCCTCACTATCATTCATCGAAAGAAGGTATATTCTATTACTGTGCGATTTTCACCGGAATACGCCACGGGGAGCAATCAGGGAACAGTGCTTTGCGAAAAGGGAGACAACGGAAAATTATTACACCTCCCGGGAATACTTATTAGGTATGAAATACGTCTTAAGACCCTTGACGGCAGGTTTTTCTACCATCTTTTCGATCCCGATTATGTTGGCGGCAAGGGGAGTTCCTGTGTTTTTCCCGAACGGGGCGCCTATTATGGCGCCAGGGATAAATTACTTATCCTTGATATTTTAGGCCTCTTCGCGACCGCCTTTACCCTGCCCCAGGTAAACGAAGCCAGGCTGTTTTCCATACCCTGTCCGGCGGAAAAAGCGCCCCCCCTCCAGGTGCATTCCGGAGGAAGTGAACAGCGAAGGGAACCTCATTTTTTACACACCGATAACCTCATCGATCACCGGCCCTATATTCCAGGGGACGATCCACGCCGAATAAACTGGAAGCTGTACGGTCATGCAGGGGATCTGTTTGTCCGTGAGGGCGAGAGGGAACCGCCGCCCCATTCCAGGCTGGTCCTGCTTATTGATACCCAGGCCGATCCCGGCATTTTTTCTCCCGAAGCGGGCCGGCGGGCCGTAGACCTGCTCTGCGAAAACGCCCTGGCCCTGATTTTTGAATATGCCGGGGAGGGTATAGAAATCAGCATCGGTTTTGAAGGGCTTACGGAAATAAGGGAAGGTACTCCTGCGGAATTGACTTCTGTTTTGGCGTATCCTGCGGCGCTTCCGTTGAACAGTAATACTACTCTTCCTGAGATTACAGTGGATACGGCGGTACTAATATTGGCATTGCCGCGGTTGAATGCGGAAAATTCCGCCCTGGATCGTTTCTTAAAAAACCAGGGAAAGCATAAGGAAATAGATATACTGTTCATTTTCCAGGGAGATAACTTTGATGAGGCGGCGGCGATCTGTACACAGATATATACTCGTAAACCGGGAGTAAGGGCTCAGCGGTTAAGGCTGGGGACACGCTGAAAAACTCGATACTTTTCAGCGTTACAGAGTTTTAAGAAGTTTTTCCCGCTCTGTTTCCGCCTTACCATGCATATCATCAAGAAGCTTCATTACAACGTCAACCGTAAACTGCTTTTTATCCTCTATGCCTGCAGCTTCCGCATCCAGCCGGGCTTTGTCCCTGAATTCCGTACAAGAATATACCGGACCGGCGGTAAGGCGTATTACATCATTACTCACCGAGTCTTCCATCATGTCACCCTGGCGGACATGAAGCGCTTCACCGTTTATCGCCACAGGGCACATATAATCAAATGACTTAATGTAGGAATCTATCTCCCGAACCCCTTTTTTTGTGTCCGGGTCCCATGGACGGTAACGGGTACCTGAAGGAAATACCAGGATGAGCTTGCCGCCTGCCTTTAACTTAAGCAAGGTCTTCATCGCCGCCCGGTTTATCCCGTTGCTGCGGACTATCTCCGCCCGGTCTTTTACGGCGTCAAGTCCCAGGAGGGAACGGCTGGGATAGATAACGAGCCGGCTGTAGGCGGTGGTAAAGGCAGCCACAGTAGAGTTTTCTTCGCTAAGCTTGATCCCCGCTATGGCAACTACTGAATTGGCAATGACCTTTCCTATTTCCGATTCTTGGCGTAAAAGATACGAAAAAAGGGATAAATCCAGATTACTGTAATGCTCCAGAAACAAAAGGCAGGATTTACCTGATTCCGCTTTTTGATATAAATCTATCAGGTTTTCCATACCGCTCATTCCGGAACCGGGAAGGATTAGCGTTTCCACTATTTTGTCCAGAAAAGGCAAAATGGCGGTATCACCCTCTTGATACACATTTTCTTCGGTCACCACTGCGGCCGCTTTTGATAAGAAAATAACCTGCTTAATAACATCTTTAAAGGCGGTACTCAATGTTTCCATAGGGATAGTATATCCATGCCTTTGTTCTGCTGTCAATCCATTGTTTTTCTGTTTAGTTTAAATTTGTTGCGGCGCTGCTCTCAATCGCAAGTCCCGCCGAATACCGCTTCATAAATACCGCAAAACCCTCCGCGTCTTTTGTATCCGGTTCAACACTCGTTCCCATGTCGCCGGAAAATACTTTTTGTGCAAGGTACGCTTCAAGGCTTTCACCGGTTTCTCTTTGAAACATATATGCCGCAAGGAGCGCAATCCCCCAGGCGCCGCCCTCCCCGGCGGATTCCATCACCGCTATCGGCGTATTGAGGGCCGCAGCCATTAATCCCTGTCCCACCCCCTTAGTCTTGAATAAACCGCCGTGGCCCAGGAGACTTTTGATGCGGACGTTCTCATTCCCGGTAAGAATATCCATGCCGAGCTTGAGCGTTCCCATGGCGGAAAAGAGAAGAGTCCGCATAAAATTTGCCAGGGTAAAATGACTATCAGGAGTACGGACAAAAAGCGGCCGGCCCTGTTCCAGACCGATGATAGGTTCTCCTCCATAGTAGTTATAGGACAAAAGTCCGCCGCAATCAGCTTCGCCTTCCAGCGCCTTGTAATATAAGGCATCGTAGAGCGCGCTCTTTTCTATCTTTGTTCCTGCCAGTTCATTTAACTCACCGAACAATTTAACCCAGGCATCAAGGTCGGAGGTACAGTTGTTACAGTGCACCATTGCTACAGGTTTTCCCGTAGGCGTCGTGACCATATCAATTTCCGGATATACCTTGGACAGTTCTTTTTCAAGTACAATCATTGCGAATATTGATGTACCCGCAGAAATGTTGCCGGTACACTCCTTTACACTGTTTGTGGCCGCCATACCGGTTCCTGCGTCGCCTTCGGGCGGGCAAAGGGGAATACCTGCCTGCAAACCGCCTGAAGGATCAAGCAGTTTTGATCCTTCCGGGGTAAGGACGCCGGCCTTTGCGCCGGCGCCGAGGACAGTGGGAAGTACATCCTCCAGCTTAAGGTCTAATCCCATGCCGTGGGCAAGCTCGTTGAAAACCCCGAGCATCCTGGGGTTGTAGTTGTTTGCCACGCTGTCTATGGGAAACACGCCTGAGGCGTCGCCAACGCCAAGTACTTTTTCCCCGGTCAGCTTCCAGTGTACAAAACCTGCCAGGGTAGTTAAAAAACTAATATCTTTAACATGGCCTTCCCCATTCAACATGGCCTGATACAGATGGGCAATACTCCAGCGCTGAGGGACATTGAACCGGAATTTCCCGGTAAGATCCTGGGCCGCTAGTTCGGTCATAGTGTTGCGCCAGGTACGGAACGGAACAAGCTGATTGCCGTCTTTATCGAAGACAAGGTATCCGTGCATCATGGCGGAAATACCGATAGCGCCTACCCGGCTAAGGGCTGCACCGTAGCGGTCCTCCAGATCACCGGCAAGCTTACGAAAACTGTCTTGTAGTCCTGCCCAAACATCGTCAAGATGATAGGTCCACACGCCATTTTCCAGCCGGTTTTCCCAGTCATGGCTGCCGGAAGCGATGGGCCTGTGGCGGTCATCAATCAATACCGCCTTTATACGAGTGGAACCAAGCTCAATACCGAGACTCGTTTTACCTTCAGTAATTGCCTGTTTTACATTCATTTCTTGTCTCCTCCCAATACTTTTAATATTATCATCACGGGCTATGGTTCTCCCCACAGCCGGACAAGCTCAATTACCAGACGGCACGCAGCAATCATGTCGGACACGGAAAGCCACTCTATCCGGCTGTGATAGTTCCTGCCGCCGGTAAAAATGTTCGGGGTGGGGATTCCGAGTTCCGTAAGCCGGGAGCCGTCGGTGCCGCCCCGGATAGGCTTCAGCTTAAAATTCACGCCCGTATTGGAAGCTGCGGCCTTAAGCTTTTCCAACACCCCAGGGGAGGCCTCAATTTTTTCCCGCATGTTGTAGTACTGCGGCCGGGCGTTTACCGTCACTTTTCCTCCCGGAAATTGGGCTTCCACTGCTTTTGCAAAATGTTCCAGCGCCGCAACCCGCCGCAGTATCCCCTGGGCGTCAAAATCCCGGAGTATAAGTCCCGCCGAGGCCGTTTCGTGATTTCCCTGGATAGCGGAAAGACAATAGTAACCGTAATAACCGTCGGTGGCTTCAGGGCTTTCCGACCGGGGAAGCATGGCGGCAAAGCAGCCGGCCATAAGCGCCGCATTGACAAGCACTCCCCGGGCAGTACCAGGGTGGATCACCTTTCCCTTGAACAGCACCTCGGCAGCGTAGGCATTGAAGCACTCGATCTCCAGTTCTCCAAGGGGACCGCCGTCAAGGGTATAACAGGCCCTGGATTTCAACAATTCCAGCGAGAACTCCGGAAGGCCCTTCCCGGTTTCTTCATCGGGGGTAAAGATGAGTTCCACCGGTCCATGTTCAATTTCGGGGTGGGCCAGGAGGTACTCCGCCGCTCCCATAATCTCGGCAATGCCGGCCTTGTCGTCCGCTCCCAGGAGGGTGGTCCCGTCGGTGTGGATAATGGCTTTGCCGCACTGGCCGGCTAAATCCGGCTCAAGCGCCGGATCGAGGAAAAGGCCGCCAACAAGACCGATTTTCTTACCATCGTAGCTTTTTACCACCCGGGCCTTTACATCCTTGCCGGGGGCATCCGGAGAGGTATCCATGTGGGCCAGGAGCCCAATGGCGGGGAATGTCTCTTTCCCCGGAGAGGCGGGAAGCTGCCCTATCACGTAGGCGTGGTCCGTTACCGTCACCTCTTTGAGGCCCAGGGCAAGGAGTTCTTCCTCCAGGAGTTTCGCCAGATCCCACTGACCAGGGGTCGAAGGGGTGGCTTCTACTTTATGCTCACTTGAAGTCCAAACCCGGATATAGCGTAAAAAACGGGAAATAAGGGAATCCATTAAAACGGCGTCATCGATTTGTTTAACAGGACTAATCATGTCTTAAGTATGATGGGAAAAGAAAGGGCGGTAAAGCCCCTATATTTTTAAAGCAATTTCAAAACTTCAGGGTTACGGTATAGCCATTTTGCCGTATTAATTTAATAATAGCCTTAATTCATTATGCAGGATAAACACGCCATCCTTAAAAACCATTTTGGGTACACCAGTTTCCGCCCCGGTCAGGAGGAGGTTATTGATGCCATCCTTGCGGGAAAGGATGCCCTGGCGGTTATGCCCACAGGTGCGGGGAAGTCCCTTTGTTATCAGACGCCGGCCCTGCTTTTAGAGGGGCTTACCGTTGTTATATCTCCTCTTATTTCGCTCATGAAGGATCAGGTGAACGCCTTAGAGGATGCGGGTATTCCGGCGGCGTACCTCAACAGTTCCCTTAGCCAGGAAGCGTACGCTGATACTATTTCCCGTGTTGTATCGGGGGAAATCAAAATCCTCTATGTTGCCCCGGAACGGCTCCAAAAAGGTTTGCCGCCCCAAATCAGCCTTTCCCGGGAAATCCCCCTCACAGTAATCGACGAGGCCCACTGCGTTTCCCAATGGGGACACGATTTCAGGCCCAGCTATTTGCAGATCACCGAATTTATTACCCGGCTCCCCAAACGGCCCATTACCGCCGCATTCACCGCTACCGCCACAGGAAAAGTGCGGGAAGATATTATTCGTATGCTTAATTTGAAAGAGCCATTTACCCTTACTACCGGCTTCAACAGAGAGAACCTCTATTTTGAGGTACGGCATCCAAAAGATAAATTTCAGGCCTTGCTTGCAGAACTCCAGGATCGGAAAAATAAAAGCGGTATTATTTACTCTGCCACGAGAAAAACTGTTGAAGAGCTTTGGGGGGCCTTAGGCGGCCGGGGATATGCGGTCACAAAATATCACGCGGGACTTGATGACAGGGAACGTCATCAAAACCAGGACGATTTTATCTACGATAAAAAAACAGTCATGGTGGCGACCAATGCTTTCGGCATGGGGATAGATAAATCCAATGTGAGTTTTGTTATCCACTACAACATGCCAAAAAACATCGAAAGCTACTACCAGGAAGCGGGCCGGGCGGGCCGTGACGGAGAAAAAGCGGACTGCATACTCCTCTACAGCCCTCAGGATGTGCACATCAACCGTTTTCTTATCAACAACAGCCGGGAAAATGAAAGCGAAAAAAACGAAGAGCTTATCGAACACAACCTGGAACTCCTTAAAGAAATGACCTTTTATGCCACAAGCCAGGATTGTCTCCGTTCCAGGCTCCTCTCTTATTTTGGTGAAAGCGCTCCTCATTATTGCGGGAACTGTTCAAACTGCAATACCGAATATGAAGAAATAGACATTACTATTCCTGCGCAAAAGATACTTTCCTGCGTGTACCGGATCGAGGAGCATCGCCGCCGTTTCGGAAAAACAATGGTGATAGAAATACTGCGGGGCAGTAAAAACAAAAAGATTCAAGGTTTTGGCCTGGACAAACTGAGTACCTACGGCATCATGGCGGAGACTGATGCCCACCGGCTCCGCACCATGCTGGATTATCTTGTTACCGGGAAATACCTTGGCATAACCGAAGACGAATACCCCGTGGTATACCTCACGAGCCGGGCTCAGGAAATACTCAGGGAAAAGAAAAGCCTCTCCATGATGCTCCCCCGGGAACAAAAGCATCCCAAAAAGCCGTTCCCCGCGGCCGCCACCCCCGCAACGGCGGAGGCTGCCGCCGCTTATGACGAAAATGCCGGCGTTATGGATGAAGGGCTATTCACGCAGTTACGGGATCTCAGGACCCGTCTTGCCCGTGAAGCCCATATACCGCCGTACATCATCTTTTCCGACGCAAGCCTGCGGGATATGTGCCGGAAACGGCCTTTAAACCGCCCGGCGTTCCTCGATGTTTCGGGGGTTGGCGAAATAAAGCTGGAAAAATACGGGGAGATGTTTATGGAAGTGATAAAGAATTACCGCGAAGCTTAAGCGGCTTTTCCGGCTCCTCCCGGGACCTGCGTCTACTTCACGGTTATAAGTTCGTACTTACCGGAACCAAGACCGATTTTCTCCCCATGGGATATCTGAGTCTTGCTATCAGAAGTGGGATGGATATCCGTAAAGTGATTATGATGGGTACGCTCCCGGTCGCCCAAGATACTGGTAAGTATCGGAGGCGCGGCGTTCGCCGCATCGAGGCAGGCTTTATCCAGGGCCACGGGATCAAAACTTGCGAAAATGCCAATATCGGGAATAACCGCCGCATCACTTTCATTGTGACAGTCGCAATTGGGCGAAACCTGATTTACCACATTGATATGAAAATTGGGCCGTCCGTCCACTACCGCCTTGGTGTACTCGGCGATCTTGCAGTTCAGCGCCAGGTTACTGGAATCCCAGGAAGCTCCGATGGCGTTTTTACTGCACGCACCGATACAGCGTCCGCAGCCTACGCACTTATTCTGATCAATTTCAGCCTTGCCTTTTGCCTCAAAGCTGAAGGCGTCCTGGTTACAGAACCGGCTGCAGATCTTACAGCCTATACAGGCGCTCTGGTCAACAGTGGGCTTGCTGTCATTATGCATAGCCATCTTGCCCGCCCGGCTTCCGCAGCCCATACCGATGTTTTTCAAAGCGCCGCCAAATCCGGTGTTTTCGTGTCCTTTGAAGTGACTTAGGGAAACAAAAATATCAGCATCCATTATCGCACGGCCAATATGGGCAAACTTACAGTATTCGCCGTTTTTAACCGGTACATCAATATCATCGGTACCCCGGATACCATCGGCGATAATGTTCTGGCAGCCCGTGGACATGGGCCAGAAGCCGTTTTCATTCGCCGCGTCCAGGTGATTAAGCCCCTGGTTACGGTTTCCTACGTAGAGGGTATTACAATCCGTCAAAAAAGGCATACCCCCCAGGGCTTTAATCCGGTTAACTACAACCTTGGCAAAGTTGGGCCTCAGGAAGGCCAGATTCCCCGGTTCGCCAAAATGGATCTTGATAGCCGCATATTTCTGCTTGAAATCAATTTCCCCGATTCCCGCCTTCTGAATCAGCCGATCCATCTTAGTCAGAAGACTTTCTCCGAGTTTACACCTCATGTCAGTAAAATAAACTTTTGATGCCAATTTTTTCACCTCTCAACGCTATTGTTTTTTTTCAATTTTTGCCCAGGTATCCCGAAGACCAACGGTTTTATTGAATACCGGCTTGCCGCTTTTTCCCTTGTCCGGGTCCCGTACAAAATACCCCAGCCGCTCAAACTGGAAACGGTCCCCTTCCTTGGCCGTCCCAAGGCAAGGTTCAGCATAGGCTTCCGGAATTATTTCCAGGGAATCGGGGTTGAGGTTGTCCAGGAAGGAACCGGGCGTCCCGTCGGGCCGCTTGGGCGGCGCCTCCATGGGCCGGTCAACCTTGAAGAGATAATCGTATACCCGTACCTCAATGGGAATCCCATGAACCGCAGACAGCCAATGAATGGTTCCTTTGACTTTGCGGTTATCCAAGGCGCTGCTAGCGCCAGCATTGCCGCCCTTGGTTTCCGGATCGTAGGTACAATGTACTGCGATAATTTCTCCGGCGGAATTTTTGTCAAATCCTGTGCAGGTAACGATATAGGCATACCGGAGCCGGACGCTGTTGCCCGAAAAAAGCCGGAAATACTTTGGCGGCGGAATTTCAGCAAAGTCATCCTGCTCAATCCAAAGCTCCTTGGTAAACGGTACCTTACGTTTTCCGGCAGACTCATCTTCGGGGTTGTTCACCGCCTCAAGCTCTTCGACTTTCCCCTCTTCCCAATTGTCGATGATGAGCCGTAAAGGCTTTAAAACCGCCATGACCCTCGGGCTCGTTTTATTCAGATGTTCCCGAAGGCAGAACTCAAGAAAAGCAATGTCCACCATGCTGTCGGTCTTGGCGATCCCCACCTGTGAGACGAAACTGCGGATAGCCTCGGGGGTGTAACCCCGGCGGCGGAGCCCCGCGATGGTGGGCATCCGGGGATCGTCCCAGCCGGAAACGTGCTTTTCCTGGACCAGCCGGAGGAGCCAGCGTTTACTCATAACCGTACGGGTCATATTGAGCCGGGCGAATTCTATCTGCCTTGAGGGAAAAACCTCAGCTTCCCTGATAAACCATTCATACAGGGGCCGGTGAATTTCGTATTCCAAGGAACACAGGCTATGGGTGATACCTTCTTTAGCATCCGAAAGGGGATGCTGAAAGTCGTACATGGGGTAGATACACCAGGTATTCCCGGTGCGGTAATGGTACTCCCGGCGTATGCGGTACATCACCGGGTCACGGAGGAGCAGGTTCGGGTGGGCCATATCGATCTTGGCCCGTAAAGTCCTGGCGCCGTCGGGGAATTCCCCCGCCCGCATCCTCGCGAAAAGGTCAAGATTTTCCTCCACCGAACGGTCCCGGTAGGGACTGTTCCGGCCGGGCGGGGTTAGGGTGATGTTGTCCTTGTCCGCTACCGCCGTCCCCCGGTACTCACTGATCTCCTCGTCCGAAAGGTCGTCCACATAGGCGCGGCCCTTCTTGATGATCTTCACCGCCAAATCGTAGAGGTACTCGTAATAGTCCGAAGCGTAATATTCCCGGTCTTCCCAGTCATAACCCATCCACTGTACGTCTTTCTTAATAGCATTAACATAGGAAATATCTTCTTTTTCAGGGTTAGTATCATCGAAACGGAGGTTGCATTTTCCTCCAAAACGCTCGGCCATGCTAAAGTCAATGTAAAAGGCCTTACAATGACCAATATGGAGCCAGCCGTTGGGCTCCGGGGGAAACCGGGTATGAACATAGGTAAACCGGCCGGCGGCGAGATCTTCTTTTATAAAATCACTGATAAAATCACCGCCCGCCCCGGGGATTTCCCCCGGTACGGAACCTGCCGCCGAATTTTCCTTATTTTCCATACCTGCCCCCGGATTTTAAAAATTGGTTAAATAACAAATGCCTATAAACAAAACGGCCCTAAGGCTGCCGTTGTCCGAAGACGGTAATTTACCTATCTGCCCACCGTACCACCAGAAAAGACCCATTTGGGTATCGATCCGCAGGGTATATTCGGTAAAATCATCTTTATGGCTCTGGGCGCCGAAGAAGAGATAGGCCAATTCCTCTAAAATGCCGCCGAATTCTCCCAGGGCTTTCTGATAATCTTCCCGTTCTATGTCCGCGATAAACCCGGGAACCCGGTCCTGGAGCTTTTCCTTCCGGGTTTCATCAGCTTTTTCAACCCAGGTCTTTTGTATCAAAAGATCCAGATTATTCTGAAAATGCCCCAAAAAAGAGTGCAATTCCTTGCCGGATTTCGGAATAGTGAGGAGCTTTTTGTAATCATTTCCAATCCCCAAAATCTCAGAAAAGGCAATAGCTGCGTCTACCGCCGGACCTTTACCGGTTGCGTATCCCTCGGGGGGAAAGAGATTTTCCGCTATTTTCCGGTATTCTTTTGGAATAACATTATTTACACATGAAGGACAATTAATCATAGTTTTAACATGCTGATAAAACCAAACTATGTCAATATAACGAAATTTATGTTATACTCATTATAAATATCGCAACAGGTGTGGTTCATGAATAAAATTTTGCAAGCCAAAATAATGGAAGCCTTTTCTTCAGTGCTTCCTATTACGGTTATTGTTTTGGTTGCCAGTGTGGTATTGGTACCCATGCCGGCGGGAACTATCCTGATGTTCCTGGCAGGCTCCGCTCTGCTTATCGTGGGGATGGGTTTTTTCACCCTGGGCGCCGATATGGCCATGATGCCCATGGGCGAAGGCATCGGTATTCAACTAACCAAGACATCGAATCTTTTTATCGCTCTCTTTGTTAGTTTTGTTATGGGACTTATCATAACAATCGCCGAACCGGACCTCCAGGTCCTGGCCCGGCAGGTCCCTTCGATCCCAAACCTGACCCTGATACTTACCGTAGCGGCCGGCGTAGGCCTTTTCCTGGTAATGGCGGTTCTGCGTATTCTGTTCCGAATACGGCTTTCGGTTTTGCTCATTATCTTCTACGCCCTGGTGTTTATAGCCCTCTTCCTTGCCCCGCCAAACTTCATCCCCGTTGCCTTCGACTCCGGCGGCGTTACCACCGGTCCGATAACGGTTCCCTTTATCCTGGCCATGGGCGTTGGCGTGGCGTCCATTCGAAGCGATAAGGACTCCCAAAACGACAGTTTCGGCCTGGTATCCCTCTGCAGTATCGGTCCAATCCTGGCGGTCCTCCTCCTGGGGGTGTTTTACAATCCCAGCAGCGCTGAAGTTGAGTCCCACAAGGTCCCCAACGTGGCTACTTCCAGGGATGTGGTAGAAAGCTTCGCCTTTGAACTCCCCCATTACGCCCAGGATGTACTTTACGCCTTAGGGGCGATCATCGTCTTTTTCCTGATCTTCCAGCTTGTGTCCCGGCGGTATAAAAAGCACCAAATCGCCAGGATAGCCGTTGGATTTCTGTATACTTTTATAGGATTAGTAGTATTTCTTACCGGCGTCAGCGTCGGTTTTATTCCCGTAGGCCAGCTTTTAGGATTCAGTCTCGCTTCTTCCCCTTTTAAATGGATACTGGTCCCCCTGGGTATGTTGATAGGCTATTTCATTGTCAACGCGGAACCGGCGGTACATGTGTTAAACAAGCAGGTGGAAGATATTTCTTCCGGGACCATTCCCCAAAAAGCAATGAAGCGGGGGCTTTCCATCGGCATGTCCGCCGCCCTGGGAATCACCATGGTCAGGATCCTCCTGGGGATACCCATACTTTGGATCCTCATCCCCGGTTATGCCTTCGCCCTTGTTTTAACCTTCTTTGTCCCCAAGATCTTCACCGGTATCGCCTTTGACTCGGGCGGGGTATGTTCAGGTCCCATGACCTCCACTTTCCTCCTGCCCCTGGCCATGGGAACCTGTGAGGGAGCCGGCGGCGACCTTATGCGGGACGCCTTCGGTATTGTCGCCATGGTCGCCATGGCGCCCTTGATCGTCATTCAATTTATGGGTCTGATATACGCTAGTAGGATGAAGTCTTCCGCGAAACAGACCGAAGCGGCTATGGAAGCTATACCCCTTGAGAATGCGGACGAGTTTATTGAGTTTGAGGAGGAACCTTCTAAATGAGCGAGGTTGCCAAAATACCGGTTTTAAAACTCTTGGTTTTTATTATCGATTGGACAAAAACCAAGACTATTTCATCTATCTTTGATGAGGAAAATGTCCGGTTTCATTTTATCTGCAAGGGCATGGGGACCGCGAGTTCGGATGTCCTGGACCTCCTGGGTATCGGTTCCATCGAAAAAGCGGTGATCCTCTGCCTGGAACAGGAAGTGATGGTTCCGGTACTACTGAAGGAAGTCAGAAAAAAACTCGGCTTCCACAACCCCGGCGTGGGTATTGCCTTTACCATTCCCCTCTCTGGTATTAACAACCCCATACTCCGGGTTTTTAAGGAAAGCATCCACAAAAATGAAAAAATTTTTTTAGAAAAGGATTCACCGGTTATGAGCAGTGAAACAAAAAACGACCTTATTGTGTCAATTATTAACCAGGGCTACAGTGACGAATTCATGACTATCGCCCGGGAAGCCGGAGCCACCGGAGGAACGGTTATCAACGCCCGTGGCTTGACCCATCAGGGACCGGTTAAATTCTTCGGCGTCTCAGTCCAGGACGAGCGGGAGATCATTATCATCCTGACAAAGCGGGACCAAAAAGCCGCCATCATGCAGGCGGTGAGCCAGAACTACGGCATTACCACTAAGGCGGGAGGGCTTATCTTCTCCCTGCCGGTGGACCATATCATTGGCCTTAGTTTTGAATGAGCAGAGGTGGCGCCCCGGTTTCAGAGGGTATGTACCTTATTTCCCGCTGGAATTCAAGGCTTAAAACGTTTCACGTGAAACATTAGTTTTTCAACAGGTCCTTAAAGCAGCCTAATCCCTTCCCTGCCCGTTCCCCGCCTCAACCGGCCTGGACACATCCACCCAGGCCTTACTCCGGGAGTATTTGCTCAGCTCATCCATGGTCAGCTCTATGGCGGAGTTACCGCTGCCGCAGGCAGGGTAGACCGTCCGGAAGCGCTGCATGGAGACATCGAGATAAACCTCAATGCCCGGGGGAAGGGCGAACGGGCAGACCCCGCCTATGGCATGGCCGGTAATCTGCAGCGCCTCCTCCGGGGAAAGCATCTTGGCCTTC
>JAITNM010000289.1 GCA_031290475.1 Treponema sp. | reverse complement strand
GCCGGTTTTTATTCTGATTTTTTGGATGTTTCACCTGTACCCGGGTATTTCCCTTGCCCCGGCTGAGGAACTCCGGAATTTTTCCATCAGTTCCCTCATTTCCCACGGGGGGATTATCTTTTCCAGATATATTGAAGATGCCGAATTTGACACCCTGTCTGTAGCGTTTATTATCAGCTTTGTTTTTTCCGCCCTTATCCTTTTGATATGCCGCTCTCTAACCCATGCATTGGTATTGAGAACCAATATTAAAGGGATCCCCGCCGTCATTTATGGTTCCGGCCACATGGGGAAACTTGTGGTGGAACGGCTTTTACACAACAAAAAACTCGGTTATATTCCGGTGCTTATCCTTGACGGAGAAAACAGCGGGGATGACAGCTATGAAGGGGTCCCCATAATCCACGATACCTCTGTTGGGCCTGAAATAGTTACGCAGTTTAATATCAAGGTGGCCATAATCGCCATGCCCGAATTAGACCAGGATGGGCTTGCAAAACTCCTCAATTATTCGGTCTCCGCCTTCCGGTACAATATACTGATTCCTGATTTTATAAGCATCAGTAATATCTGGATGTCTATCCGGGACTTTGACGGCATTCTGGGCTTTGCCACAAGCCACAAACTCAAAATGTTTTGGAATCTGGGAATAAAGCGGGCGTTGGATCTTTCTATTGTGATCCTCGGGGGAATTATCGTCCTGCCCTTCATGCTTTTTATCACTCTCCTTATAAAACTCAGTTCCCCGGGGCCTGCGTTGTACAAGCATAAGCGGCTCGGTCAAAACGGCAAGGAAATTGAGGTATACAAGTTCCGCTCCATGGTAGCCGATGCGGATAAAAAACTTAAGGTGATGCTGGAGAAGGATCCCAAACTGCGGGAAGAATGGGAGGAAAGCCATAAGCTTAAAGACGATCCGAGAATTACCGGTATCGGTAATTTTTTGCGGAGAACCAGCCTTGACGAATTTCCCCAGGTGTTCAATGTTTTAAAAAACGAAATGAGCCTTGTGGGTCCAAGGCCTATTACTTCGGATGAAATTGAGAAATACGGCGGAAACTACAGAAGGATTTTTTCGGCAAAGCCCGGAATGACCGGTCTTTGGCAGGTATCAGGCAGATCCGACACCGATTATGCGGATCGGGTATCCTACGACAGTTATTATCTTCAGAGCTGGTCGGTATGGCTCGATCTCTGGGTGCTTTATAAAACTTTTGGCGTTGTGCTCTGGGGGAAAGGGGCCTATTAATTTGTATAAAAAAGTATTATTCCTGCTCTTAATATTTTGCGCTGTTTATTCCATATATTCTCAAGATCGTTCTTTTAAAGATTTCTTTCCGGATTTTAATGAAGAGGAAAAAGAACAGGTATTTACTCCTGAGGGTATAACCATTACTTCAGAAAAAAATACTGCTCTCAAGATGTTATCTCCGGTTCTTTCTTCCTTTAATATTCCTCAATACCTTTCGAAAAAAAAGCCTTCTTTTCTGGTAGAATCTCTTATCGTTGTTCCTTTTACTTCGCCGGTTCCAAATTTGCTTGCCGTTTACAACAGCCTTTCCCGCATCAGGGACTTAAAGGGCCGTTTATACCGTTCATTTACCCGTAATGCGGATGTGCCTCTTTTTGAAAACGCCATGAGGCTCGAAAGCGAACGGAAATTAAACGCCATACCGGATCCTCCCCCCGCATCGAGCCTTCCTTCCGCGGAAACAAATTATATACTCCTTAAGGATATAAATTTCGGAAACTCCTATTACAGGGCGGAACTTTCTGTGGAAAGACCCGGGCTCGTTTATACTCTGACTAATTTTAAAACGCTCTCTTATTTATTTATTCCGGTGATCCGGGAAAATAAATTTTTTACCCAGTTTTACATTGAGCCTATTGAAGAAGGGGTTCTCCTCTATTGTGTAGCCGGCGCCGATGTATCTGATTTTGTGGCAAGAAAGGTGGATATTCCTTCCGCCATAGAAAAACGGATCAGGGTGATCATGGATTGGATTATTGACGGGTTTCAGTAAGAAGAAAACCGATCCGGTTTTTTTAGAGGCTTACTACCTTAAATAACTGCGCAGTTTAGCAAGAACTTCCTCGAAATTCAAGGGCTTACCAACATGGCCGTTCATGCCGGCCTCAAAACACTTTTCAACATCTTCCCTGAACACATTGGCGGTCATGGCAATGATAGGAACCGCTTTACTATCCGCCTTCAATTTTTCCATCCCGCGGATTTTTATGGTTGCTTCATAACCGTCCATTTCAGGCATCTGAACATCCATAAAAATCATATCGTATTTCTCCGGATTTTCTTCAAAGAACCGCACCGCCTCTGCGCCGTTTTCAGCATAATCAATGTCCAATAACGTCGGCTCAAGAAGGGCCTGGACAATTTCACGGTTGATTTCTACATCTTCTGCTAACAGTATATGGCGCCCTTTAAAATTATCCTGCTCTTTCCGGACAGTTTCAGCCGCAGTAAGGATACTTTCCGCCCTGAGACTTTCGTTTATTATATCAGCAATGGAAGATGGAAACAGCGGTTTAGACAAAAATTTATCTACCCCGGCATTTCTGGCTTCCTCTTCAATATTATTTAATTCCGCAGCGGATATCATGATTACTACCGGCCTTGAATTTCCTCCCCTATGATCGACAGCGTTTATCCTTCGGGTAGTTTCTAAGCCGTCCATCCCGGGCATTCTCCAGTCCACAAAGTAAATGTCATAGGGACCATCTCTTTCAATTCTGGCAATTGCCTCTTCGCCGCTTGAAACAACATCGCAGCAAAGACCGAGCTGCGGCGCGATTTCCATAAAATAATCCCGGATATATAAATCATCATCTACCACGAGGATGCGCATATTACTCAAGTTTTTTATTCCGTCTCTCAGAAGACCGCCCTGCCCTTCCGTGTCCCGTTGCGCTTCAACTCTAAAGGCAAAGGTAGAACCTTTACCTGTTTCTGATTCAATCCAAATCGTTCCGCCCATCATTTCGACAATACGTTTAGAAATCGCAAGCCCCAATCCCGTACCGCCGAATTTCCGGGAAGTATTACTGTCGGCTTGTTCAAATGATGTAAATAAACGTGATTGCTGTTCTACGCTGATCCCTATCCCCGTATCGGTTACCTCTATTTGAATGGTACATACGCCATTTTCTTCTTTTATAAAACAAGTATTGAGCTTTATCGAACCATGCTCGGGGGTAAACTTTACCGCATTACTCAGGAGGTTGGCGATGACTTGAGCCAGCCGCTGATCGTCGCCGATAAGGGAGCGGGGTATATCCCTGTCTATTCGGACAGAAAGATTTTGGTGTTTTTCTTCAACCCGGAAATTGACAACATTGACCGCCCTCTGGAGCATTTTTTCAAAATTAAAACTGATAAAAGAAAGTTCAAGTTTATTGGCTTCAATTTTTGACATATCAAGAACATCATTGATAACGCCAAGAAGATGGGTAGAAGCATCTTCTATTTTTATAAGACAGTAATCCTTACGTTCAATATCAGTTGAAGTTTTTGCAATAGAAGTCATACCGATAATGGCGTTCATGGGAGTTCGAATCTCATGGCTCATGTTGGCAAGGAACTCGCTCTTTGCCCGTGCGCCCGAAAGCGCGTCCTCCCGGGCCTGAACTAAACTCTGCATCACATCATTGCGCACCAGGGCATTGACCAACAGGAGGCTTCCGGAACGCAATATAGCTTCCTCATCGGTCAGGAAAACCCGGTCTGTGCGGCAGTCGTCAAAACTGACAAATCCCCAAAAGGCATTCTCGATAAAAACAGGAATGGCCAGAATAGAACGGAGACCGTAATTTAAAAACCGTTCCTGTTCCTCTTGAGGAAGGGATTTCAAAGGCCCATTGATGCATTGCGCCAGGGAAAGGACTTCTTTCCACCTGGGCAGACTGTCCTTGTAAATAAATTCCAGATTGCCTGTAGATAACTTTCCCTTGAATCCGGTCTCCACCGTCCATGAACACATCTGGGTATAATATAAAACACCGTTTTTCAGATTGTTTTTCCAGATAAATATCCTATCAACCCCCAGATTCCGGGCCATCATTTCCATGCTCTGTCCCATAACCTGATCAAATTTTTCTATTTCCGACGAAAGCAGCTGGGCTGCCGCGGCATTTACCACAGAGAGCAGCTTATCCCGCCGGGCAAGCAGTCTCCCTGCGTCACCGGCTTTCTTTTTTTCCAACCGGTAGATCCTGTTCTGGAACAGGATGACCAAACCGATAAAAAATCCGGAAATAACAAATGCCAGAATATTATCCATTAGCTGATACTTCCGGCTTAACTTGGTTATAAGCTGGGGAAACCTATAACCAATACAATAACAGGCGATAATCAGAAGAATATGCGTTATCAGGAATATTATCATCGTTTTCCCGCTCAACAGGAGGAAGATAATAACAATAGACAATACAAAAAAAGCCGCCATACCGCCGTCCATACCGCCAAGGAAGAAGAACGCGATGGGAAACAGGATATCGCAGAGCATCAACAGGGTGATCCATATACCTAAGGTATACCAGCGGAAATGATTACAAACGAACATCAAAAAGCCGACAGAAAAGACAATGCATGCCATTACCAGGATCAAAATACCGCCGGACCGCATAAAGATCCTGGAGATGGTCGCAGCCAGGGCCGCCGCCATCCCCACAAGGCATATCATGTTTATCATTCTGGCATTCAGTGAAAGTTCTTCAGAAAAAATATATTTTTCAATGAATTCTTTTAACTTTTTCATAATATTACAGTATAGAAAACAGAGAACTGAACGTCTATAGACTATTTTTCAATTTTAGGGCTAAACAAGCAGCGCGCGCCTAGGAGTTTGTCGGGCTCCTAGCGTAAAGTCCGCAGTAATTTTCTGAGTTCCGGATTTGCGGTGTTTCCCTTTGAAGCGGGAGGGACGGGCTTTTCGGCTTTCAGGATAACCTCGTCTCCCGCCTCAATACGGTCAAAGAAACCGTTGCGGGTAAGGGTCCCGGCGCTTACTTCCTCATCCGCCTTTTCAATGGCCATGGTCCCTACCACATCGGTTTCTTCGTAAATCAGGCCTATCCCCTCATTACGTATGAAAACCCTTCCCTTTTTCACCAAATCGAAGATCGTTTCTCCCGTTACCCCATCCGCCTTGCCCTTGTCCAGGAGGCCCTGGTTGGCCCGCCGGCTGAGCAGCGCCCCCCGGAAAGGCAGGGCCGCCGAAAGCTGGTCCGTGATGCCCCGGGAGGCGTTCCTGAGCCTGTCCACACCGGTACGGTAAGAAGCGAAGGCAGAGGCCGGGGAACCGGTGCGGCCCACAAAGAGTTCGCCCTTTACCGAAAGATCCCGCTCGTTCTCGGTGAGGGAAACCATGAGGAAGTAGTCTACCCCGGCCTCCCGGGCTTTTCTGTAGGCTTCGGAAAAGGAGCCCTGGGAAAGGGGAAGATCCACGGTCTCGATATTCCGATCGTGGACTAAAAGGTCCCTGATATAGGAAGCGGCGATGAGGCCCGCGTCGGCATGTAAAAAGGCGGTCCGGGAGCTCTGGGTAAAAATCGCCAGCTTCCAGTGCCGCTGGGTAACCTGCACGGGTTCCACAGACCAGCGGCAGTAAAGGGTGTCCTGTAAGAGGGCGCTGTAGGATTCAACGGCGTCATTAATGGCCCGGGCCTCGTTTGGGGGGAACTTTTCCAGGCCCAGCTCCTGGAGAAAACGAAGTTCTTCCAGGTACCGGGAGGGATAGCCCTGACGGCGCAGGAGATCCGCGTAATCCCGCCGATCCTGGGCATAGGGGTTGAGGCGGAGCCCCCGGCGGTATTCAAAGAGCGCTTCGGCGTTCATGTTCCGGGTACGGAAATTCCGGGCCCGGGAAAAATGCCAGGCGGCCAGGCCCGGACGCATGGGGTCTTCCACCGGGGTCCCGGAAAGCGCCAGATCCTCCAACGCGGAACGGACAAACTCGTCCTCGCCGTCTATGGAAACGGCGGTGGAAAACACCCCAATGGCATCCTGAAAGCGGCCTTGCCGGCTATTGGCCATGCCTTTGAGGTACCAGGAAGAAGTATCGTTCCGGTTGGCGGCAATGGCCTCGTCGGCCAGGCGGGAAGCCTCTTCAAACTGGCCAGAACGGTACCGGAGCCCTGCCAGGAGGGCCCGCCCTCCGGTAAAGCCGGGGCGCAGGGCCAGGGCTTCTTCGGCATGGCGTATGGCCGAACTGAGCCGGCCCGCCTCCGCATCAAGGTATGCGGCATAATAGTACACCCGGTAATCTTCCGGGTGGAGGAGCATTGCCCGCTCAATATAGGATTCCGCGGCGGCGGTATCCCCCAGTGAACCTGATACCAGGGCCAGGGAGACCAGGACCCGCCGGTCATCGGGGAAACGGCGTACCGCCTCCCGGTAACGGTTCAGAGCGTCCCCGGTACGCCCCTGGGCAATGTCCAGTTCCGCCTGGGTAAAGAGGGCTTCTTTGTTGTAGGGTTCCCTGGCGAGGGTCTCTTTTATAATCCCCGAAGCCTCTTCCAACTGCCCCAGGGCAATAAGGGTTGAAGCCTCCAGGTTAGCCAGGGCCATGTTCCCCCTTGCCAGGGATCGGGCCTTCCGTACCCAGGTGAGGGCCTGGTCAAATTCGGCAAGTTCGTAATAACACTCAGCCAGTGAAGCGGCGGCTTCGGCGTACGCGGGGTTTACCCTGAGACACTCCAGAAAGGACTCCGCGGCGGAGTACCATTCTTCCCGGGCCATAAAATCCCGTCCCGTGCTGTAAAAGGCCGAGGCGTTTCCCCGTCCCTGGGCTTCCGCCGGGAGGGGCATGAGGAGAAAAAGAACAAAAATCGCTTCAAATAGATGAAAACGACGGTTCATTTTCATTCCGGATCTGTCCGCTTTAAAATGACCTTTACGGTGTTGATCTTATGGCCTTCCATTTCCTGTACGATAAAATCAAGGTTATTATAAACCGTCTTTTCGTACTTTACCGGGATTTTTCCCAAAAGATCAAACACAAACCCCCCCAGGGTATCAAAGTCATCCACCGGAAGCTCCACCCCTATTTCTTCCGCCAGATCCTCCAGGTTCACCCGGGCGTCGCAGAGCCAGGAGTCCTCCCCTACTTTCAGGATATCCTCCTGTTCATTGTCGAATTCATCCTGAATATCCCCGATGATCTCCTCGATAATGTCTTCCATACAAATAATACCCGAAACCCCGCCATATTCATCCACCGCCACGGCGATATGGACCCGGCGGCGGCGCAGTTCCTTGAGGAGTTCGTGAATATGTTTGGAGTGGGGCACAAAGAAGGGCTTTCTCAGGAGGCTCCGTATGTCAAAGGTTTCGTTCTTGACTACCCCCCGGAGCACGTCTTTTACATAGAGTATACCAATCACATTGTCGATGGTGTCTTCGTAGACCGGGAACCGGGAATGGCCGCTTTCAATAATAGTGTTTAAGAATTCATCCCGATCAACCTCCGCGGGGAGAAAAACCGTGTCGATCCTGGGGATCATGATCTCCTTTACCGTAGTATCCGGCAGTTCCAGAACCCCCCGGATCATCTCCTGTTGATCCGACTCCAGGGATTCCAGTTTCTTACTCATCTCGCCTTTTTTAAAAAGGGATTTCATAAATTCTCCCGCGCCCATCATACGCTTTTTCCCATATTCATCATAACCCTTTCCGCCCCCAGGCCGGCCAGTAGTTTTTCCTGAAAGATCAGCATGGGTTCGGCAGGCTCGTTGTTCTTGTGGTCCATGCCGTCTAAATGCAGAATGCCATGAATCAGAAGACGGCGCAACTCTTCATCGGGGCTTACCCCAAAATACCGGGCATTCTCTTCCAGGGTTTCCAGGGAAATCACCAAATCTCCCGGAAGGTAGCGCTTCTCTTCCCCCTCAGACAGAACCGTTTCCCCAAGGGGAAAGGAAAGAATATCCGTGGCCTCGTCCTTTCCCCGGTATTGGGTATTGAGGCCCCTGATATAGCTATCATTACAGAGAAGCACCGAAACATCCCAGTTATCTTTATCCAGAATATTTAACACTTTTACTATATAATTACTAAGATAATCAATCCAGGGAGGTAAGGGGACCTCTTCGGCTTTTACCGCTACCCGGTTCATTCGCGGCCCCCGGGCACATGGGCTTCCTTGTTCACCTCATGCAGGCTGGGGGCCTTGGGGTACTCGATCCGGGCATGGTAATGGCCTGCCAGGACCCGGACAAAGGCATTCTTGATGGTTTCCAGATCCCGGAAGGTAAGATCCGATTCCGAAAGCTGGCCGTGTTCAACCTTTGCCATGATGAGTTCCTGGATGAATTTTTCGAGCCGGCTCGCCGTAGGTTTCTTCAGGGTACGGCAGGCCGCTTCGGTGACATCCGCCAGCATGACCACCGCGGATTCCCGGGAATGGGGCGGATTACCGGGATAGGTAAAGTCATCCTTGGTTACCTGGTTCTCCCGTTTTAAGGCTTCGTGGTAAAACCAGCTGATCACCGAATTACCGTGGTGTTCCGCCACAATATCCGTAACTTCCTTGGGCAGCCCCAGGGCCCGGGCTTTTTCCACCCCCAGCTTCACATGGCTGCGGATTACCGTGGCCGAAAGCCGGGGATTGAGCTCGTTATGCTTGTTATACACCGTCTGGTTTTCCACAAAATATTCGGGGTTCTCCATTTTGCCGATATCGTGGTAATAAGAGCCCACCCTGGCTAAAAGAGAATTTGCCCCGATTTCCTGGCACGCGTTTTCCGCCAGGGTGGCCACCATCAGGGAATGGCTGTAGGTTCCCGGGGCGGCGCTGAAAAGCCGCTTTAAAATGGGGGCGTTAAGGTCCGAAAGCTCCATCAGGCGGAAAACGGTGGCCGAATTAAGGGCATGCTCCAAAATGGGGAGGCAGCCCAGGACGAGCATGCCCGAAACAACGCCGTTAAAGGCCGCCCAGAAAATAAACAGGGGGTAAAACATCAGGCTGTTCCGCTGGATGAGGAGGATGGCCAGTATGGCAATACAATTGAAAATGGCGATGACCATCCCCGCCTTAAAGAGGTCCATACGCCGTTCCGCGCCCCGTATGGCATAGGCCGCCGCCGCCGCGGAGGTAAAGGCGAACACATAGGAAACCACGTCAAAGGCCCCGGAAAGCAGGGCAACCAGGGGCAGAGTTACGGCTACGGCAAAGGAGGAACGGAAATCAATCAGAATTGAAGGGAGCATGATCACCAGGGCGGTGGGGAGGAATACCGCCACCGGGTAGGTCCCCGCCGCGGCCAGGTTTTTACAAAAGACCGCCCCCCCAATGTAGAGTACCGTGAGTATGCTGAGGAGATAGACCTCCTGGGGTTTAAGGAGACGGCCGATAACCTGCTTTCCCAGGAGGAATACGAAAAGCCCGTAGAGCAGAATCAGAACCAGGATCATGCCGATTAAAAGCCGGGGATCCCGGTTGCGGGTGGACTTGTGCAGGGCCTGGAGCTCTTCCATTTCAGATTCGGTGATGATGAAGCCCTTTCTGACGATCCTTTTCCCCGGTTCGATGTGCTTGAGTACGGGTTCAACCTTGTCCCGCAGCTCGGTCAAAAGCTTCTGGGTATCTTCGGGGGAATAAAAGACATTTTCCGTGATAAAGGGCTTAAGCATGGGAGCGGCTACAATGGCAAAGACAGGGGGGTAACTCCGGCCGGCAATGTACTTTTCTATGGCGCTTTCCACACGGTCCATGGTGATGATCCGGTCGTAGCTGATTTCTTCCCGCTCCGTCCTGGGGCCGTAATTGTGGCGCAACTCCGCCGTATTCGGGTTTAACCCCTCAAGCCCCTGCTCCGGAAGGGCGAAAATTCCCGATTCCAGGAGAAATTCCAGGGTCTCAAGTCCATAGCCGGGAAAACTCTCCCGTTCCGGTTCCTCGTAAAGGTAGATCAGGGTTTCCCGGGGAAAGAAACCGGAGAATTCCCCTTCAAGCAGGACAATAAATTCCTCCGGGGATCCGGCTTCGAATAAAGAATTCCCCGTCTGATCAACAAATTGTTTATAGCTGTTCCTGATATCTTCGCTTACCTGGACCGAATAACTGAACACCGCCGGGACCTCGTGTTCCAGGGCTTCCAGCTTTTTCCCGGTAGCCTCCTCATCGACGTAGGAAACCGGCTCTTCGGCAACCACTTCCCGTTCGGCCACCATTCCGGCCTCAAATTCCTGGGTTACCGAAGAAGAGTACGTGAAGTAACCCCTGCCCCAGAGAATAATCACCAGGGACAGGGCAAAGGCGGCAAGGGAAACCAGGACCGGGCCTTTTCTGAGCTTTCCGGGCAAGAGGGTTTTAAAAAAGACATCGCCAAAAAGGCGGTGGGGGTATTTCTTCATGAGGCGGCGCCTCCTGTTCGGCCGCACAAAATAGAGGTTATCACGAGGCAATGCCTCCTGTTCGGTTGAACAGCGCGGCCATTCGGCCGCACAAAATAGAGGTTATCATATTGCTTTGGAATCGTATGCCTGGATTATCTTTTTGATCAATGGGTGCCGGACTACATCTACGGTATGAAGGCAGGCAAAATGGATACCTTCTATCCCCGAGAGAATTGAGAGGGCGTGGATAAGGCCTGAATCCACCCGCTTGGGAAGGTCTATCTGGGTGATATCTCCGGTAATCACCGCCCGGGCCTTTTCGCCTATCCTGGTAAGGAACATTTTCATCTGCTCCTTGGTGGTATTCTGGGCTTCATCCAGGATGATCATGCAGTCGTTGAGGCTCCTGCCCCGCATATAGGCCAAAGGGGCTATTTCGATAATCCGGTCCTCTTCCATACGGCGGATCATTTCGTAGGGGACAAGGGACTCCATGGCATCGTAGAGGGGTCTTAGGTAAGGGTTGATCTTCTGGATAAGATCGCCGGGTAAAAAACCGAGACTTTCCCCCGCCTCCACCACCGGCCGGGTGAGTACAAGCTTGCGGATCCGCTTGGAGAGCACCAAGTGGAGGGCGCAGGCAATGGCAAGGTAGGTCTTTCCCGTACCCGCAGGCCCCACGCAGAAGGTAATATCATGGGAACGCATACCCCTGATATATTCCGCCTGGTTCCTGCCCCGGGGAAACACATTTTTGAAACCCTGGGGTATGCGTATCAGGGCTTCCCGCATGGGATCGGCCTTTCCCGGGGGGGGATACGCCGGCGTCCCGTTCCCGGCCTGACCGCCGCCGCCCTGAAGCGCTTCTTCGGCGTCTTTTAATTCCAGGGCATATTTCAGCGCTTCAGGGGATCCCCCGTCTTGTCCGGGGGTATTATTCCCCATATCCGCCAGGGCCCGGACATACTCGGGAGAAGGGCTTTCCCCCTCTTTAACCGCGGCGATAAGGCTGTCTATCATGGTCTTGAACCGCCGGACACCTGCTTCATCCACCCCTTCAAACCGGATTTCATTACCCCGGGCGGCGATACGGCCTCCCAGCTTGCCTTCCAGGACCCTGAGATTACCGTCATTAGCGCCGCAAACCCCGGACAAAACTTCCCTGCTGTCCAATACTACGGTAATACTATCGTCCAAAAAAACCTCTAGTGGGGAATTCTATAGCCGCTTCCGTTTCCTAGTCAAGGGGGCTCTGGCAGGACAGGCGTTCCCGGCAAGCTCAAATTGTCAGGAAATCAAAAGCCCTTTTTTTACAATAATATATTCAATATCAAAAGTAATTTTGGAAAAGGTTTTAAGCGCCAAGTTTAAAAGTGTTTTTTTTTACAAAAAGCGGGATTAATTTTTCCCAATTTTTCTTATCCTGCAGATATTGTAAAGGATTGCTTGTCATTTCTTGCATGAGTAAGATATATTTTTATATTATTGATTGAATGAGGAGAAAACTATGTTAACCGTTGCCGAATTTGCAAAACATTTTGATCTTGCATATCTATCGCCAAACCTGCAAAAGGCGGATATTCTGGAGGCATGCAGGATTGCTGCGAAATACAAATTGGCAAATGTAAATGTCAATTCTTATTGGGCGGAACTTGTAAAGAATGAACTGGAAGGAACCGGTGTAGGACCGAGCGCGGTAATCGGCTTTCCATACGGAGCTGTAATCTCCAAGGCTAAATACCTTGAATTGGAAGAGATGGTCAAGCTGGGCTGTAAAGCCTGCGACATGGTAGTAAATATCGGCGCACTGAAAGACAGAAACTACGATCTGGTTAAAGAGGAGATCGGGGAATTTGTAAGAATCTGCGGGAAGCGCTGCGATTCAAAACTTATTTTTGAGGTTGGGTTTCTGACAAATGAAGAAATCGCAACCCTCACAAAGATTTGCTGTGATGAAGGGGTTACCTATGTAAAGACAGCCACAGGCACCCAGGAATTTCCTGATATCAGCCATGTAAGAATCATGAAGAACAATCTTTCCGGTAATACAAAGATCAAAGTATCGGGAGTACCGAGGACTTTTGTACTTCCCGCAGTGTTGTATATGTTTGATCATTTAAATGTCAGCCTTGTAGGCACGAGAAGCGCCGGTAAGGTAGTGGAAGCCTATGCGGACTATTTGGAGAAAAACGGGGAAAAATAATGGAACAGGCTATTCTATATACAGTACGTTCATTCCTGGGAGAATCAACGAAGCTTGCGTCAGGGGACGCGTCTTACGCGCAAAGAGCCCTCGATCACAAAATCAGCGGAAAGGACTACGCCGTCCTCAAAAACAGCGTCAAATATATTGGAGTAAGCGGTTCTTTTAAAGAGATAATTGATTACTTTAAAGTTCCCGAAGGAGAAACGCCCGCGGGATTTCGAATTGATTATAATTTGAAAGAGGACGGCCGCCTTGAGATAGATCTTCGCAGGGATATCTCCTACGACAAGAACGGCGTTAAACGGCCGACAAAATTTCTGTTTTCCGCGGATACGGCGAACCCTTATGAGCTGGCGCCGATTAAAGACCTTATCGCCAATCTTACCTGTAATCCCGGCATCATTTACGATCTTTTTATTAACGATCCGAAGGCAAATACCGGGAATAAATATAAGACCAGAAATGAGGTTATCAGGGAAATCGCCCGTATCCTGGGACCGGGCTGCGACATCAGCGTAGAGGTGAACGATCCCTTTGCGGATTTTAACCGCATCCTGGAAGAAGCGGAAGAATTTAAAGAAATTCTTTCAAAACACCGGGTGGTAATAAAAGTACCCCATACCGGACCGGTGAACGCAAATAATGTGGGACAGCTTTTGGAAGGGGATAAGCGGCTCGGCGCAAGGTATAATGAGGCTTCCACAGCAGGTTTTCTGTACGGGCATAATCTGGCCCTGAGACTCAAGGAACACGGATACCGGATCAACTATACCCTCATGTTTGAACCCTGGCAGACCGGAATGGCGCTTCAGGCCAAACCCTATTTTATCAACAGTTTTGTCCGGCAGCGGTTCGGCGTTACTTCTTACATTAACGGGCTCTTGACCGCCTATCAGAAAACCTACGATGAACAGTTTTTAAAGGACCTCAGGAGTTTCTTTATTAAGTGGGATTTTCTCTCAAAGAATGACGAGAACGCCGATTTGCTCCAGGTGGAAAAAATTGCCAGGGAAACTATAGCGTATAGGAAGATCAATGAAGCCGAAGGGTTTGACGGGATGGACGGCGTACGCCACAACCTGAGGATGCTCAGGAATTCAAATCTTGAAGATACCAGGCTGATTATCTGCAGCATAGACGGTTCCCGTAACTATCCGGAGCTTGATAAGCTTCTGGCCGAACCTGAATTTACGGATATGACCCATAAAATTGTTATTACCACCGAACCCCATTACCTGGCGGAATACACTTCCTCGCCGCAGATCATTACCTACCAAAGAAGGTTTATGAACGCGGCAAAAGGCCAAATGTAACATGGACGCGCTGCATAAGCTTAACAAGGTAAATGATATTTGCTTTTTTGTGAGAGACTTCAAGGGATCGGTTAATTTTTTTACAGAAAAATTCGCCCTAACACTGAAGCGTTTACAGCCTGACGGGGAGAATCCCAATTATGCGGAATTTGATTTTTTGGGAACTACGGTAACCCTGTGGGACGAGAAGGGGGTTTCTGAAGTAATTGACGCGAAATACCTTGGCGGCGACGGGCATCATTTTATGATCGCCATAAAAGTTCCAAAAGCGCAGGATGTGGATGATATATATACTGCCCTGGTTTCCAGGGGCGTTGTCTGTATTAAACCTCCGGTTACCTATCCATTCGGTTCCCGGGCGGCTTATTTTCTTGACCACGAAAAAAATGTATGGGAGATCTTTGCCTGGCTTGCGGGGAACGGACCGGGCTTATTGTAATTGGAGAAAAAAATGGCAAGGGCGATTATTATCGTATTAGATAGTCTGGGGGTCGGCGCTTTACCGGATGCCGAAAAATTCGGCGATGCAGGCGCAAATACGCTACAGCATATCGTTGAAACGGCGGGACCTGTTCATATACCTCACTTGAGAAAATTGGGGCTTTTTAATATTGACGGACTTTCCCTGCACCGGGAAGAAAATCCCACAGGCTGCTATGGCAGGTGCATGGAAAAGGCCAATGCGAAGGATACTACGAACGGGCACTATGAAATTACGGGGCTCATTCCGGAAAGACCTTTCCAGGTTTTCGGAGATTCTTTTCCGCCGCGGATCATACAAGCCCTGGAGAAGAAGATCGGCAGAGGCGTTATCGGGAATTACCCGGCTTCGGGAACGGAAATTATACAGGTACTGGGGGATGAACACGTCAGAACCGGTTCTCCGATAGTATACCTGTCCGCGGACAGTCTTATGCAGATTGCCATGCATGAAAGCGTAATTCCCCTGGAACAACAGTATAAAATTTGCAGGATTGCCCGGGAACTTATGAGCGGCGATGATGCGGTCGCCAGGATAATATGCAGGCCGTTTACCGGAGAAAAGGGGAACTATTACCGTACGGAAAATCGCAGGGATTTTGCGGTGGATCCCCCGGGAGATACGGTGCTGACCCTGCTGGAAAGCAAGGGCAAGGATGTAATCGCCATTGGAAAAATAGAAGATATTTTTAACAGGCGGGGCGTCACGAAGGCGGATCATACCGGAAACAACAGAGACGGTACCGAATCGGCCATTAAATTCCTGCGCCAGGATTTCGACGGGCTCCTTTTTGTGAACCTTGTGGATTTTGACATGCTCTACGGCCATCGCAGAAATGCCGAAGGATACGCGAAGGCCCTGGAGGCCTTTGATGAGAGGCTTCCTGAGATCCTGGCGTTAATTGGCAAGGGGGACCTGCTCATTCTTACGGCGGATCACGGCTGCGATCCTACTGCCCCTGGCACGGATCACACCCGGGAATATACGCCGGTCCTTATCTTCGGCAAGGACTTCAAGCAGGGATACAACCTGGAAACAAGAACATCCATGGCCGACATCGCCGCAACAACGGCTGAATTTTTCGGATATGAATTTGGTCCCGGCAGATCCTTTCTGTCCGCGATTAAGGGAAATTAAATCATATTTGCCCCAAGAGGAGAAACAAAAAATGGAAGACTTTGTATTTCAGGCAGGAACAAAATATATTTTACAAAAAGACGCGGACAAACTCTGCGGCAGGGAGATCCGTAATTATGCTGATAATGTACTGTTTGTACATTACGGCGATGTCTTTATACATAGCTCAGGGCTGTATGACAGGATTAAGAACGCCCTGGCGGATGAAAATATCGCCTGTTTTGAACTTCCCGGGGTCGAACCTAATCCCAAGGTATCCCTGGTCCGCAAGGGGGCCGAACTCTGTAAAAAAGAACATATAGGCTGCGTCCTTGCGGTTGGAGGCGGCAGCGTAATTGATACCGCAAAGGCGGTTGCCCTGGGGGCGAAATATGACGGCGATGTGTGGGACTTCTTTACCAAAAAAGCCGAAGTAGTGGACGCCCTGCCGATCGGCGCGGTGATGACCATGCCCGCCACGGGAAGCGAAGGCAGTACCGGCGCGGTGATTACGAATGCCGAGACCGCTGAAACCCTTGATGTCATGTCCGATATGTTGCGGCCTAAATTCGCGCTCATGAATCCTGATATTACCTTAAGAATTCCAAAACAGCAGACCATATACGGAATCATTGACATGTTTTCCCATGTGCTGGAGCGCTATTTTTCGAGCTCGGTACAGGTGGCGCTAACAGACCACCTCTGCGAAGGCGTCATGCGGGCAATTCTGGAAAACTCCCGCCGGCTGCTCAACAACATGACGGACTATGATATCAGGGCGGAATTTATGTGGACCGCCATTGTGGCCCATAACGGATTACTGGCCACCGGGCGCAATCAGGACTGGGCGACCCATACCATAGGCGCCCAGATCAGCGCAACGTATAATTCCGTACACGGCTCCACTCTTTCCGTACTTTTTCCGAATTGGGCCGCCTATGTATATAAAAATCACATCGATCGTTTTGTGCAATTTGCAAACCGCGTTTTTGATGTGGAGATAAATCATTACAATCCTGAAGAAACGGCTGTGGAGGGTATCCGCCGGCTTCGGGAATTTTTTACCGGCCTTGGAGGTCCTGCCGCATTGAAAGATATAGGCGTCGAGAATGATAAACATTTTGAAAAAATGGCGGACAATGCCTGTAAATTCGGAAATATCGGCGGATTGCAGAGCCTCGGCGCCGGGGATGTTTTAGCCATACTAAAATTGTCCGCTTAAAAGAAAAATTATGTACGACCTTGGCCTTGATCAGGTGATCATTGTATCAAAAAATTACGGTTACAAACCCTTTATAGGCGCCGTCTGCGTGCAGGATTCGCGCATTGGGGAAGTTCGTAATTACCCTGTTACCAGGAAGGAATGCAGGGAATGGATCGACGGGAAAGGCGGAATTCTCATGCCGGGACTGGTTAACGGCCACTGCCACGGCGACATGACCCTGGGCCGGGGGTTCGGTGATGACATGACCCTTCGGGAACAGAACGAAGCCTTCAGGCCCCACAAGTGGTTCCGGAAATTCATTAACGACGATGATCGTTTTTATGCAAGGCAGCTCACGTACTGCGAAGCCCTGCTGTCGGGCACTACCTTTATCTGCGAAAACATGTATTGGGGTCTTGGCAGCCGTTCTATTCAGGCTATGACGGAGACTGGAATATGCGGCGCCCTGGTGGAGGATATCCGCCTTGATTTTGAGGACCCCGATACTTTTGTATCCGATAAAGCTCTGCGTGATTTTACGCTGGAATGTCAGGAAAATGCCATTGTGCCTGTAATCGGGTTGATTGCGGAAGAGGATTATGAGTATGAAAGGCTCCGCCGTATCTTTGAAAAACTTGCCGATCTGGAGGCCCTTCAAACGCTGCATCTTGCGGAGAACGAATGGCGCAGGGATATTATTGAAAAAAAATACGGTCATGGGCCGGTTGATTACCTGGCCCGGCAGGGATTCCTCCATGACAGGCTGATAGGATCCCATGTGGTGCGCGTCTCGGATAGCGAAATTCGGCAGCTTGAAGCGGCCCGGGTAAAGGTTGTAAACACCCCCCTCTGCGAAATGAAAATAGCCGACGGCATCGCTCCTATTCCCGGGATGGTCCGCCGGGGAATTACGGTAGGACTCGGCACGGACGGATCCCTGTGGAACAACAGTAACGATATTTTCAGGGAAATGAAGGGCATGGCTCTTCTGCATACGGTCAGCGGGGGAATCAGAAGTCTTTCAAAAGAGGATATTCTCGATATGGCAACCGTAAACGGCGCGGCGGTTTTTGGCAGGGAAAAAGAATTCGGAATGATAAAGGAAGGAATGAAGGCCAATATGATTCTGATTGATACCGATAAACCCCACATGCGGCCGCTTTTAACAGGCAAACATGAAAATGTTATATCAAGCATAGTGTTTAACGCGACAGGAGGTGATGTCACCGATGTTTTTATAGGAGGAAAGAGGATCGTTAAAGAGGGAAGATTAACTACCGTTGATGTTTCCGTGATTACCGCCAAAGTACAGCAGGCGGCGGAAAAGATTGCAGATGCAATTTAAAAAAGAGTTCAATCAGATGAACCTAAAAAAAACCAAGAGAGGAAAAAATGAAAAGAAAACTGTTGTTTATGGTAACCGCGCTGATTCTGGCGGCGGTTTCAGGCTGCAATAAGGGCGGCTCCGCCACAGGAGGCGGTGGAGACGGGAAGACGTTTAAAGTTGCCCTGGTAGTAAACCAGAAATTCGGCGACAACGGCCCTATGGATGATCTTGCGTCCGGCGCGGAAAAGGCCGCCCGGGATTTTGCCGGGGTTAGCATTAAAAAGCTGGAATCCGAATCGGCATCGAAATTTGAAGAAGATGTCCGGGCCATGTCGAAGGATTATGATTTGATCGTAACCACCTTTCCCTATATGACCGACGCGACAAAGCTTGTTTCCCGTGAATTCCCGAACAAAAAATATGCGGCGGTTTTCCAGTTTATTAATGTAGACGGTGCAAGACTGGATAATATTTGGGATACCGAATTCCACGGCGAGCAGGCTTTCTATATCGCCGGTTATATGGCAGGCCTCTTAACCAAAACAAACCGGGTAGGAATGATAATCGGCGGTGAGGAACCTACCCCAAATGCGGAAGGGAACGGGTTTATGAGGGGCGTCAGGGCCGCCAATCCCAAGGCCGCCGTGGAGTTTTCATTTATCGGAAGCTATGAGGACCCCGCCAAGGCAAAGGAGATCGCCAATGCCATGATTGCCAAGGGCTGCGATTTTTTACAGACCGATTCCGGCGCCTCCAATGCGGGGGTAGTGGAAGCGGCTAAGGAAAAAAACATTCCCTGCTCCGGGGAGATCACCGATTTTTACGACAGCTATAACGGTTTTATCGGCCGCGTCGGCATCGGGTTCGGCGATACGGTCTATAAAGCTATTGAGACGCTGGCACAGGGTTCCTATCCCGGCGGCGTACACGGCATCAGGGATCTTACCAACGGCGGGTATTTTATGGATTGGGATTCCTATCAGAGATACGCCGGTAAAAACCCCGCTTTTACCCCTGTAATCGAAGCAGGCAAAAAAGCGGAAGAGCAGATCAAAAGCGGGGAAGTTAAAGTCGCCTTTGACACCCGGGTCCCGAACTGGTCAAGGATTGGGCAGGAATAGTTCCTGCGAGTATCAGGGACAGGCGAGACCGCTTTTGCGGTCTACGAAAAGCGCCGAGTTTTTCAGCCTGTCCCTATGCATGGGAGAAAAATATGGCTGAGAAGAATATAAACAAAGCATCGGCGCCAAAGGCAAAAAACGAGGGGGTATACCATCTCCAGCTAAAAAGCGGCGATGTCCCGGGCTATGTCATTTTACCGGGAGCGCCGGAACGTACCCTTGTTATCGCCAGGGATTGGGAGAATGTCAGGGAAGTCGCTTCCTACAGGGAATATAAAACGGTTGCGGGAACCTACAAGGGTACGGACATTGCCTGTACTTCTACCGGCATAGGCGGGCCGAGTTCGGAAATTTGCATCCACGAATTAAACATCCTGGGCGTACATACCTGTATCAGGGTCGGCACCACAGGATGCATAGTCCCGGAATTTGATCTTGGCGATCTGATCATACCCGCGGCATGTGTACGGAAGGACGGCACATCCGCCTCCTATATAGAGCCCGAGTACCCTGCCTACGCGGATACCTATGTGGTGATGGCCCTGATGGAAGCCTGTGAACGCCTGGGGTTCCGTTACGGGCTGGGCCTGGATTATACGGTGGGTTCGTTTTATATAGGCCAGGGGCGTC
The DNA here is from genome assembly GCA_031290475.1 of Treponema sp. Taxonomy (GTDB): domain Bacteria; phylum Spirochaetota; class Spirochaetia; order Treponematales; family Breznakiellaceae; genus JAITNM01. The sequence goes on along the minus strand of JAITNM010000289.1, from coordinate 5,703 downwards.
CCCTGCGCGAAGACGGCTCGGGCTATTGGCCGTCCTTTGCGGAGAAAATTATCCCCGATCTCGCAACCGCCAGGGTAACCAATATTGAGATGGAAACTTCAGGACAATTTGTGGTCGGAAAACTTCACGGCATGAGGATGGGCGCCGTTCTTTCGGTCATTTCCAACCGTGTGCTTGACAGGTGGGGAGACAACGGCGGCGAGAGTAAGGCTTGTCTTGCGGCGTCGGAGGCGATCCGCATATTAACCGAATGGGATAAAAAGGGCGAGATCAGTCTTACTTTAAAAATGAAAAAATAAAAGGGACAATATGTCGTTAGCAATTGAAATGGCGCACATTTCCAAAAGATATTCCGGAGTCACGGCAAATGACGATGTGTCTATCAGCGTATCAGCAGGAGAAATTCTCGGACTGATAGGCGAGAACGGCGCGGGAAAGACAACCATGATGAAAATGCTCTATGGCATGGTTTCGCCCGATGAAGGGGATATCAGGCTCTTTGGCAAACCGGTCAAGATCACGTCTCCCCATGTGGCCATCAAGGCCGGCATAGGCATGGTACACCAGCATTTTATGCTGATGCCCAATATGAGCGTTCTTCAAAATATCATCCTGGGGCAAACTCCCACACAGTGGGATTTTATTGATGAGAAGGCAGCCGTAAAGCAGATAGACGCCATTATGGATGAATATGATATGCGTGTGGACGTGGGGGAGAAAATTTTCAGGCTCTCGGTGGGAGAAAAACAGCGGGTAGAGATTATCAAGTCCCTGTTCAGAAAGGCAAAGATCCTGATCCTGGATGAGCCCACCGCGGTCCTCACGCCTCATGAAACAGACCGGCTTTTGGAAGTGATGCAACAGCTTAAAGCTAACGGGACCGCAATTATTTTTATTACCCATAAACTACGGGAAGTAATGAAGATCACCGACAAGATCACGGTTATGCGCCGGGGCAGGGTAACGGGGAACCTTGATACCAGGGACGCAAATCCGGAACTGCTTTCGAACCTTATGGTGGGAAGAAGTGTGGATTTGAATATTCCCCGCAACCCGTATAATCCCGGTAAGCCCGTACTTGAACTTGAAGGCGTTTTTGCAAAGGACAAACGGGGGCTTACCGCCCTGCATAATGTAAACTTTCTGGTCAGGGCCGGCGAGATTGTGGGCATCGCGGGGGTCGAAGGGAACGGACAAACCGAATTGATCGAGGTGATTGCCGGCATAATTTCACCAACCCGGGGAACAGTACGCCTTCACCATGATGATATTACCGGCATGAGCGTGCGCCGTAGACGCGAAAAAGGCATGTCCCACATTCCCGAGGACCGGCTTAGGGTGGGTACGTCCCGGGACTGTTCCATACGGGATAACCTCATACTGAACAGGTATTATCAAAAACCGTTTTCCCGTAATTTTTTACTGGATAATGGGGCGCTTCTGCGGTTTTCCGAAGAACAATGTGAAAAATTTTCAGTTAAAACCCCGGATTCCACCTATCTTCTGGGCACCTTGTCGGGCGGGAATATGCAAAAGGTCGTGCTTGCCCGGGAATTGGAAGTAAATCCGGATCTGCTTATCGCGGCTCAACCGACCAGGGGCGTTGATATCGGCGCCATAGAGACCATACATCAGAAGATCGTGGCGGTTCGCGACGCGGGAAAATCCGTGCTCCTGATAAGCGCGGAGCTGGATGAAATCCTCTCCCTTTCGGATCGTATTCTCGTCATGTATGAGGGGGAAATCATGGCGGAATTTAACCGGGAGGACGCAACGGAGCGGAAGATCGCCGTGTATATGACCGGCGCAAAAAAGGTAAAACGGGAAATCCCATGAACAACAGCAGATTAAAACAAAAAATACCGAAAGCGGCGGGAGAAGTCTTTAGACAAATAATTCTTATTATCATTTCACTGCTCTTTACGGTAGTTTTTCTCGCCCTGTCCGGCTACGAACCCTTTGCGGTGATAAACGGCATCATAGAAAGCCTGACTTCCGATATAGCAGGAACCGTGCGGTGGGCTACGCCCCTTATTCTGGCGGGACTTGCGTTTTGCGTAAGCAGAAAAGCCGGATTTTTTAACCTGGGCATAGACGGGCAAATATACCTGGGCGCGGTAACCGGCGTGTGCGTTGCCCTGCTCATTCCGGAGGGCATGTCCCATCCCCTGGGAGTTGTCCTGGTTTTGATCGCCGCCATGACAGGGGGCGCGCTCTTTGCCCTGATTCCGGCCTTTATGCGGGTGTATTTACATACCGATGAGGTTGTCTCCACCCTCCTCCTGAACTTTGTGGGCTCTTTCTTTGTCAGATTTCTGGTCAACGGCCCGATGCGGGATCCGGGTAATAATGTAAATCTGAACGCAAGCCCTCTTCTGGCGCGGAATACCTGGCTCCCCCGGCTTTCTTTCCTGGCCCCCTCTTCGGCCAATGCCGGAATCTATATCGCCATAGCCATGGTGATCCTTATTGCTTTTGTCTTTTACCAAACGACCCTGGGACATGAAATAAAAATTACCGGATCAAATCCGCTCCTGGCAAGATATTCCGGCATTCAGCCCAACAGAATTGCTATCCTGGTTATGATGTTCAGCGGAGCCGTTGCCGGCATGATCGGGGCCATTGAGGTCTTTGCGGTGCAGCACCGCCTCCTGGCCGACTTCAACCCCTCGTTTGGTTTTGACGGAATCGTTGTCGCGCTCCTCGGCAATAACAATCCCATAGGCATATTCTTTTCCGGTCTTTTTTTCGGCGCCCTCAGAAACGGCGGAATAAATATGGAACGGGCGACCGATGTTCCCTCCGCGGTTACGAAAATTGTGATGGCCATTATCATTATTATTATCAGCATAAAGATCACCTTGCCGATGATTAGAAAAAAACCGGGCGCCGGGTACAAAGCAACATAAGGAGACACCAATACTATGGATTTGGCAAGCGTAACGGAATTATTCGCGTCATCCCTCAGGGTTGCGACCCCGCTTATTCTTATGGCCCTCGGAAGCTGCCTCTGTCAGAAGACAGGGGTCTTTAATATTGCCTTTGAGGGTATCGCGCTTATAGGCGCCTTTGCGGCGGTAGCTTTTGTGATTGTTTTTAACGGAAACCCCTGGATGGGATTTCTCGGCGCTATATGCGCGGGCGTTCTCATCGCCGGCATATACGCGTTGTTTGTGGTGCGGTTCAAGGCCGATTATGTCATAGCCAGCATAGCTGTTAATATGCTGGGATTGGGACTGACCAGTTATTTCCTGCGGACCATGTTTCATGTGCAGGGAAAGGTAGTGGCGAATAATATTAATAAGCTCCCCATGCTTAATATCCCGGTACTGAAGGATATTCCCATTTTAGGCTGCCTCAGCGGGCAGAGTATTATCACCTATTTCTCACTGGTGCTGGTAGGGATACTATATCTGGTTTTGTTTAAGACCAAGACCGGGTTGAATATTTGTTCTGTGGGAGAATCGGAATCTTCGGCGGTTACGGCGGGAATAAACCCGGCCCTGGTACGGCTTAGGGCCATCCTTGCGTCGGGGGCGCTGTCCGGTCTTGGGGGCGCCTATTTATCCATTGTGATCGTTTCCCAGTTTTCAGAGAATATGCTCCAGGGCCGGGGCTTTAACGCCTTTACCGCCATGGTCTTCGGCAATGCCCACCCTGTGGCAAGTATGCTGGTATGCCTGCTTTTTGGAATCGCCGACGCCCTGGGAATCCGGATTGAGCTTGCGGGATTCAACATACCTTCCGCCATCATCAGCATGTTCCCCTTCCTCCTGGCCATGGCGGCCCTTGCCATAAGCTCGTATACCACGAAGCTTCGCCTTAGGGGAAATTCGGAGAGCTAAAGACGAGTGAACAACAACAGGCAGAATACGGATCTGTATTCTATTTTACGGCGGTACGCCCATGAGAAGCAGACCCTGCTCATCGGTATTAACAGCTTTATTACGTATCTGGAAAAGAACGCCCGGCGGATGCCGGAATGGCGGCGCTGGACCGCTGAAAAAGGCCGAGGGGTTCTGGAAGAACTCATGGTTCTGGCGGGTACGGATAAATGCCGGTTCCGGAAAACTCACGCCGGAACTCCCCAGGTGTTCTTGAGCGATTTTTACGCGGAACCGGTGAGACAGGCCCACGCGGCGGCGGCGAAAGACGCCATGCTTCCCTTCCCGGAAGAAACTTCTTTTTCGCTTTCCATACCGGAAGAATACCGGCGGGTTTTGACCGTGGACGCGGATCTTGCCGCGTATCTTGATGAAAGCCAATCGTCAAAGACGCCGCTGGCAACGCACGCGGCGTCTAAGGCGCTCGTATTGAAGCTCGTCTTTCCCGGTGACTTGGGGAATACCTATGTCCTTCCGGATATGATACCCGGTGAACTCCTTGACGCGGCCCTGGACAAGGTAAGCGCTTTTCTGCGGGACAGGTATAACAGTACGTACTTTCTGAATAAACTGTCTTTAGTACATAAGGGCAAAGGGCCCCTGTTACGGCAATACATGGAGCGCTTACTCGCGGATCCTTTGGCAACCCGGAACAGTATACAGGAAGCGGGGGAGCTTTCCTATCTGTTCTGGTACCATCTCTGCAATGCTATCTACCGTGATTTACGGCAAAAGAACAACCGGTTTCCGGAAGAAGATGCCGTTTTGCAGGGGGTGAGCCTTATCACGGCGTTTAGTAATTATTACCAGCAAAAGATGAATAACGGCGCGGAAACCGAAGCGGCCTTAAAAGCCCTGGAAGGTTGTCTTGAGAGAACCCCTTTTATATTTTCCATGAATGATATAACCGGGTTTACCGGTTTTGACGGCCGCCCGCTTCTGGGACAATACTCCGCCTCGGAATTGGAAGACTACATTCAAACCCAAACAAAAGAGAACGGGGACGGGAAACTGCCGGAACTGCTCGTTATTCATGTTCCCCCGGACGAAGAAACGCGGTTTATCAGGAAATCCCGGCTGCTCCCCCTCTGCGTCCGGTTTCTGGTGGAAGCCCGGAGGACGGTGAGGAATTCGGTCCTGGAACGCTGGACAGCTCTTTGCAGGGAGTTTAAGAGCGAACCGGCTATGGAAACAGACGGGGAATTTGAAAAGCTGCTGCGCCAGGCAATCCGCAACACGGACCCGGTGCTGGCCTCCCTGCCGGACAACCCTGTTTTCCGCCTGGCCTACCGGGAAGCGGAACAGGATCAGCCCGCCCCGGAAACGCGCCACTTGTTTTACCCGAACGGGACTCTGCTGCCCCTGGAGAAGGCGCTCTGGATAACGCGGAAGGATGTGCTGGCGGATATAAAAAGAGCGCTTCCTTTCTGGTATACCCAGCCCCTGATAGTGTCTCTCGTGAGGCTTTTCAAAAATACCGGTAAAACAGGGCGGCAGGGAACGCCGGCCCGCAAAGAAACTTTATCAAGGCAAAGCGGGCATCTTGAGCGCGAAGGGCAGCATCTGAAGGGAGACCACCGTTACGCGCTCCGCACGCAAAAAGACAGCGGCGGAGACGCTGAACCGGCGCTATCTTCAAGAATGCGCCGAACCGGATAGCGCTCCGAAATCCGTTCCGACCCCTCCCCCGCCGAAAAAGATGCTTAAGTTAATCGTCCCTTTAAATACAGCAAATTTCCGCCCACGGGCCGCTTAAAAGATTCCGGGGCAGGAACAAAAACCGCCGCTTTTATCCCTGCCCTTTTCTACAATTTTAGGA
>JAITNM010000255.1 GCA_031290475.1 Treponema sp. | reverse complement strand
TTGACTTTGGCGTTGAAGGACGACATGTCCGGGAGGGTCTTCACGGACAGGGGGGCGGCGAACAGGGTGGTCGAGAACACGGCCAGAACCACCAGGACGGCGACAGCTTTCTTCATCAGGTCCTCCTTGGATGCCGCCCCAAGACCACTGCCCTGGGACGGCCCTCGTAAATAAAGGGAACTCCAGACGCGCACGGGAACCCCCGATGCCGGCTGTGGCCGGCCTCCAAACCGCGCAATTCTTGGTTCAATATATAAGAAATGTTGAGGGGACAGTCAATAGTTTTTCTCAATTTTTTTCTAGAAAATTTAAGACACACAACACTGTTTTCCGGGCGTCGGCCGTGGCGTGGCTGTTGAGGAAGGCTTGCGGCGCCCGGGCCGTCCTCGCCATGGCGGAAGTCTCCGGGGGGTTGGGCGGCGCATCAAGGAGCCGGGGGGGAATCCAACCGGGTGTTCAGGGCACATCTGAAAACCCCGGCTGGGTTTTATCGGGAACGTCGCCAGCAAACTGGCGCGGGTTCCCGCGAGCGGCCCTGCACGTGCGCAGCCCGCCGCGCACATGCGTTCCCAAGAGGGAAGCATCAAAAAAACGCGGGTTTCCAGATGTCCCCTATTGTAAATCGACACAGCCGTTTTGTGGCTGCATTGCCAAGCGTGTCATGCGGGCTAGTTTCAAGGGCAAATACAGGCGATAATACCGCTATGACAGGCAAAGAGGCGGAGCTTATAAAGCCATACCCGGAAGCCCCGCTCATCGCCGCCATGGCGGAAAGCACCTGGGCCGGGAGCCGGGCGGCCGCCAAGATTGAATTCTCCCTCTCGGAGGGCCTAAAATCGAGGCTTAGGGAGCTTCTGGGGAAAGAAATACATAGTATCTTCATAACGGACAGCGACGCCCGGCATATCAGGAAGCATCACGGGCAAAACGAGGGAAAACGGGGGCAAGTAGACATAACCCCGGCCGACTTCGCGCTGATCCCGGTCGTCCTGAACGAGTATGACACCGCGGAGCACACCGGGGAAGACAAACTGGGGAACAAAAGGCTCCTGTTCACCAAAAAAATCGGCGGAACAATCTATGCTGGGAGCATCGAGCGGGGAAATGACCAGATAGGGGTGATAACCTTATGGAAAATGAGAAGCTGAAAAGCCCGAACGGGTGTCTAATGTTTGGCAGGCCCCTGGGACCCGCCCCCCTAGACCGAACGTCCGAAACGACCCCGGCCAGCTAACAAGAGTATCGCGCTGAAAAGCCCCGCTGTCAAGGACTCGAATCGCCTCAGAACCAACCCAAAGGGATCAGGCATTCAGCCAGTCCGCCACTGATAGATCCGGCCAACCCAGGGGACAATCCTTTGGGGGAACCGGCGCCGAAAGGACGCACGAAAATATACAGGCACACATTCGGGGCCACAATCCCACCAGAAGATCGGAGGGGATACAGGCGGATTTTCGATCCTCCGCATACGACGCCATGCTTTATCGCCGCCGCATGACAGGGGGGTCAGTGGAGGGCCCCGCCAACCCGACACGGCGGCTTCCACCATGCCCGCCTGAAGAAACGGCCTGCCTCAAAGGGGCGCCGGGGCGCGGGCGCCCTTTGACGCTTTACGCCCCCCCTTCGCCCGCCATTGTCTTCATGCCGCCAGGTTTTTGGCCCTCTGGCAGGGGCCATATCCCCAAAGCCGCCTGGCAGGAGGGCCACCGCTTCTGCGTCCTCGACACCCACCCCGACTTCGGCCCCTTAGAACGCGCCGCCCTCATACACCCTCCGACGAGGTCATCGCCCCCATCATGCCGGACGCCTTCGCCGTCAGCGGCCTTGAAATCTTTGGCGGCCACCTGCGGAAGCCGCGGGAGGACGAGGAGACCGGGCGCCCCTCTTCCAGCCGCATAGCCATCAAGGCAGAATCAAGCCCCACGCCGCCAGCATCGAGAGGATGAAGGCCGCTGCGGGGGATGTGTTCACCTTCTACGAAATCCCCGTGGGCCCCTGCTTCAGGACGGCCCAGGACGCGGGGCTCACGATCCAGGAGCTCAAAGGCACCAAGGAAGAGACGCTGGACGAGCTGCGGCGGCTTGCCTATGATATGCAGGACATATGAATACACATGTAAACAGCATATACAATATGCTGTTTACATTTAAAGCATAAGAGAATGAAGCACAGGCATGGAAGACAAACGGAAGGGCGAGACCGCCCAGGACAACATCACCGGCGTGACGCAGGGCGCCGCAACCGCGAAGGCGGCGCCCGGACGCAAGCCGGGGGAGAAGAAAGAGTATGGCTTTGTCACCCAGCGCATAGAAAAGGCGCGGTATGAGGAACTCAAGGAACTGTTCGGCGGCAAGGGCCTCGCCATGGCGACCGCCACGAACATGGCGCTTATGTATATCGCCGAGATAGTGGAGCAAGGCGGCATGGCCATCAGCAGGGGCGGAATCATTGACTTGCGCCGGAGGTAGCGGGAGGCAAGAGCATGGCAGCCGGGCCACACGGGGCGCGTAAGCGCCACGCCACAGCCCTGCCTTGAAGCGCTGGACTCTGGCGGCGCATTCGACGCGGACGACAACCGCCGATACTTGACGAACCTGATTGGCGGGTTCCCCGACCATCCCCTCATCGTGGAGTTCCGCCATACCTCCTGGCAGGTTGAGGCCGTCCACCGGGGCATGGGGGAGCGGGGCGTCACCTGCTGCGCCTGCGACATGCCGGAGCTGGGCAAACTCCCCAGGTTTACCCCGGTATTGACCGGGAGCAACGCCTACACGCGGTTCCACGGCAGGAACGCCCGGAACTGGTACGGCGCCAACGCGAGGGATCGCCACGACTACCTGCATTCGGACGGTGGGTTAGCGACCCATACCCCGGTTCCCAAGGGCATCCCCCGGAAGTCCCAGACCTTGCGGGTCTTTTTCAACAACCACGCCAAGGGAAATGCCGCCATGAACGCTCAAAAAATGATGGTCCTCATGGCGGAGGTCTGAAAATAGGCTTATGTATACCGGAAATCCGTTGTATCGTAGACGGGTGGCACAGGCCGGAAAACGGCCTATACCGATACCAAACTACATATGAAAACCGTATGTAGTTTGGTATCGGTATCCATGTAGTTTGGTATCGGTATCCATGTAGTTTGGTATCGGTATCCATGTAGTTTGGTATCGGTATCGGAAAATACCACAACCTTAATTCCTTGTAGTACAAGGAATTAAAACAAAATTTTCCGGCCCTAGAATTAATAGAATTATGAGAAATATAAGAATGAGTTTTTTTATTAAAGGGGGAAGGAAGAATGCCGAATGAAAGAGGCCCGGCCATTACTCAGGAAACGCTGGGGGTAACCCCCCGCTACGTGTTGCAACACAACGGCATAAGCCGATCCGCCCACGATCTGTCAGCGACCGCCAAAAAACTTACCGCTATGGCTATGGCCCTGCTACCCCCGGATTTGTCCAGCCTGACAGCCGCCTTTTCCTTCCCGGAATTTTGCAAGGCCCTTGGCTCGCCCATCGGCGGGGAACAATACAGGATTTTCAAGGCGGCCGTCGATGAATGTCTGCAAAGCGTCATCACGGTAGAAACGGAACCGGACAAGAACGGTAAAAAGAAATGGCAAAAGTTCACCTGGTTCATACACGCCCAATTTGATGAAAAGACCGGACAGGCGACCATGACCTTTTCCCCGAAACTGGCGGAATTCCTCATGGCCATGAAATGGATGTATTCAAAAATCAGCCTGAAAGACCTGGGGGAACTGCAAAGCCGCTACTCAATCAGGCTTTTTGAAATAGCCACCAGCTACATGAGCCTGCAAGGTAAACAGGGCAATGAGGATCAAGGCTGGTACTTTGAAAGGTCCATAGAGGAATTCCGTAAAATTATGGGAATCCCCAAAGAAGCCTACCCGATAACGCACCTTTTCAAGCAGAAAGTCATAGAAAGCCCGGCAAAAGAGATAAACAGCGCGGGGATAGGGCTTGAGATCAAGAGCGAAGGCGTAAAACAGGGCAGAAACCTTGTAGCAATCCGTCTGAACTGCAAACGCACCCCCCGGAAAGCCCCGGCGAAGCGGACAAGAAAGAAAAAAACGGACGAAAACCAGCCTGACACGCCAGATTTGTTCACCAATGACGAAAAAAGCCGGGTCGAAAAGGAACTTGAACACCTGAAAGAACTGTACCCCGAAGAATTCGCCGGGCTGTATGAAGCGGCCCTTTCCCAAATACCCGCTTTGGGCGGTGGCGCAGGGGAAAGCTTCAGAAGGGCAGCCGCCGAAAGGAGGGCCCTTGAATCACTCCGGGCGGCCCACGGCATAGTCAAGTAAAAAGGCCAAAACAGGCGGGAAACGGCCTTTAGAGGGCCTTTCCCCGCCTTTCCGCAAAAAGACCGCCCACGACCCGATCAGGCCCATGGCGGGCCGCCCATGCGCCGCCAGGGCCGTTTCGGAGGACATCCGGGCAACGGGGCTATGAGTGGCGCGTCCCCGCAACAGGGGGGCGTGTGGCGTCCCCACCCGGTGCCGCGCCCGCCCGTCAGGCCGCGTGCGGCCAGGCGGGCGGGAGGGAGGGGAGCTTCATTGCCCCTCCCCCCGCTGCGGGGTTTCCCCCTCTCAAAAGACAAAGGATGGGTTTGCTCCCCCGCAAACCCATCCCTACCAACGCCGTACCAACACCGATCCAACGCCAATCCAACAGGGATCAAACCGTCGGCGGGCAAGAGCCGGCAGCCGCCCCGAACCGTGCCGACGCCAGCGAGGCGCCCGCAGCAAGGCCGTGGCAAGGCCGATCCGCGCCGGCTGTAAGGAAACGCCGCCGCCATGCTACAATGGCCAGGCGGGCCCGCCTGCCGTTTCTCCGATCCCCCGGCGCAGGGGAAACCGGGCGGGTCTCCGGCACGACCTGGTTCAAGGTTCCCACGCCGTAAAAAACGCCCGGCGTTCACCGCTGGCCGCTTAAAACAAGGCAGGGATCAATGACCTGCGGGCTAAAGCCCGCAGGTTTAATTTTAAGGAGTGCCCCCTAGTGCCCCTATCGTGGAACGAGATCAGATTAAGAGCCGCAGCATTCGCCCAATACTGGAAAGAGCATCAGGCCGTTAAAGAAATAGCCGAGGCGCAAACTTTTGAAACCGAGTTTTTGCATATTTTCGGGGTGGAGCGTAAGCGGGTGGCCCTCTTTGAACATGAAATTCATTATGGGGACGGCCAAGGAACCCTATTTGGGGACGGGGGAAGCGGCAGCAGCGGGCGGATTGACCTGTTCTGGAAGGGGAACATCATCATCGAGATGAAAACCCCCGGCAAAGATTTAGATAAAGCCTTCAATCAGGCCAAGGGTTACGCCCTTTCCCTCCCCCAGAAGGAGAGTCCAAGGGGCATTTTAACCTGCGATTTCTTCAACTTCCAGTATTACGACTTAACCCAGGACGCCAAACGATACGATTTTACCCTTGATGATCTGACGGCTCATGTTGAACTTTTCAGGTTCCTGGCTGGCTACCAAGATACTGACTTTACCAAGGCAAGCCCGGTAGACATCGAGGCCGCCGAGAAGATGGGGCGTCTTCACGACGCCCTGAAGGAGACCGGGTACGAGGGCCACGATCTGGAGGTCTACCTCGTCCGCCTGCTCTTTATCCTCTTTGCCGACGACACCGGGATCTTCGATGAGAAAAAGCTCTTTTTCAAGTACATCCGGGATCGCACAAACGAGGACGGAAGCGACCTGGCCATCCACATAGAACGGATTTTTGACACCCTGAACAGGCCACCGGAGAAGCGGTCAAAGGCCATAGACGGGCAGCTTAACAAATTCCGCTATGTGGACGGCGGCCTGTTCGATGAACGGCTGACCCCCGCAGACTTCACCTCAAAAATGCGCCGGACGCTGCTGGAGTGCTGCGCTATGGACTGGGGCCGGATCAAGCCGGAGATATTCGGCGCCATGTTCCAGAACGTCATGCACCCGGATAAACGCCGCGCTCTGGGGGAGCACTACACCAGCGAGGAGAACATCCTCAAAATCATAAGGCCCCTGTTCCTCGACGAGCTACAGGCCGAACTGGAGGACATAAAAAAACGGAGTACGGCAGAGAAAAAACACAGGCTTTTAACATTCCATGACAAACTATGCCGTTTGAAATTCCTTGACCCCGCCTGCGGCTGCGGTAACTTCCTCATAGTCAGTTACCGGGCTTTGCGTCAACTGGAAATTGAGACCATCCGGGAAATGATGCAGGGCGAACAGCTTTTAGACATAGAGATGGTCGTCCGGGTGAACGTGGATCAGTTCTACGGTATCGAGATCGAGGAGTTTCCGGTACAGGTAGCCCGTACCGCCATGTGGCTGATGGATCACCTGATGAACAACGAGGCTTCAGCGGCCTTCGGGAAGTACATAGCCCGGTTCCCCCTCACCACGGCGGCCAAAATCGTACACGCTAACGCCATCCCCCTTGACTGGGAAACCGTGGTATCCAGGGCCGAACTCTCCTTTATTCT
>JAITNM010000236.1 GCA_031290475.1 Treponema sp. | reverse complement strand
AACTTTGGAAAAACCGTGTGGTAGGGATCGTAGTAATCCCGGAGGGCGTCTCCTAAAAAGTTGAATGCCAGGGTAACTCCCAAGAGATGCCAGACCGGGTTGAGCAGCCAGGGGTAATTTCTGAGGTTGCCTAAAGTTGAAATATCCCGCTTGATCAGGGAACCCCAGCTTACCGCCGGATCGGTGATGCCAAGCCCCAGGTAGGAGAGCGTTGTCTCGGTAAGGATGAAGCCGGGCACCGAAAGGGCTATGCTTACAATGAGGAGGCTTGCGATCTGGGGGATAATGTGGCGCACAATAATGACCGGGGAGGGGATCATTTCAAGCTGGGCGTTCATGACAAACTCTTCCCGCTTGATAGCGTGGACCATGCCCCGGATGGTTCTTGCCGAGCCGGGCCAGCCCACAAGGGACAGAATCAGGGTTATCATCATATAGGACTGGCCGGAATCCATGTTGTCCGAAAGAAGAGAGCGCAGAAACAGTATCAGGTAGAGGCCGGGAATGAGCATGAAGAATTCCGAAACACGCATGATGGCCCAGTCGGCGCCGCCGCCGTAGTATCCCGCCAGTCCCCCGGCAAGGACGGCCAGGGCCAGGGAAATGAAGGTGGCGATGAAGCCGATAGTGAGGGATATGCGGCTTCCGTAGACAATACGGGAGAAGAGATCCCGTCCCAGGTTGTCGGCCCCCATGAGGAAGACGGGATAGGAATTCTCCGCCGTGGTAAAAAGGTGCCGTTCGGCGGGGATGATCCCCCAGAGCTTGTAGGGCTGGCCTTTGCCGAGAAAACGGATGGCCGTATACTCTCCCCGCACTCTGGCGTATTTCCAGGTGATGGTATTCGTTACCTGCGCCCGCTGGGCCTGCAATTTAGCCCCTGCAAAACGCGCATTCGGCGGGTGGTAGGTCTTGTCCGCAAAGGAAGTAGTGGGCGAATAGGGGGCCGCAAATTCGGCGAAGATCATCACGAGGTACATGATAAGGAGGGCAATAAGGGAAGCCGCCCCCAGGGGTTTCAGTTTCAGGTATTCAAGGAAGCGTTTCATGATCCGCCCGCCTCCGGTAATAACCGCGATATGATGACAGTAATGCTACACTTTTCCATACCGTATCCTCGGGTCAACTATTGCCAAAAGAATGTCCGCCAGCACCATTCCTACGAGCACCAGGAAAGACGTGAACATCAAATTTGCCAGTACCAGGTTAATGTCTTCCTGGAACACCGCCTCGTACATGAGCTGTCCTATGCCGGGGTAGGCGAAAATTATTTCCAGGATAAGGGAGCCTGAGAAGAGGCTTGCCAGGAGGTTCGCGCTGCCCGTAATGTAGGGGTTCAGGGTGTTTCTGAAGGCGTGGTTAAAATACACCCGCCATTCCTTTATGCCCCGGGAACGGAGGCTCACAATGTAGGGCTGCCCCAGCTGGTCCAGCATGGTAGCCCGGATCATGCGCAGGGTTCCACCTATGCCCCCCAAAAAAGCCGCCAGGAGGGGAAGGAAAACATGGTGCATGTAGGAAAACACGAATTTACCCGGCGCTTCGGCAAAGGGGAAGGAGGGATAGGCGGTTACGGGAAAGAGGCCGGTGACCGAAGCAAAAAGCTGTATCAGTATCAGCATCAGTATTCCCGGAAAGGCGTGGAGCACCAGGGCGAAGAAAGTCACCGCCAGGTCGGTTCTGGTGCCCGCCTTGGAGGAAAAGTAGACTCCCAGTAAAAAGGAAAAAAAAGTTATAAGTACCAGGGAGATCAGGTTCAGGATGAGGGAATTAAAAAGCCGGGAGGCGATGAGAAACGAGACCGGGGCGCGGGAGATAAGGCTTACCCCCAGGTCGTGGTAAAGAATTACCTGCTTAATCCAGCGGAAGTACTGGATGTAAAAGGGCCTGTCCAGCCCCAAAGCCGCCCGCTCTCTTGCAAGCTGTTCCGTACTCACGGCAAGGTCATTGGTCCGGGCCCGCACGCCTCTCTGGGCGCCCCCTTCGCTGAAAAGCTGCTGCATCATCACCTGATCTACAATGTCTCCCGGGGCGAGCTCCATAAGGCCGAAGACCGCGAGTCCCAGGACGAAGAGCATTACTGCCATGGTAATGATTCTGTTCAGGATGTAAGAAGCAAGGGGCGCCTTCCGTTTAAAATTATAAAAGGGGCGCAATATCAAGGCTATTATTTCAGCAAACTTCATTACAAAGCCACCATGGGATTAACCCTACTTAAGAAAAATATGGGTACTTTCAAACCCGTTTAAATTATCGAAGTACACATTGGTCATATCCCATCTGTTTTGGAGACCGGCAAACGAACGCTGCCCTACAAGGTAGATCACCGGACATTGTTCCAGGAGTATGCGCTGGTACTCATCCCAGTATGTTTTTGCCTTGGCATCGTCCACCGTATATGACCCTTCGTTGTAGAGATAATCGACCCTTGCCTCCCAATCGGTAGCGGGACTTTCCTGCAACGGGTGCCACATGTGGAGATTCCCGCCGGAAGGCCACACGTTGCTCCCCTGGGTTGGGAAGATATTACCCCCCGAAAGGCCCATAATGAGGGACTCCCAGTCGAAGGTACGGGTAAGCTGTTCCACCATCTTCTGGAATTCAATAACCCGGATATTCGCCTTGATCCCCACCCTTTCAAGATCATCCCGAATAATGGAGGCAATGTCGTTCATAATAGTGCTGTCGGACCTTATGGCCAGGTTGAATTCTATTGTCCGCCCTTTTTCGTCCTTCATAACGCCGGAACTGTCCTGTTTTATCCCAATTGATGACAGTAATTGTACCGCAATTTCAGGACTGTAGGTGTATTCAAGCTCAATGTCTTCGTTGTAAAAGTGATTTGCCTTGGGAAAGAAGCGGAGCTTTGCTACCGCGAGCCCCCGGTACACCTGAGTTATGATCCGGTCCCGGTTGAGAAGACAGCTCATGGCCTGGCGGAATTCTTTTTTGGTAAACCACTCATAGAACGCTTTGTCCTGGTTCTTGGGGTTCTGGTTAAAGGTCCAGAAACTGCCGCTCTCCGAGCCTTCATTATTGAATACGGTAAAGCCTGTAGACTGCTTTTGTACCAGCTCGTCCAGATCCTCCGGCCGGGAATAATAGGACTCTATTTTCCCTTCCTTGAAGAGCAGAAATTGTGTGTTCTCATCCTTGACAAACCGGATAATTTCTTCTTCAAAATAAGGAACGGAAACGCCGTTGCCGTCCTGCTCCCAGTAATTCGGATTCCGCTTGTACACTAACCGCTGTCCCGCGGTGTATTCGGTAAGGTGCCACTTGCCCATAGAGGGGATCTCCCGGGGGTTCGTGTTAATGCCGAAAATATCCTGAACCCCGCCGGCGCCATGGGCCTTTTTTGCGTCTTCATACCCCATACGGGGTTTGACAGTCTGGTTCGTGGTGAGGATGGGCTCGGCTACAATGCGGGGAAAGTGAAACACAAAGCGCCTTTCGTCTATCTTTTCAATATCAATGTGGGCAACGCTTCCATCGTTCATAAGCAGAAACTGACCGTTGTACCCTGAACTGTTAAAGGCCTCGTCTCCCTCAATCTCATTGTACCAGAAAATTATATCATCACTCGTGACTTTTATTTTCCTGTCCGAACCGTACCAGGTCCAGTAGAGATCGTCCCGGAGGGTGTAGATCACATCCAGTTTATCCGCCCCTTCGCCGGTTTTAATTTCGAACGACGCCGCCCGGGGCTTCCATTCCCGCTTTACCGGATCATAATCGGCAAGGTAATCAAGCATGGCGGAAACCACCCCCGATGTGGCCGAATCCCGCTCGGCAATGATAAGGTTGAAACTCTTCGGATCTTCCTGCAGCACATCGTTCCAGGTCCCCCCAATTTTACCGGGGATAAAATCCTCTCCGTTGTAGGGCCTGGAAACTGTTTTGGAAACCATTTCCTCCACGCCCTGGAGCGTAAGGGCGTCAAGTTCCTCCTGGGAAAGCTCTTCACTTGGCGAACAGCCCGAAAAAGTAAACAGCAGTAAGGCGGCTAAAAGGAATATCTCTTTGTGTCTCATGCCTGTATCTTAGCGGGATGGTATAGGGAGTGTCAACGGTTACCTAAGGAAGCACTGATTAACGCAACCGAGCGTTAATCAGTGCTTCCTTAATGTGGTATTTGCGTAGTGAAACGAGCAAATACATAGGGAAATGCTGATTAGCGTCAAGTTAATCAGCATTTCCCTAACCACTCAGTCTGTGTCCATGTTGGTGTAGAACTCCGCCCAGATGGGGTAGTGATCGCTTACTTCCCTGGGCATGATGGTATATTCGGAAAAGCCGTATTCCTCGTCAAAACGCCAGACCCCGCACCGGCCGGTGTAGTCTTCCAAGGCCTCGGAAGTGATGATAAAGCGGTCGTAGGTGTTTTCACTTTTCGCCACCGTAGTGTCCTGGTCATTGGTGATAATGATGGTGTACTTTTCTTCCGGAAATACGGCGGACAGTTGTGATTCATCGTAGTAGAAACCGTCGGCGTTAAAGTCCCCCAGGGTAAGCGCGTCAGGATCGCCCCATAAGGCGCGGAACCAGGCGATTACTTCCGGCAGGGCTTCTATTTCCCGGGCGGCGTCGCCGGGTTTTAGGTGGTTGTTTATCAGGATAAAATCGAACTTGTCCCTGGATTGGAAGTACACCCCCAGAGGATTCCGCTCAAACAGGTCTTCCGGATCGGGGTAGGTTTCGTGTCCCAGGGGGATGAGTTTTCCCTGTCGTAGATCACCCAGTACTGCTCTTTTGATGAACTCCGGCCTTCCCGTCCCCCAAGGATACAGGCGTATTTTTCAGGCAGAAGGCCCATCAGTTTTTCTACCGGATCGACAGCGGCGCTACGCACTTCCTGTATGGCGGTAATATCCGACCGGCCCACGATATCTGTCAGAATACGCACCACTTCTTCCTTTGCCATTTTTGACGCCCCAAAGCTCTGAATATTAAACGAAGCGATTCTTATGGTATTGCCCTCTCCCGCTTCATGCCTTGTTTCACCCGGGGTCTTGCAGATCGAGAACAGTAAAAATGCGGTAAAGCAGAGAATAAATTGTTTTTTCATAATAATCCGAGGCAGTTCCAAAATGTCAGATTTTGGAACTGCAACCTTAGATTTAAAGGAAAAATCGGGCTTTAGACCGGTTTTTCCAAGAGCCGGGCCAAAACTAAACGAGTTTTGGAACCGGCTC
>JAITNM010000194.1 GCA_031290475.1 Treponema sp. | reverse complement strand
GCGCCTGAACTGGAGGCCCTCCTCCCCCGGGAGCCTCAAAACCCAACGTTGCGCCGCCTTTTGGCCTACTGTTACCGGAAAACCGGCAGGTACAAGGAGGCGGCCTTTTACCTCAAAGGGCTCCTCAAGGAAAAACCGGAGGACAAGAACCTTCTCCTGGAATATTCAGGCTGCCTCCGAAGGGCGGGGGCGGTAAATTATGCCATTCTGGTTTTGGAAAAAGCCATGGAGTTCTTAGACCTGGGTGAAGAAGTACCCCTTGCCCTGGGTAAACTCCTCTTTCAGGAGAAAAAGATAGAACAAGCCTTTGATATGCTCCGCAGGGCGGCGGCAAAAAACAAGAAGAGCCCCGCGCCCTGGGAGATGATGGCCGCCATAGCCCGGGAACTGGGGGACCGGGAAGGGGTTCTCCGCTATGAACGGGAAGCGAAAAAACGTACGACCCCGGGAATAAATTAAAGACAGAACCCTGAAATTATTGGATAAATACTTTATATTGGATTAATATATAAGGAAACCGCTCAGAATAAGGAGAAGAAGATGGCTATCAAAGCAATGGACCTTTTTGAAGCGTACATGCAGGACAAATTGCCTAAAAATGAGGGGTACATCATATCCTCGTTTTTTAACAATAATACCGCCTATTCAATATACGAAATCGTTTCTTATTCAGGGGTAAAAACGATTTTCCTGAACGACGCGGGGCTCACCTTTCAGACCAACGGTCAAAAACTCCACATTCTGGTGGAACCCGCCTCTTACCCCAACAAGGCTATGGAGCCCTTTGTGCGTACCGAACGGGAACAGATCCCCCTCCGTTTCAGTGAACTTGATATCCTCACGACGAAAAACCAAAGCAAGATCATGATTTCCAAACAGCCAATCATGTCCTTCTCGTCCTTTACCATTTTAAAGCCCGCGGGGATCAACTTTGCCCTGGTTTTCTACCGCCTCCCGGACCTCTACAGCACCCTGGCAATGTTCTTCGAAAAGACCCTGAACAAAGAAGCGGGCATCCCCCAGGCGGACGCGAAAAAGGGCGCCAAAAAGGTGGCGGAAATCGTGGAAGCCACCATGAACTTTAGGAGTGATTTTGGGGGATAAACCTATGCCCGTTCCAGTTCAGCCTGGGCTACGGCCAGCAAGGCTATGGGTACCGAATAGGACGAACAGGACACGTAGTTAAGCCCCGTCTCCATACAGAACCGCACATTCGCCGGATTTGCCCCGTGTTCGCCGCAAAGGCCGCAGACAAGGTCAGGCCGGGAGAGGCGGCCCCGCTCCACCGCAAGGGCGATGATCTCCTTAACCCGGGGATCCAGGGTGCTAAAGGGGTTCCCGTTTATAAGGTCGTACAAGGTGTAATCGGGCATAAAGGAGGTGAAGTCGTCCCGGGAAATACCCAGGGTAGTCTGGGTAAGGTCATTGGTGCCAAAGCTAAAGAACTTTCCGTATTTGGCTATTTCCCCGGCCCCCAGCGCCGCTACAGGAAGTTCGATCATGGCGCCTATTTGGTATGGTACGGGTTTTACCTTTTTCTCTTTCCTTAAACTCTCTTCGATATCAACGATACCGGCATAACTGGCGCCCTCGATCTTCTTTCCGTAGGCGATAAGCTTGAGTTCCGAGGCGTTCATTACCACAGGAACCATAATCTCAAGGCCGGCATTTTTTTTCTCCGAACGCAGCTTGTAGGCCGCTTCGAAAATAGCCCGTACCTGCATGGCGTAGATCTCCGGATAGGAGACGGCAATACGGCAGCCCCGGTGGCCCAGCATGGGGTTGAACTCATCCAGGGCGTCGATAGCCGCCAGTACTTCCGCTTTCGGCGCCTTTTGTTTTTTTACGTTGCTTAAATAGGCAATGTAGCCGTTAAGCTCATCATCGTTATGGGGCATGAACTCGTGAAGGGGGGCGTCCAAAAGACGCACGGTCACTTCCTTGCCGGACATTACCTTGAAGATACCGTAGAAATCCTCCCGCTGCATCACCTGGAGCTTCTTAAGGGCCTTTTCCCGGTCCTGTTTTGAATCCGAGAGGATCATCTCACGGAACACATTAATTCTGCCGGCCTTGAAAAACATGTGTTCAGTCCGGCAGAGGCCTATGCCTTCGGCGCCGAAGTACAGGGCAAGCTCCGCGTCTTTCGGGGTTTCCGCATTGGCCCGCACATGGAAGTCTTTAAGGAAAGTCTTGGTAAGGGCAATGAATTCCAAAAGTCCCGATTCCTTTGGATCCGGTTCTATCAGTTTCGCGCTTCCCAGGTACACTGAAGACTCGCCGTAATAAGGTACATCCAGGGTAATGTAATCACCCTCAGAAAAACTGATGTCTCCCAGGGAAGCCTTCCTGCCTTTGATCTTCATCTTCGGCGCAACAATGGAAACCTTGCCGTACTGTCTGGCCACAACCGATGCGTGGGCGGAATAGCCTCCTTCGGCGGTAAGCACCCCGGCGCTTACTTCGATAGCCTTTACATCCTCCGCAAAGGATGAGGGCAATACCAGGATAAACCGGTCGTCCTGCCCCTTTTGGAGGGCAAGTTTCCGCGCTTCAAGGAGGGCGTTGGTACTAAAGCAGGCCCTGCCTATAGCCGCCCCGGGGGCGCCTGAAACGCCGCCCTTCCAGCCTTTAAGGCCCTTCGCGCTGGCGCCGTCAATAATGGGGTGGAGGATTTCATTGAGCCGCATGGGATCAATGGCCTTGATCACATAGGCCTTATCCACAATTTTACGCTTGGCGAGATCCAGAAGCAGCTTGATATCCGCCTGGATGGATTTTTGATCCGCCGGCCGCTGTTCGATGAGCCAGAGTTTTCCGTTTTCCACACAAAAACGGATGTTCCTGATATCCCTGAATTTGTCTTCCAGGGTCCAGGCGATCTTTTGCAGCTCTTTAAGGTGTTTTTCTCCGATCGACTCAATGTCAAGCCCAACCGCGCCGATTTCGTTGAATTTTTCCCGGTAGAATTGTCCCTGGAGCTTTTTGTCCCCGGTAACCACGTTCCGTGAAAAATAATACCCCGAAACGGAATCTCTCCCGTAGTTGCCATACACCATGGGCTGCACTATAAGCGCAGTATCTCTGTCGTTTTGATCATCCATGGCAAGAAGCCGGGAAATTTCTTTTAGCGCGAAGATAATCTGATCTTCCGCGGAATCAAAAAATCCCTTGGGGAAGTATTTGGCGTATTCGTCCATATATTCTTCGGCGGTTTTGCCGATTTTAACCGGTTTTTCCTTTTCGACTAACTCATTCGAAGGCCCCTGGATACCCAGAACCCCGTCCAGAAATTCCAAGCGGCCGGCAATCTCTTCCTGTTCTTTGGTTTTTGCCTCAAGCTCTTTGATCCTTGCCTCAATTTTGAGCATACCCCTGGTAAGGAAGAGCGCCTCATGGGCGGCAAAGTCCTTACCCACCCATTTAATAAAACCCGGTATGGTCGATTTTGTAAGGCCGAAATTATGCAAAGTGGGATAATCGGAAACCGCGAGGTTCGGGGAAATCACGATCTTAAGAAGCAGGGGATTCTCAAAATCCCCCACTTTCTTTCCCGTAATCCCTTCAAACTTCGACAGTAATACGGTTACATCGTTCTTAATATCCGTTTTTGCAATTTCCGACGCCAGATTTGAATCCAGAATAAAACCGGGCAGAATCGGAAACCCCAGTTCGGCAAATTCATTGGTCAAGCGGCCCCGCATACCCAGGGAGGCGCCTAAACGTTCCGGATCAACTTTGGCGGAAATAACGTCAAATTGGCTAAAATAATGTATTCTGCTGTCCATGATTGCCCCTATTTCAGAATAGATTTAGTACCGTGCTAACCGATCCGCGCAGGAACGCCTCAAACTGATGGCTGGCGCCCTGAACCAGATAGCGCTGAAGTTTTGCCACATCCTTAATATCATTGCCTGCCACGGCAAACTGAATAGAACTGCCGTGCTTTACCTTTCCCCATTTAAAAAGGGAATTAATATCCAGGATACGCTCCCCCTCATAATAAATGTACACATGGAGTTCCGGGTATTTGGCGTTGTAACTGTCGATGATCCGTTTCCAGGCTTCCACATTTCCATTGTGGAAGAGCTCATTCTGCACCGCCACCGAATACATGGGGGTCATCCGCAGCGGCCCCTTGGTTATGGCAGGGGCGGCGGCGGTAACCACCGGCGCGGCGGCCCTCCCCGCTTCCCGCTGGGGGGCGGGGAGGGCCTGGTTTGCCTTGGCCGGCCCTTGTGACGCCGCCCTGGACGAAGCGGCCTTAGCCGGGGAGGGCGCCCTTACGGCGCCTTTGGGGGGCGCCCCTGCTTCCTGGGGCGGCGGGGCCTTTGGCGCCCGCTTGGTAATAAATTTCCCGTTGTACAAAGAACCGGGTATTTCAGGTTTGGCGCCTTCAAACAGGGATGCCGCAAGTTCCGCCGCCAGGGCGCACTGGCCGTCTGCGGGGGCATCGGCCTTTCCGGCGTAGATGATCAAAAGTTCCCGCTTCCTTAGGGCCCCAAAATTCGCCAGTTCCCCGGCAACCTTGGGATTGGCTATAATAAGCCCTAAATCGGGGTGATGGTAGGCAGCCACTAAATCAACCGCCTTCCACCTGGCAAACTCCAAGGCAAGATCTTGAGGATCCTCCGCCGCTGAAACAAGGTTTACCGATACCGTCTTATACCCAAACTTGTCTACCAGGAGCATACGCAGAATAATTGCGATCCGTTCCCCGGTAATCTCCCTGTCCGCCAGTTCAAAGAGAATATCCCCCAGATTATCGTTTGTTCCCAGGGTATCCAAAATTTTTATAGTCTTTTTTATATGCCGCACCGCGGAATTAAAGCCCGCTCTGGTAGAAAGAATCTCTAAATTGGTTAAAGCGTCTGCCATCCTCACCATCTCCCTTTTTTACAATTCAGAAAAAAGGGGTGTCCAGGAAGCCGTTACTTCCTTGACACCCCCTGACAGGGCTAACAGGCCGGGGTTTTACGCTCCTAGCAATCTGCCGGCTCCTTGGAGCCCGACAGACTCCCGGCTTCCTTAATTCTTAAATTTCCTTTAACGCGTCACCACCGGATCTGCGGTTACCGCCCCCCCTGACAGGTTTCACCGGCTTTTTTGGAGGTTTGGCGTCCGCGAGACCGGCCTTGGGTTTAGCCTTTGGCGCCTCCAGGGCCGGAGCCGCCGAGGCCTCCGCTCCGTCATCGCTGTTGAGCAGATCCAAATACGCCTGGGCGGGAGTCACCGTGTTAGCGGACGGAGTAGAACCGGTATCGGTCTCAGTGGAGAATGACTGGTTGATATCTTCCCGAACGGTAGAACGCCGCCGGCTGAAGGAGGCGAAGGCCGCATCCTGGAAGCCCTTGGAAACGCCGTGGAGGAATTCGTTGAGTACATTCGCCATGGAGTCCAGGGTCGCTTTTTTCCGTTTAATCGAAGTGATATCCACATCAAGCAAGAGACCGGGCTGAATATGGTAAGGGTTGATCATATAATCAAACCGGTAGTATTCCCGTTCCATGAAGTTAAGCCGGTCTTCCAGCACCCGCCGTTCAACGGGGTACTGGTACTCGTACATATCTTTAAGTTTTTCCCGCATAAGGATGATCTTCTGCCGGATCTTGTCCTTTTCGTAGATATAAGTACGGTTCATCTTCTCTACTTCAGTCTCGCCGGTTGTGACAAAGGTAATCTCATCCCAAACCTTGGCAATATCCTCATAGAGGGGCTCTCCGGATTTTTCTTTGATATGCTTGCGGATCCGGTTTTTATTCTTTGCCGCGAGATCATTGAAATCCGTGATCTTGAAAAAGGACTTGTTGCTCTCATAGATAACGCTGATCACGTCCCACAGATGGAGCACCTCGGTCTCAAAGCTCTTGATCTGCACATCGTAGGCCTTACGCTCTTCAATAAGCTGGGCGTTGTCGTAGTACCGCATCAGCACCTGGTAACGCTCATCGGGAAGATGTTCCGTATCGGTATCCTCATATTCCCGGATAAGGAGCTCCCTGGCATTCTTGAGGTTCTCAATGTACTGATACCCCATCTTGGAGGTATCCAGAATAGAGGTGATGGAGTTAATGGCGGTATTGAAACCCCGGCTGCGGATATTCTCGATATCCACAATCTTCTTGAGATTTTCCCGCACATTCTGCTGGTCAAATTCCGCAGGTTCGATTTCCGCCCGCAGATTGGCAATCCGTTCAAAGAGGGCCTTGGCAACCTGATTATAGCGCTTTGATTTTGGATCCTCTCCCTTGTCGTCGGTGTAATTCTCCACCCTGCCCATCTTATTGAAGATGATCTCACTGTCCGAAAGCTCTTCTATGCCCTGGTCGATCCGTTCGTCCTTGAGTTTCTCGATTTCTATATCAATGTTATCTATGATGTACTTGGAGAGCAGATCCTTTATGAGGTACTCCACGGTGACCTGGTAATGGAAAATGGGGCTGATAAGCTCCGAATCCAGAATATTTACCGATAACTTAACATCGGTAACGGTTTTTGGCTTGCGAAGATTATCTTTAAAAGCGCATTTTACGATTGAATAGGCATTTTCACCCCGGATAAAGGCGCCGGTATCGGTCTTTTGCCGGAGCAGGCTGTTGGTCAGGTTTTCCAGATCATTGACGCCCCGCTGGATATGCCCCTGGAGGTGGCCGTACATGTTGACCATGGACTTCTCGATTTCGCCGGTATTGAACCGGTCAGCGCCGCCCACCTGATCCAGGAGATCCGCCACCTCTTTGGGGGTATACCGGGAGAGGATCTTCGTCTCCTCCTTGTCAACATAGTTCCGGATCTTCTTCACCATTTCGTCTTCCGTGGTGACCATGTACCGGTTGAACATATTCTGGTAGTTCTGGTTGAAGTAGTTGTAGAGCTTTTCTTTCATCCCCCCCATTACGTCAAGCCGTTCCAGAACGTCTTTAGGCAGCTTGGAATTCAGGTGATGGACTACCTTATTGGTTTCTTCTTCCAGAAGCTGGTTAACTTCGTGCTGCTGATCCCGGTATTCCTGGGCCAGTGAGTTTCGGGACCCTACGGCGCTCGGTTTTTCGGGGTGGAATACGTTAGGACTCTTGGGCAGGTCGATTGCTCCCATAATTATGTCTCCTTTTTTTAAGGATAAAATACCCTATTGAAGCTTTTTCAAAAGTTTGAAAAAACCCCGCTTATACAGATAAATTTTATCATTTTCATTCTATCAGCTAAAAATAAGAAAGTAAAGCCTCTTTTCTGATAATTTATGAGGCTGTCCCAAAATTTCAGCTTTGGAACAAGCTCTTATACCAGATTATCGGCATTAACAAGCCGGTATAGGCTACCTATTTAAATATATGCTATAATTGAAGATATGCAAGGGTTTTTTTACGCAGCCTCCGCCGCCCCGGAACCCCAATGGGGATCCGAAGGATCGCCGAACCCCCGGTTCGCGGTCCCCCTCTTGAAAGGCCCGGGGGTCTTGATCTTCGGCCTGTTTTTCTTTATTATTCCTCCCGCCCTCTGGAGCGCCGGTGAACGGCCGGCGCCGCTGGATATGTTTCTGATAATTGACGGTTCCGTTGCGCTGAACAACGGGAAAAACGAAGCCTTTGCATGGCTCTGTGATACTATCATCGGGGATCTTCTCCTGGACGGGGACAATCTTACAATCTGGCTTGCCGGAACCAGGGCGAACCGTATCTTTCAAGGGCCCCTTTCCGGCGCCGGATCCAAAGAAGGGGTAAAAGGCATCATCAGGTCTATTGAACTCTCGGGAACCAAGGCTGATTATGCGGGCGCCCTCCGGGAAGCGATAAAAATGGACGCCCGGGAGAAACGCCGGCGGATGACCTGTACCGTACTGGTAAGCGGTTCCGCCCCAGGATACGCCGCCTTCCCCGGAAACAGCGAAACGGCAAGATTGCTGCGTTATTCCCGGATAGAAGAGCACGGCGCCTGGAGGGCAATTACCGCGGCGTTAAACATCGGCCCCGAAATACAAAAAAAGGCGGCCGAATTTGCCGACTAGGAGTTTGCCGGGCTTTAGCCGAAGGGAATAATGAAAAAAGCCGCACGGCCCCTGCTCATATTTTTCTTTCTCGTCACCATAGCGATCATTGCCGTCCTGGCGTATCATCCGGCGTTTCTCTTCAGACCCCGGGAGGCTGTAATACAACGGCAGACCAAGATCATCGTACCCAAAACCGTATCGCCAAAGGGGAACGATGAAGAAACGGTTCTGCGGGAACTCATGGCCTATGAAGATAGTTCGAATGCCAAGGTTGTATTGAACGACGGGGAGATTATCATTTCTGTGTTGACTGAGAATCTTGACGATGATCTTATGGAAGAACAGATCATCGCCTATCGCAATTTTACTGAGACTTCCGCCCCGATCTGGCTTACGTTCATTGATTTTGATAATCAAACCAAAACGTACCGGAGGCTCTGGAATGTTCCAAGCATCGTTACCCAGCCGGGCACCGTTTCCCTTTATACAAAGGATCTTATCGGGGATCGCAGTGTTTGTGTTGTACTTACCGGAATGACCGCTGCCAATGAGCGGACCATGACCATTTTCAGAATGGATGGGGAAAGGGAGGCGTCCAACGCGGGTTTAGAGCCCCTCCCTTTTGAAAAAATCGCCGAAATCCGGATAGACGGTTCCATTACGATTCAGGAAAACGAACGTACCCAGGCCTACCAGATGGGGCTTTCCAAGGGTACGAGTTTTACTATCGCCGCTTACGGCAGGGATACGGAATCGGGCAATATTCTCGATCAAATTGAAATAATTTATACTTATAATGAAAATTCCGGCGTTTACCGGCAGAGCAGGATTACCCGGATACCCGGTTCCCAGGTGGAAGAACGGCGGGTCCGGGAGCTGTTAACCGGAAGCGCCCGGGATTTTGAAGCCTTCATCGGCGGTCTCTGGTACTATGTAGGCTCCCAGGGCACACTGGATAACCGGCAGTATATCTACTTTGATCCGCAAAATCGGGAACTGATCTTTTACGGTGACGAAATCCAGCAGGTTTTCCAATGGCAGTCTTCCAGCGCCACAAGATACGGCCTTTATATTTCAAGCCAGAATTTCTCTGTTACTACCCTGCGCCGTTCAATTGATATTGAGCTTGAATCGATCAACAGTATCCGTATCAGGGTTATAGAAGATGTCCGGCTTCCCATCAGGGTGAACGATTCATGGGACGGATCCTACCGCAAGGCCGGCAGCCACTGGGCGGCGGAACGGACATCCGCCGGCTCTGAAAAAAACACCCAATATGCCATTCCGTATCTTGACGCCGTCTATGAAGGCGCTATCGGAAAACTTACGTTTTACAAGGACGGGACATACGAATTATACGCCAATGGGAATGCCAGAAAGGGAATTTATACCTTCTTTTTTCTTGAAAACCGGGAACTGCTGGAATTACGGCCCGGCAGCATTACCGGTTTATCCCGGGAGACGTACCTGGTACAACATCAGGACGGCCAGGAGGCGCTGCCGGAAGAACCCGGGGAAACCTTAACCCTGGCCCGGGTACGGCTCAGCACCCGGGGTTTCCAGGATGTTCACGAAGCGGTCATATCCCTGGCCAGGATCA
Organism: Treponema sp.; assembly: GCA_031290475.1. Taxonomy (GTDB): domain Bacteria; phylum Spirochaetota; class Spirochaetia; order Treponematales; family Breznakiellaceae; genus JAITNM01. The sequence goes on along the minus strand of JAITNM010000194.1, from coordinate 9,888 downwards.
CTGCTCAGTAAACAGGGAAGGATTCAAACCCGGCGTTTTTAAGGCGCAGTAAGCTTGCGTTTATGTCGTTCCCCGGAGAAACGGCTACCATAAAATAGGCCCTTCCATTTACGGTACGCCGGGAAACTACCGGGGTAAATCCCGCCTTTTTTAACTGATCCGCCATTCGTTTCGCGTTTTCCTCTTTGCTGAAGAGCCCGGTCTGAAGCAGCGCCGTGCCGGACGCCGGGCCCTCCCTTTGGGATACTGCCTCCTTTTGAGATACTGTCTCCCTTGGGGAGGCTGCCTCCCCTGGGGATGCTGCCTCCCTTGGGGAGGCTGCGGCTTTTACGGCGGACGCGGGAACGGTATTTCCTCCGGGGGCAGCCTCCGGAAATGTCCGGGTGACGGGCGTTTCAAGCACAACGCTTCCCCTCCCTGGAAAGAGAAGCCACATGGGGGTAGAGGCCCCGGCAATCTGATGGGACAGGGGGGAAGTAAGGCTTTTTGCTTCCGGACTTAACGGGTATTCGGCGCGGAGCCGGGCCTGGTAGATTTCATCACCGGTAATTTTCCAAAGGAAGTAGAGCAGTAACGGCGTCTCATCCGGGTATTCGTGAGAGTCCAGAAGCCGTTCCAGGGAATGGTGATCCCCGGTGCGGAACACGTCGGTAAGGCTGCCCAAATACCGGGCGGAACGGAGTTCGGCGGCATCCTTACTATTAGCCAGTACCATCCGTATCCCCGTCTCGGCTTTTTCAAGTTCTCCCAGGGCAATATAACAGCGAATACCCTCAAGAACGCTCCGGTAATCCCCTTTTTTAGGATCCGCCAGGGCTGCCCGGTTCCAGGCATCGGCCGCAGCCTCCAGGTTTCCGGAGAGCTGGTTGAGCTTTCCGAGGCGTACCAGGGCCTCAAGCCGTTCTTCGGAGGAAAGATTGGAGCTTCCCAGTTTCCGCTCAAGAAGCAGCATTTCATCCTTTAAAAGGGTTGAACCGGAAGTTTCCGCGGAAAGGGGACGGACGGAAAAAGCGGTAAAAAGCAATACTGAAAAAAAGACGAGTAACGGAGCCTGTCCCAAAACCCGGTTAGCGCGGACCTTTGGCCTCCGGGGACCTGGGTTTTTAATCAATCCCATAGGCGCCGTCATCCTTATAATTCTCTTCCTGTGTCTGCCCGGGTTTGTTACGGCCTGTGACGGCGGGGAGATCTCTATCCCCGTCCTTTTTTGCCCCGTTCCGCCGCCGCTTTATTCTGAGGGAAAGAACGATGGGAAAAGAGGCCAAAAGCCCGATAACAAAGGAACCAAAGGCCGTGAGGTACACCGGTACCTGTGAAAGCCTGGTAAAACCAAAGGAAATATCACAATTATTTTCCAAATTGAAACCAATAAAAACGAGAAAAATTCCGCAGAGGATTACAAAACCGATAAAACGCCAGGGCATCCTAATCTCCTTGAAGCACAAGTTCCTTCCCCTGGAAAGTATTCCCCTTAAGGGATGAAATAGTCAGGCGGGCAAAGGAACCGGTAAGCGCGGCATCCCCGGGGGTAACCGCCATTTCATTCCGTTCAGTACGGGTTATTAATTCATCGGCATTTTTCCGGGAAATTCCCTCTATTAATACAATTTCCCGGCTGCCGATCCGGCGTTTAAGCAGTTCCTGGGTATGCTTTTTCTGTAAAGCTATGACCCGGGAGAGCCGTTCCCGTTTGTCCGCCTCAGAAATCCGGCCGGGGAGCTTATAAGACGCGGTCCCTTCCCGGGGATTGTAATGGTACATGTAGGCATAGAGGAATTTAACCTCTTCCATCAAATCCAGGGTGAGCTTAACATCATCCCCGGTTTCCCCGGGGAAACCGATTAAGATGTCGGTGGAAAGGCTGATTTCGGGCATGGCCCCGCGGATCTCCTGTACCAGGCTAAGGTAGCTTTCCCGGGTATACTTCCGGTTCATGGCCCCAAGGATGGTATTGGAGCCGTGCTGGACGCAAAGGTGGAGGTGGCGGCAAAAAACAGGGTTCGCCGCCATAACCCGGATAACCCGGGGTGAAAAATCTTTGGGGTTTGCCGACAGAAACCGTACCCACCGGATTGAACTCCCCTTCACCTCCCGGGCAATCAGTTCCAAAAGGCCGGGGAAGTCCAGGGGCTCTTTAACGCCCCCCTCCCCCTTCCAGGAATAGGTGTTCACATTCTGCCCCAGGAGGGTGATTTCCCTAACCCCCTTTTCCGGGAGGCGCCGGATCTCCTCCAGGATCGCTTCGGGGGAACGGGATATTTCCCTGCCCCGAACATAGGGAACTATGCAGTAGGAACAAAAATTGTCGCAGCCGTGCATGATGGGGACAAAACTGCGGAACTGTCCTTCTTCCAGATGGGATGATGAAAAGGCAAACACCGGTTTTGCGCCGAAGGGATCTCCGGGGGCGCCCCGCCCTGCCCCACAGGGCTTACCCCCCTGCCGCGATTCCGCGGCTTCAAGGATATGGGGAAAAATTGAACGGGCGGAAGTTCCCATAACATAATCAATGGCACGGTACTTTTCCTGCAACTTTTCACCCAGCCGCTGGGCCATACAGCCCGCCGCCACCAGGGTAAAAGCACCGCCCGTTGTCCGCCTTTTCTTTTTCAGCGCCGCATAGTGGGCAAACCGGCCCAACACCCGCCTTTCCGCGGTTTCCCGTACCGAACAAGTATTGATAAGTACCAGGTCGGCGCTTTCCCCGTCCTCCGAGGCTTTCCAGCCCCGTTCCCGGAGAACCAGCGCCAGCGCCGCCGATTCGGCGGCGTTCATCTGACAACCGTAGGTTTCAAAGAAATAGGTCACGACCGGCTCTTGAGGCCCTTTATGAATTTAACGCCATTCCATATACCTATGGCCAATAGTCCAAGGGCGCCTATCCCGAATAAGGTTCCCGCAAAGGCCCGCGCCACGGGGACCCGGGATAAAACTGACAAAATCCCCGCCCCGGTAACGATAAGGGCGGGCTTCCGATCATCAGGGTCTTTGGATAAAAGACCGGTAATGCCCACAATCCCCAGCACCGCCCCCGCGGCGAGCCCGATTACCGGGAACCGGGCGCCCAAGGCGCCCAAAACAAGGAGGCCTGCCCCGCCTAAAATACTGCCAATGGCGGTAACCCCCTGTTTAGCCAATATAGTGGTGGGAGTATAACCTCCCTCGGGTATTAAATCGTTCATACTTTAATTTTATCCCATTATGCCCAGGGGCGCCAGTACCAAAAACCGTCCTTCCACCGCCTTAATACTAAAACTCCCCTCGGGCGCCTCGTTACTGATCCCGAAAAAACCCCGGTCCCAGGGAAGATCATCCAGGGGCCACTTAAGGCCCCGGCTTTCCGCCTTCCAGGGACCTGTCCCCAGGGGAAACACCGAAATCCCCTTCAATTTTTTGGCGGAACTTTCCCCGCCCCCTTCGGTAACTGAACAAGAAAAAACAAGGTCTTCCCCCGGCCGGAGACGGCGTATGTCCTCCTGGGCCGTAATCCACCGATCGGGGGAAGGGTCCCGCTCAAACAGGGAACGTATTGCCAGGAGATGATCCGTTCTGCCGCCGCCGCCGCCAACAAGCCAGGCGGTATCACAGCCCTGTTCCCGGAGCAGGGAAAGGGCTAACTCCGTGTCGGTATAATCCTTCTCGTGGGGGTACCGGCGGATCCGCCCCGGCGAGTAGGCTTCAAGCCGGCTCGTATCATCCAGGGAATCCATGTCCCCAATAATCCAATCGGGAACAAGCCCGGCGTTTTCCATGGCAATAAGTCCCGAATCGGCGGCTACAAGCAGGGCCGCCCCGCCGCCGGCCCCCGCTTCCGTCGCCAATCTCCGGCATAATGCGGCGCCGGGGCCTTCCCCCCCGATGAATGCTATTCCCCGCATAGGGCTTTCTTGTTTCATCTTCTTCATTATATTAAGCTTTCCCCTGATGAACAATGTAGCCGTCCATCCCCTGCTCAAAGAAATCTCTTCTTATTTCACCTTGAAAGGTAAAAAGGTATACCTTGTAGGGGGCGCGGTGCGGGACCTCCTCCTGGGGAAAAAAGCCCAGGATTGGGATCTGGCTACAGACGCGAGACCCGAAGAGGTCAAATCCCTGTTCCGCCGGGTCATTCCCACGGGGATTAAGCACGGTACCGTCACGGTACTCTTTAAAGGTTACTCCCTGGAGGTAACCACCTTCCGTACCGAATCGGATTACCGGGACGGCAGACGGCCGGACAAAGTGGAATACGCCGCCACTATTGAAGAAGACCTTTCCCGCCGGGATTTTACCATGAACGCCCTGGCGGCGGAACTTCCTTCAGGACGTATTACCGATCCCTTTCACGGCACGGCGGATATTAAAAACAGGATCATCCGTTGTGTTGGAAATGCTGAGGAAAGGTTCGCTGAAGACGGACTCAGGCCCATGCGGGCCCTGCGCTTTGCAAGCCAGCTGGGCTTCACCGTGGATGAGGCGACCCTGCATGCCATCCCCTTATCCCTTGGCGTCACGGCCAAGGTTTCCCCGGAGCGGATCCGCGATGAATTTGAGAAAATTGTCGCCGGCGGGAAACCGGGCGCAGCGTTTCTGCTCATGGAAAAAACAGGACTTCTGTCAATGCTCTTCCCGGATTTGTCAAGATGCCGGGGGGTGGAACAAAAAGGGCTTCACCGTTTTGATGTGCTGGATCACTCGCTCCTCTCTCTGAACTACGCCGCAGAAAAAGGCTTCCCCCAGAGGGTGCGTCTTGCCGCCCTTTTTCACGACCTTGGAAAGGCGGTTACAAAAAAACTTGATGATAACGGCATCTGGACATTCTATCAGCATGAAAGGGAATCGGAGCGTATAACAGGCCGCATACTGAGACAGTACCGCTACCCTAATACGGTTATTGACGGGGTAACGCTCCTGGTGAGAGAGCACATGTTTCACTACGAAGAAAACTGGAGTGACGCCGCAGTACGCCGTTTCGTTGTCCGGGTAGGAGAAGAAAACCTTAAGGACCTCTACCTTCTCCGCTTTGCCGATGCCTTCGGGACCGCCGGCGTTGAAGGGCCGGCGGATTTCCTCCTCCCATTGGCAAACCGGGTAGAAAGCGTCCTTTCCCAAAACAAGGCATTCACACTCAAAGACCTCGCGGTCTCGGGTAAAGATCTCATGGAAACAGGAATTAAACCGGGTAAACACATGGGCGTCATTTTGAATGAGCTTTTGGAAACTGTTCTGGACGATCCCGCGCTCAATACAAAAGAAAGACTTCTTGAGATTGCAGGAAAAATTAACGGAAGATATATTCCCGGGAATTCCGATGGCAATTAGTGTTTGGACAACCGGAAAGAAGAAACAGGGGTTTGCTCTACCGCCTCACCAATATTCGAAGCCACGACGGGTCGATCTGCACATCAAGCCCTCTATCCCCATTCCGCCATTCCCCGCCGTTCAGTACATCATGCCACCGCGTTCCATGCATCCCCAGAGAAGCTGCCGGTATATGGATGTGTTCCGTCCGCATATCGGCATTTATCGCCACAATGATCCCTTGAGCGGCATCCGTGTTATTTTTCAGTTCCCGCAGAAACGCAAACTGTCCGTGCCCCTTGAAAAGTTCCCGGTAGGAACCCTCCTGTAGCGCCGCGTACTGTTTTCTGATTGTCCCAAAGCGGCGTATAGCGCCGGTCAGTTTACCGCTGTCTACAACAGGCTTGTTTTCAAGAGGAAAATTTTCAGGCAAATCGGCCCAGGCCGGACGCAGAGAGAAATCCTGATTATTGGCCCGCTCCCCCCGGAGTCCCAGTTCACTGCCGTAATAGATCGAAGGAATTCCCGGGATGGTAAAGAGGAGTCCGTACAGGGGAAACAGGTGCGCGGGATTTTTTAAAATACTGGCAACGCGGTTCACATCGTGGTTATCCGCAAAATTGTAGAGCAGAAGGTCACGGTACATTCCTTCCGGGCCGGACTGACGGTTTAAGGTCCAGGCGAGCTCAAAGAAGTTCCGATCATTAAAGCTCGACCAGAGGCCCTTGTATAGTTCGTAATTGGTAACAGAATCAAGCCGCCCTGTCCGCGCCCAGTTACGGTAATTCCCGTGCACCACTTCGCCCATGAGCCAGAAATCATCCTTGATAGCTTTACTGCGCTGTGATAATTCATCCATAAAATCGGGAAGAAGCTGATCCGCCGCATCAAGTCTGAGTCCGTCAATATCAAATTCCTCAATCCAGAATTTAACCGCTCCGAAAAGATGTTCCCGTACTTCCCTATGGACACCGTTGAGTTTAACAAGATCCCAGGCCCCGCTCCAGGTGTTGTAGGTAAAAGGATCTCCCAGAGGATTCCTGCCGCCAAAATTCAGCCCTGAGAACCAATCCCGGTACGCCGAGTATTGCCCCTTTTCCCGCACATCACGGAAGGCGAAAAAGTGCCGCCCTGTGTGATTAAGTACCCCATCAAGGATCACCAGGATCCCCGCATCATGAAATACCTTTACCAGGTCACGAAGCGCCTCGTTATTTCCAAGCCGGCGATCCACATGGTAATAGTCCAGAGTATCGTAGCCATGGGCGGTGGATTCAAAGAGCGGGCCGATATACACCGCATTCACTCCGAGATCGAGGAGATGGGGGATATGCCCGATAAGCGAACGAAGCCCTGTTCCCGCAGGACAGGAAAAATCATTGTATCGCGGCGTTCCACAGAAACCAAAGGGATAAATGTGGTAAAACACGCGATTGGACAGGTGGCTGATCATAAATACCTCCTCTCTATATACCTACCGGTAGGTATATAGTCATGCAAAAAAAAACTTACACTCCCTACCTCAGACAATCGCAATAACTCTCTATCAGGAAAAAATACCATGCATATATTGGTGGATAATTTTAAACTGAAGTTCCTCGGTTAAATTTATCTCATCGTTAATCGCCAATAGCGCCCAGGTTTGAATCTGGCCAAAAAATGATTCAGCATACATTTGTTGACGGTTTCGCATGTTCCCATGATCTTGGGAGGCTTCCTCAAAAAGCTTTTCCAATATAGCCGTGAGCCGTCTCCGCATCCCATTCCCCACCGTATAGGCGGATGTCTCAGGCGCAGCAGAAAAAAGGCTTGTGAAGAGTCTGAAAAACTCACGCTGCCGGAGGGCAAAGGAAAGGATCTCCCGAAATAATCCGGTCAGATTCATCACCAAGTTATGTTCATATTTCGCGGTCTTCGTGGTAAGCTCCAGAAGGGGCGTACCATATTCAGAGGCAATGGCCTCAAGTAACCCTTGTTTGTTACCAAAATAATAGTAGAGGGTCGGCTTGGAAATCCCCACTTCGTTGACGATCTCCTGAATACTTGAAGTTTCATAGCCCCGGCGGGAAAAGATTGATAGGGCGGTAGTGAGGAGCCGTTCTTTGGTTTCGGGTACTTTGTCCATGCCTTTAGTATACCTACCGGTAGGTATATAAGTCAAGAGGGAGGGCTAAAACTTCAGCAATTCGCAATTCAAACAAAACATTGAAATTTTGCCTTGAAAAATTTACTTGTGGTCCGGCAACCAAAGGTTGCTTGGCCGAAAAAAACACGGGGCCTCCCGGTGGTCCCGCCCATGTTTTTTTCGCCGCCACCCCTCAAGTATGTTCTTGAGGCACTTTCAACGGTGTTCAATATCAGAATTGCCGCCTTAGTGGTGAGGGAATCACCGAAAAAACGGTAGTTAACTATCTATCACATTAACCGTTAACTTGTAAGACCAGCGGTGATGCAGTAAAATAAGCCCATGACGCGAGAGCGGCCCGGAGGGATGCATGATGCCGGGCGCGGCGGACCTCTGGTCCGAAGCGCCCAGTATATCTTTCCTATCTGAAAGCGGAGCGAAGCGACGCATGAAAATCAAGGCGGCGGTTCTTAGCGGGCCGGGGAAAAAATTAGCCATTACAGAACTCGATCTGGCGGAACCGCGGGATCAGGAAGTATTGGTAAAAATTTCGGCTTGCGGAGTTTGCCATACGGATTTATGGGTACAGGATTACAGCCGCCATTACCCCATTGTGCTGGGGCATGAGACAAGCGGTATTATCGAAAAAACCGGAAAGGGCGTTACCGGTTTACAGCCGGGAGATCCGGTGGTGCTTTCCTATACCTACTGCGGCGAATGCGAAGCTTGCCGCAGCGGCAGAACCTACGAATGTGAACATCTGTACGATTTTTTTGAAGGATTGCGCCTTGACGGAACAAGCCCCCGGTCGCTGCGAGGTAAACCGGTCGCCGCGCTGATAGGGCAGGGGGGATTTGCGGCGTATACGGTGTGTCACAAAAATACGGTGGTCAAGGTAGACGGGGGCTTTGACCTTCAGCTCCTGGGGCCTTTGGGCTGCGGCGTTTTGACCGGGGCCGGTTCAGTATTGAACTGTCTCAAACCGGCAAAGAAAAAGGCCATAGCTATTGGCGGCGTGGGATGTGTCGGGCTTTCGGCGCTCATGGCTGCCAAGCGTTCAGGCTGTTCCCCAATTATAGCGATTGACCGAATCCCCGGACGGCTGGAAATGGCAAAGGAATTAGGCGCAACCCATTGTATTAACGGGGATGAGACCGATATATCGGCTGAAATAAAAAAATTTTGCGGCGGCGTAGATTATGCTTTCGATACATCCGGTAACCGGCGGCTTCTTGACGCATTGCGGATACGCCTTAATCCGGGGGCCTCCGCCTGCGGCGTGGGTATAGGGGGTTCCATGAATTTAAGCCGCAAGGAAAAGGAACAAGGCAAAACATGGGAAGACACTACCGCAGGCTGGTCGGTTCCGCAGAAACTTATCCCCCGGCTCCTTGCGTGGCATAAAGCGGGAAAGTTCCCCTTTGACCGGATGATCAAGGTATTTCCATTTGACGAAATTAACGAGGCTTTTGAAGCAAACCGCAGCGGAAGTGTTATAAAGCCGGTTGTGGTTATTGACAGAGGGTATTCCAGCCGCGCTCGGTGACGATTGGTGTAAACAAATGAAGGGAAAATCCGCAAAATTTGCGGCCGCAAAATTCAATAAGACCTTCTCCCGGTGGATGACCGAAAGCCTTGACCGGTATATTGTTACAACAAGCTCTTAACATCACCTTCAATAATTTCCGGTTTTATATTAGGCCCATAACGGGCTACAACATTCCCGTTTCTATCTATAAGGAATTTAGTGAAGTTCCATTTTATTTTTGCGTTGAACATCCCTTTCTTTTGTGATTTCAACCATGTGTACAAGGGGCTTTCGCTTTTACCATTTACTTCGATTTTACCGAACTGTGTAAAAGTAGTGGCGTATTTCATTGTGCAAAACGAATGAATCTCGTCATTTGTTCCGGGCGCCTGCTTGCCAAATTGGTTACAGGGAAAATCCAGAATCTCAAATCCCTTTTCTTTATAACTTGCATACAATTTCTGCAATCCTTCATATTGCGGGGTAAAACCGCAATGAGTTGCGGTGTTTACCACAAGCGCGACCTTGCCTTTATACTGTTCAAGCGATAAGTCGTCTCCCGCTCTACCCTTTACAATAAAATCATAAAAACCCATTTAATGCTCCCTGCTATAGTTTTTCTTGCGGTTGTTTATGTAGTTTTTGCTTTTCTCATTTCATCAAGCGTAATATCAGGGTGATGATAGCGTCCCCGCTTTTGTGTTTTCTGTTTATAATTTATCGCAAGTTGTGGACACCATTGAATGCACGCCATACATTGTTCACAATGATCGCCAAAAACGGGCAGAGCCGGACGGCTGGAAGCGCCGGGATGACCGCCCTCTGTTTCCTGGAAAGTAATATTATTAACCGGACAGATATTCGCGCACGTTTTACAGCCAATACACGTATCCGACACCCGGTATTCCCGGGCTTTTTTCGCAAAGGAGGGCGCCGCCGATTTATAGATCAGCGC
>JAITNM010000147.1 GCA_031290475.1 Treponema sp. | reverse complement strand
TCCTTCATACCGCTAATAGTATTACTGTTCTTTCAACTTTCAATACTGGAAGACATAGGCTATATGTCCCGGGCGGCCTTTGCCACAGACAAACTGCTTCACAGTTTTGGCCTTCACGGCCAGTCTATATTCCCTATGATGCTCGGCTTCGGCTGTTCCGTCCCCGCCATTATGGCTGCCCGCACCCTGAAAAGTCCCCGGGACCGGATCATCACTATCCTCATTACTCCTATGATGAGCTGCGGAGCAAAACTCACGGTACATGTCCTTTTGGCGGCGGCTTTCTTTCCCGAGCATCCGGCCAATGCAGTAATGATCATCTACGCCTGCGGCGTGGTATTGGGACTGTGTTCATCCCTGATACTGAAAAAAACGGTTCTCAAAGGGGAGCCCACCCCCTTTGTTATGGAACTGCCGCCCTATCGCGCCCCCACCCTGCGGGGGGTTCTCTGGCATGTATGGGAAAAGACCTGGCAGTATGTCAAAAAAGCCGGGACTATCATTCTTGCGTCGGCTATCCTTATCTGGGTTATCACGAGCTTCCCGGAGTACGAGCTTTCGGAACAGGAAACCGCGAAACTGCGTACCGTTTATTTTCAGAACAACCCCGGCGCGGATGAAGATGAGATTCAAGGGTGGCTTAATACCAATGTTGCGGAGACCGCCCTGGAACACAGCTACGCCGGGAGGCTCGGAAAATTTATTGAACCCATATTCCGGCCCTTAGGATTTGACTGGAAAATAGGCGCCGCTTCGGTAACAGGTTTTGCCGCCAAAGAGGTGGTGGTATCCACCCTGGGTATACTCTACCGGGTTGGGGCGGAAGAAGATGAGGAAAGCGAAGGCCTCAGGGAAGCTATACGAAAAGATCCCCACATGACCCCCCTTACCGCCTTTGTGTTCATGCTCTTTACTCTGATAATTCCCCCCTGCTTCGCCGCCCTTGCGGCCATCAAGGCGGAAATAGGCTGGAAATGGCTCGGCTTTGAAGTGGTTTTCCTTCTTGCCTTAGGCTGGACGCTCTGTTTTGTAGTGTATCAACTGGGAGTCTTGGGAGGTTTGCATTAAGCGCTTCGCGCTTAATGTCCGATTAACGTATGCGGCGATTCCGCCGCACGAAAGAAGGGGTTTAAGATGAATCAGATCGTAGAAATCACCATAATTATAGCTGCGGCGCTTTTTGCGGCAGCTATAATTATTATACGAGTGATAAAAACTATCCGTAAGAAACGACCGCCTTGCTGTTCTTAGGAGCCCATAAATCGGGATTTTTGCGTTAGTTTTGGTGCAAAAATCCACAAGTCCAGGCGGCTTTAGCCGCAAGGCTCCTAGGAGCCGGTCGGACTCTTACCGATTTGGGTTAGTTCATTATCACTCCCATTCTGCAACGCAATAAGCAGGTCCATTTGTTTAAGAACATAATCCTGAAACTTGGGATTCAAATCCTTAAAGAGGCTGGTTATACGGTTTAATTTTTGGTCCGGTGTCGTCATAAACATAGGACCTTCTCCGGTTACAAGCCAATGCTTGTTAATCCCAAAAGAGGTTGTGATTAGCTGAATGAGACGATCATTCACCCGCCGGTTTCCCAGCTCAATTTCCGCAAGGTATCCATTGGATATATAGATAGTCTTGGCAAAATTGATCTGAGACAGCTTTAGCACACGCCGCGCTTCTTTGATCCTTTCATTGATGGGCATACAGTCTCCGAATCTAAATAGTAATGCGTAACTCACCTTGGATTCAAGAGTGTTTATAGAGAATTCTCATATAAATTTTGTTTATGATTGTATAATATTTATTTCTCATAGAGAAATTTATGATAAAAAACTTATATCTGATGAATCACCGGGGATTGCTGGTACCAATTCCCTACGCGCTATAGAGGCTATAAGCTGGCGTTTTAGATGAATTGTGGGCAAAGACCACTCCGTTCATCAAAAAGGCGTAGACGGCGGTTTTTTGACTGAGCATCGGACCGTCAATTCCAGAGGTATATCATATTTTCAGTTTCAGTAACGACTGTAAAAAGTTTGTCCAGAAAATATCTGAACAGGCCCTTGGCTTCCGCGTTTGATTCTATCCGAGAATATCTGATATGCATATTCTTTACCGAGCCTACGCCATTTGAACCGGGAATTTCAACCTTTTGTATAATCATATCCAGAAAGGTCTGGCCCAGTTCCTCAATACCGCAGCCGATAACTATCTCTTCCGGATTGAACATACAGATTACATTGCTGATGCAATAGGCGATTTTTCCGGCAAGCCTGCCGGCCACCTCAATGGTCCTAGGGTCCTTATTCTCCAACGCTACCCGGATGTTCCCGTAATGGATACGAGTCCCATCTCCATCACACAATTTATACAGATGGCTGTCCCTGTTTTTTCTGACAATCATTTCGAATTCCCGCAGTAATACAGTCTTGCTTACCAAGCTCTCCACACAACCCCGCTTCCCGCAGGAACACAAGGGCCCTTCAGGGTCGATAGTCATATGCCCGATTTCTCCGTTAAACACCCTGCCGTTCATCAGGATCCCCGCGCCGACCCCCGCGCCGATACAAAAAAAGATCATATCGTCGATTTTGCCATTATATACATATTTGTATTCTGCATAGGCGTATGCCGATGATGTGTTTCCCACAAGTAGGGGGAGCTTGGGCTGTATCGTCTTAAGCTCTGCCAGTAAATCACAGTTTTTCTGAATATCCAGCACCGATGAAAAATTTATGATCTTTTCGGCATTATTGATCTTCGCCGGAATTGCAACACAGACAGCCTGCAATTTTTCAGCATCTAAATGCGGCGATTTGTCCTGGATATCATTCCATATTTTTTTTGCACAGCCCTTTTTATAAACCACGCTTTGAAGAAATGTGTCGATTTCGCCACCTTTTAGATCGCAGAGGGTATATCTGAAAGTCGATTGCATCATGGACAGGGTGATAATCTGGACCCGGTCTTTGTTGATTTCCAGCATAATGGGTTTTCTGCCCGATGAAGCTGAATCCCCTTCTCCCAGAATATTGATCAGCCCCGCTTCCGCCAATTCATCCACCAGCATTGAAACTGTGGCTCGGCTGAGTCCGGTCTTTTTTGATATTTCAATCCGGGATATTCCTTCGTTTTCAAATATCAGATCAAATATCTGTTTGCAGTTGCTTTCTTTTACAATACTTTGATGACTGTACTGTTTCTTGTCGTCATTTGTAGTTATAAATTTCATGTTGATTCCGTTATCTTTAAGCTTACGAGAATATCAACGGCAATTTGTTTATCAAATTAATTATATTCCCTTAACAAAGTTTGTCAAGGTCCACACGTTGCCCACCTCAAGTACAACTTATTCGGGACAGACTAAGGAAAACATGGTATACTGGAGGTATCCCAAAGGAGGGGATATCGATGGAGCAAAAAACCAGACCGTAAACTTCCTCCCGGAATAGTACCCTATCGTATTATGCCGAATATAAACGGCTTGGATCTGTGTAGAGAAGGCGGTCCATGAGGAATAAGTTTTCATCGGGAGCGGCAACGGGCACCTCACAGCCGGCGGCGATGCAGGTGGTGGCGGAACCTACTTCTAGACAATATTTTATCTGGGACTCCACGCATTCAGACGTTCCCTGCATCAGGACTGCCACGGGATTAACATTGCCGCTCACTGCGGTTTTACTGCCGTCAAATTCTTTAACCGCCCGGGCAAAGTCGACCATCCAGTCTATGTCGAGAATATCAGGCCCAACTTCCCGCAGTAGTTCCAAAAGAGGGGTGATATTACCACATATATGTAGTTTTACCTTAGCTCCGCAGCTATGAATGTAATCGACAATTGCCTTATCCCAAGACATGCCATATTTTTTGTACAATCCCGGCCCTATCAAGGATGCGGCGGCGTTACCTACTCCGATAATATCCGCCCCGGCGTCGATTTGGGCCTTCGCAAAACGTTTCTGCTGTTCATGCAGAACCTCAAACATTTCCGCAAGGTAGGTCTCTTCCATCGCCAGATCTTCCAACAATTCACTTAAACCCCGTAAGTCGGCAGCTTCGGCAATGCAGCCTTCAATCCATCCTATCACCGGATAATCCTGCCCGACTTTCTGACGCAGCAGTTCGCAGCCTTTGATCCTGTCCAGAGTTTGGGTACTTTCCAGAGGGTCAAAACGCTGTAATACCGAAAGATCAAAATCGCCGGTGATAAGAGGCTGCTTTGCATAAGGCACCCCGTTTTCGGGAAATACAACTTCCGTACCGTATGCGGATGCCTCCCGCATGGGGTCGGAAATTACACCTACGTGGTCCGCCCCATATTTTTCGGCGCAGATCAGATTCCCCTCTGCCAGTTTTCGGTAGTTCTGTACAAATTCCCTGTAGGAAACGCCCGCTTCCCTGGCAACAATGTGCATATAAATATTCAGGTTGGGGATTTTATCCACTGGTTTACCGGCCAGCCGGGCATAGAGCCGTTCCTTAGAATTCATAGTTTCCTCCTGCCAGATACTTTTTCTTCACCTTCATTGGTAACCATGAGCAGCAAGATATTCATAGGAATCTTTTACCGCCCGATTGGCGATGGCAAGATCCCCCTCTTTCTTAGGGTTCATCGTGAAAGCTTCGGTATATTCGATTTCTATGGAGTAGGGTCCCGCATAATTATGCTTGGTAAGATAATCCATAAATTCCAAAAGTCTAAGTTCTCCCTTGCCGGTGGCGGGGAAGTTCCACTCTTTGCCCATGCCAATCTTGTCCTTTAAGTGTACGAATTTAACAAAGTCCACACAGGTCTTTATTTCTTCTTCCGGCTTTTTTCCGCCATACATCACCACATTTCCCGTATCGTAATTGACTCCCACCAAGTCGGAACCGATCTTCTGGACCACCCTTTTTAGGGATTCTCCGGTGCCGTATTCTCCATGTACTTCCAAAACCAGTTCCAGTCCGAAATTTTTCAGATCCGGCAGCAGGGATTTAATGTTTTCAGCCAACGCATCGTCCGCAAATATTTCATTCTTGCCAAAATGGGCCTCGCCGGTAGATGAAACAATATACTTACAGTGCAGATCCCCTGCCAGTTTGATATTTTGCCTGAAATCATCCAACCGCTGCTTATCCATCAAATTACAATGCCCACTGAGGGCAATACAGGAAAGTCCCAAACTACTGAGTTTGTTCTTGATGCCGTCAATTTCCGCCATTGACATAGCCGGCATAATATGTTCCGTCCAACCTTTTACCGCAACCAGCTCTACATATTTGAAACCCGCTGCGGCGATTCCTTCCAGAGCTTCGTCAACGCTGAATCCATGATACGAATTTGTGCTGACCGCAAAATTGTTATTCATACTTCAATCTCCTATATAAAATGATCTATTTCATTAATTGCACTCAGCAATCAGCGGACCTGCCAGTTCTTTATGAAAGAATAATATTCCGGGCAGAGTTGGTACAAAACTGGAAGCAACCCATATATCCGGGCCATAGCGCAGAGTTACCCAAAGAGACAAACCCTGCCATTGCATACCCCGCCCAAAGATACCATCAGCGCCGCCCAACATTCTATCGCTCTTCAGAAACAGACCAGGTCCGATTGTATTGGCCGTTGCAGGTACCAATGTAGATCTGCTCTTAAAGCTAGTCAGGGCATTTTGCTCCACCGTCAGGGGATGCAGCTTCGCACCGAGACGATGAGTTTGACTTGACCATTCGTCGTATCCTTTAAATTCAGCCGCAAAATGGGGTTCCCAAAAAGCAATATGACACATACGGCCTATGCCGTATACAGTCACCAGCTTTGCTCCCTTCTGCTTAAGACTAAATATTTTATCAGGATACGCAGGTAAATTACTTTTTGTCGCAAAATTTCGTTGCTTTTCAGGTATGCTTAGATTTCCCAGAGGCCCATAAAAAAACTCCTGCATAGCATTTTGAAAAGAACCGGGATCCGAAGAGTCCAGGGTATTTCCCTCGCCGTCACTCCATTCATCCATATTGAAACCATGAACATGACCACAATCAATATTCCATTTTTTCAGAAAATAAACGATCCACCGGTACATTCCCATGGGACCTACCGGCAGAATCAATATCAATTCTCTGTCCGTATCTTTACAAGTCTTGATTTCCAAAGCGATCTCGTGTCCCAACATGACCTCAAAATCGGCGAGGGTATCACAAGCCACAGGAGAAAAATCTTTATTCCAAAAATTTTGCCGATCAAATATGGAATTGGGGGAATTAGCCGCACAGGCATCCATCTTTTCCAAATTCCATCCGGAAGGGTAAAACTGTTCCAGCAAAGAACCTTTAATAGTACCGGTTAGCGTAATCGGATTCATATCTTTCTCCTGTAACAAAAATACATACCGGCCGGCCTTCTACAGTCAGCCGGATACCGTCAAAGCATCACGCCAATCTTACCAGGGCTTCATCTTCCCGAATTCCGCCTGCCAGTTCTCTGGAGTTACCGGGAATGAACCGGTGGCAAACCAGGGAGTAGTATTGTTGATCATTTTGTCAGCCTTGGGAAGACCTTTACCGGTAACGAGATCGTACAGATACTGAACCGTCATTTCACCCATCCGGTAGTAGTTCTGGCTGACCGCGCCCTCACAGAGCCCCGCTTCAAAGAAGGTTTTCTCCGGCGGGAAGGCGTCAACGGTGATGCACCAATGATTCGGTTTTGCGTGCCACTTGGCGAATTCCGAAAGGGCTTTTACTTCCAGGAAGAAGGGCCATCCACCGGAGAAGAACCACATATCAAGGTTTGGGTTGGCAATGGTGAAGGTTTCCACCTGCTCACCGGCTTTGTTGAAGTCATCATCGCAGGGCAGCTTTGCCAGTACGGTGAATTTAATGCCGTTATCTTTCAGGCATTTTTCAAATCCATCCATCCGCAGAGTGAAGGCTTCTGTTCCCGGCTGACCTTCTATCATGGCAATGGTATAGGTCTTGTTCTTGTCGGTCAGGTATTTCAGGGCCAGTTTGCCGCATTCATAGCCGATATCAAACATGGCGGTACCGTTGGCAAAGGCCATTTCCGGATAGGAGATAGTATCGCTGTTAACGGTAGATACATATACGCCTCTTTTTGATACCGCCTGCATGGTGGTCTGAAGGGTAACATCCAAAGGAACCACACCGATACCATGAGCGCCCGCATTGGCGGCGGCTTCAATAAGCTCCGCCTCCTTTACGGAGTCTCCGGTTTCAGGGGCATACCATTCAAACTGGATACCCAGTTTTTTGGCAGTATCCCTGGCGCCTGCTTCCAGATCATAAAAGACCGGATTCCCCTGATTCTGGGACACAATGGCGATCTTAATATCCCCGGATTTTGTGGGTGTCTTTGCTTTAGCACCTCCTGCAAAGACCATTGCCGGTACCAGCAGCGCCGCTACTAGTAGCATAGATACAAACGCTCTCTTCTTCATACTTTTCCTCCATAGTGATTTATTTGTGTTTGGTTTATTGAACCAAGAGCACACTTTATTATTTTCCAGCCATAGTTGCCGCAATAATCCGCTTTTCTGTCTTTGTGGCTGAATATTTTCTGAATTGATCTATCGCCACGGCGATTACAATTATGAAACCGATAATCATGGACTGGAGGTAAGTGGATACGGCCAGCATTACCAATGCGTTACGGATAACCGACATGATGCAGGCCCCGATTATCGTACCGGATATCTTGCCTTCTCCACCGGAGAAGGACGCGCCGCCAATGATAACCGATGCAATAGCATCCATTTCATAACCCGCCCCGGTGGCTCCCTGGGCGGACCCCATCCTGGCCGCCAATATAACCCCACAGAGAGCGGCCATACAACCGGAAACAAGATACGAAAACATAGTAAGTTTATTAATCTTAATACCCGAGAACTTCGCCGCTTCCGCCCCTCCTCCCAAGGCATAAAGCCGCCGGCCGGTAACGGTTTTATTCAGCAGGATCGAAAAAATCACGGCAACTACCGCCAAAATCCATACTGCGATGGGTATAAACAGGAAAGTCCCCTGGCCTATGGCGAGAAAAGCCGCGCTGACCCCGATTATGGGTTTTCCGTTGGTCAGGAGCAGAGCCAGGGATTTAATGATCTGGGTTGACCCCATGGTGGCAATAAAAGGCGGCAGCCTGAGGCCAATAATCATTCCGCCGTTACAGGCGCCCACGACTCCACCTGCAATCAAGGCAACAGCAATTGACGGAACCAGGGGTACCTGATATTTCACAAACAACATGGTGGACATTACAGCGCCCAGCCCGCATACGGCGCCTACAGAAAGATCGATCCCTGCAATCAATATGACAAACAATTCGGCAATGGCGATCACCGATGTATATGCCACTACCCGGGACAGGCTCATAAGGTTTTGATAGAGAAAGAATTTGGGATTAGCGATACCCAAAAGAATGCACATAGCTACTAAAATAAAAAACAAGGTTATGGTTTTATTTTTAAAAATCGCCTTGATTTTTGGCATGGATCCGCCCTTTGTTTTTTCTTTCTGCATTTTTCCGGTCTCCTTACGATATTGCCATATTCATGATTTTTTCCTGATCCGCTTCGGCTCTTGTCAGTTCGCCCTTGATATGTCCCTCATGCATAACCACAATCCGGTCTGACATACCCAGTATCTCGGGCATCTCCGATGAGATCATAATTACCGCCACACCGAGTTGCGCCATCTTTGAAATCAATTCATGGATCTCCCGCTTTGCTCCCACGTCAATACCCCGGGTTGGCTCATCCAGAATCAAAACTCTGGGTTTTGCGGCCATCCATTTGGCCAAAACCACCTTTTGCTGGTTTCCACCGGACAGATTCTTTACTACCTGTTCAACCGATGGAGTCACAATTCCAAGGGCTTTTACATAATCATTGGAAACCTTCAGTTCTTTTTTCTTGCTGAAAAACAACCTTTCCCTAAGTGTATCCAGTATTGCCAAAGTTATATTTTCCCGAATTACCATACTCATAATCAGAGCCTGAGTTTTCCGGTCCTCCGGTACTAAAGCAATGCCATAGTGGATTGCCTCCTGAGGATGGTTTATTTCCACCGGGTTGCCGTCAATAAATATCTCACCGGAATCTTTTTTGTCTATACCGAAGATAATACGCATCACCTCAGACCGGCCGGCGCCTACCAATCCGGAAAAGCCAAGAATCTCCCCTGCATGAACCGCGAAGCTTATATTCCGCAAATAACCTTGATTAAGATCCCGAACTTCCAGGACCACATCTCCAATCTCGGTATTGAATTTTGGGAATAGGTCGTCTAATTTTCGGCCCACCATCATGTTGATCACCTTTTCCTGGGTGATCATTGTTTTTTCCAGATTTCCCACCAATCTCCCATCTCGCAATATAATGACATCATCAGCCAGATCCATGATCTCTTCCATTCGATGGGAAATATAGACAATACCTACATTCTGATCCTTCAGGGAACGGATAATACCAAACAGTATATTCGTTTCTTTTTGGGTCAGCGATGATGTGGGTTCATCCATTACAACAATCTTCGACTGCCATGATATAGCCCGGATTATTTCCACCATCTGTTTTTGGGCTGTTGATAAATAACGCACTTGGATTTCCGGATCCATATTATTCATTCCCACCGAATCCAAAAATCTCCGTGTCTGATCATAACAATATTTTTTATCTATAAAAAATCTCTTTTTATGCTCCTTGCCAACAAACACGTTTTCCATAATCGAAAGATTATCCAGGACATTTAATTCCTGATGGATCACGCTGATACCGCATTTCATGGCATCAAGAGGGTTTTCTATATTGGCGGATACTCCTTCTATCAATATCTCCCCGCTGTCTTTCCGGTGAATCCCCGCCAATATTTTAATTAAGGTTGATTTACCGGCGCCATTTTCACCAACCAGGGCGGTAACTTTTCCAAGCTTCACAGAGAAATCTACATTGTTTAATGCTACAACTCCGGGAAACTCCTTGGTAATCCCTGTCATTTTTAAATACGCCGAATCTTCCTGCACAATAGCGCCCCCTCTATTTTCCAACGATTTGCCTATTGTACTTTCCTGATCTCCCCCGATTCCAACGAAGCGTGCAATGCTTCGATGATCTTTATTACATAAACAGAATCCTCGGGCAAAATCGGCGGCGGTTTATTTTCTTCAACAGCCGCCGCAAAATCTTCAATTTCCGCCTGGAACGCTTCATTCCCGGTTACTTCTATTTTTTTAGGCTTGGCATCTTTTTCGAATAAGACAAATCTGGTATTTGCGGATTCCAAATTCTCAATATTGAATCCAGCCATCAGATTGTACTCTATCGTCGCCTTATCACCGGTTATGCGGAATGAAGCGGAAAAAGGGAAATCCCCTATCATTTCTGAAGACCCTTCGGATACCGCTTTGACGCCATTCTTGAATTTCAGGGTGGAGATGACATGGTTCCAACAGCCGGTTGAGCTTTTCCATCCCACCGCATAGACATCCTCTAATTTGCCGAAGAGAGAATAAAGATAATCAATATCATGCAGATGGATATCAAACAGACCGCCGCCGCTTATCCGCACATCCCGGTGCCATTTGGTCCAATTTGGATGTTGGGCAAGCCGGTTGCTATACACCATGTGAATATTACCGGCCACCCCATCATCCAAAACATCCTTAATCTTCACAAACTCTGGCATCCATCGAAGCACCTGGGCGATCATAAGTTTTACCCCCGCCCGATCGCAAGCATCTTTCATGCGCTGGGCGGATACTGAAGACAGAGAAAAGGGTTTTTCGCAAATAACGTGTTTGTTGTTTTTTGCTGCCAGTACAACGTACTGTTCGTGCAAGGATGAGGGAAGGCAGACATTAACGATATCGACCGGTTCCCTGGCAAATAATTCTTCTGCGGTAGCATAATATTTACATCCGAATTCCTCTGCGGCATTTTTCCCGGCGTCTTCATGAGAATGCACAATGGCGGTCAAATTCACTTTATTGCTTTTTTTTATCGCCGCGGCATGCATTTTCCCGATATAACCACAACCGATAATCGCAATATTTTTCATATCAATTACCTCCATTTATTCGTACGCATTTACGGAAGCAGCCGTTGGCTCCTCAACCGTGGCCATTTCTTAAACAAGGCAAAAGCTTCGGCATACTTTACGCTGCACTGCATACCCCGGAATTCCGCAAAGATTCTTGCCGAATCCAGCATGTTGAACCCATCATGCTCACTCAACCATTCCATCTGGCTTTTATGGCACCGTATCGCATCAAGTTTAAGCTCAAATTCCTCGGAAATATCCACATATTCATCGGGTACAAAACCGATTCCCGAGGCATTTTCCATGTTATAAACAGGGACAACATCATCATGAAACGGCAATTCAGCAGGATAACTGGGAAGGCTGGACGCAAAAGCCGCATAAAAAATCAAGCCGGCGGTTTCCGTATGATCCGACATATAGTCGCCCGATCCATGGGTTATAATCAAATCAGGCTTCACTTTTCTAATCAGTTCCACCGCTTTTTTTTGTTGATCCCGATCATGGGAATCAACCATCATATCCGCCACATCCAGGCCGATATAGGTTGCCCCGATAAGTTTTGCGGCATCCGAAGTTTCTTTTAGCCGGGTTTCCGCAAGCTCTCTGGGCTTGATCTGATAATGTCCTTTATTGCCATTGGCGATGGTACTCGTATATACGGTATGTCCGTTTTTCACAAATTTTGCCAATGTTCCGAAGCAATGCAGCTCCAGATCGTCTGGATGGGCTCCAACCGCTAAAACAACCATAATGCCACCTTAATTGTTTGTTTTATGAACTAATTATAACAAGCAAAAAGTATTCTGTCAAGAGAATTCTTGATATTCTTATTAGCTATACCTGCTATTTCCTGCGGCTAAAGCCGCTTGGATCGAGCTTCATTTTATTTGAAAATTGCCGATCTGAACCGGGATCTGCTTCTTCCCGTCTGCCGAACGGTAGGGGTTCCTGCGGTTTTTGAGATAGGCCTGATAGGCGGCGCTGCTGTCATAAAAACCGTCCAGTCCTTTAAATGAAGAAGATTCATCACAGCGATACAATTCCAGAAGGGTAGGAAACAGGGGCGATTCCAATACTTCCCCGGTCCTGGAAAAGGGCAGCCTGGGCAGGGCTGCGGGAAGCATGTGGTTCTTTACGAGAAAATACACATCCGCCACAAGGGGATCCTCAAATTCCAGGCGTTCAAGAAATTTACGGGCGGCACGAGCGCCTATTTCCGCATGGCCGTCAAAGCGGCGGGCGCCGGAAGATTCCGAGAGGGGTTTGCCTATATCGTGAAGCAGGAGCCCTAAAGAAAGCCGAAGATCGTAGGCCCCGCCGCCCGCGGGTTTCCGGTACCGGAAAGTCTCCAGGGTATGCTTCCACACATTACCCTCGGGGTGAAATTCCTTAGAATGATCCACATTATCCAACTGGGCAAGCTCAGGCCAAAACTTACCCACAAAGCCTGAAATCTTAAGCAGCTCCAGCCCAAGATCCGGCCGGGGGGAAACCATAAGGCTTGTAAGCAGTACCCGCTGGGCTTCTACCTGGGGGACCGGGTCCGGCGCAAGATCGCCGGGGAAGGCCGCGATTTTACGAAGGGCCCTGCCGTCATTATTTCGATCTTCCTGTAGGGTATAACGCGAAATAATGATTGCCCCTTCCGTGAGCGTTCGAAACATGCCCGCCCCGGAATTAAGGTCCCACCACCGGACGCCGTCAGGGATATTAGCGGCGCTGGCGGCGGCGGCCTTGGCGTCATCATCTTTCGCCCCGTCCCTCAGTCTTCTAAGGAGGGGGTACAGCCCGAAAGGATCCTGAAAACGCCGGGTAGCCGCATCCTGAAAAAAAGAAAGAAGCCTATACGAAGGCCTGTCTCCACTTTCCCCGGACGCCGGAGAGATTCTGAAAAGTCCGTCCTTCTCCAGCGCCTCATCATCAATACAGCGAAAGTACCAACACTGTTTTTCCCGATCAACTGCGCCATCGGCCAGATCCACACCGGGAAAACGCAGGGTTTCAAACATACGGGCAATAGCCGGAATATCGGCGTCGGTCAGCGCCCAGACAAAGGGAAGCGGGGGAAGATCCCAGTAACGATCCAGGGCGCTGAAGCCCCGGAGAACAAGGGAATACCCATGGTCTGCAAATACTTTATAAACTGAGTTATTATCCATGGCTTCAATTGATCCTTTTTGCCGATCCTTTTCATAATTCCCCAGGGCATGTCCCTTAAAGCAGCGCTGATTAACGGCTCGGTTGCGTTAATCAACGCTTCCCTAAGAGCAGTTCCCCTGTTTCCAAGGGCAAAATAGGCATTACCCTGCCATTCTGGGACACCCGGTATTCCAGAGCTTCAAGGATCTTTGTTTTCCCCATCCCCGCTTTTTGAGAAACAAATGTAAAGAGATACCGGTTAATAAAATTTTCTATAAATGACTGCTTAGGGTATTCTTTGTAAACCACCTTTTGATCTTCGGAAATTTCCGCCAGATCCCGGGCTGTTTCCAAAGCTTCCCAAAAACCGCCAAGACTGTCCACAAGGCCGAGATCCCGGGCGCCTATACCTGAATAAACGCGGCCCTGGGCCAATTTTTCCACCGTATCAACCGGCATATTCCGGCCTTCCGCGACCTTTTGTACAAAATTACCGTATAAGTCAAGAATTAACTGCCGGTACCGTTTCTCTTCAGCAGGGGAAAGATCCCTGGCAGGGAGGATCATCCCGGCGCCGAGGTCCGCGTGATCCCCCCGCTTGAGGAAATCTACCGAAATGCCGAGTTTTTGATTTAATCCCTGATCAAAAAACCAACCGGCGATTACCCCGATAGAACCGGTAATGGTAAAGGGGGAGGCCACTATACGATTTGCATACATGGACGCCCAGTATCCCCCGGAGGCAGCCACAGAGCCCATAGACACCACCACAGGAACACTATGCCTTGCATCCCGAATAGCCTCCGCGAGATAATCCGCCGCTTCCGCGCTGCCCCCGGGGGAATCGATCCGCACCACAATAGCCTTGACCCGTTTTTTTGCCGCCAGGTCGCGGATCAGTCCCGCAAGACTCCGGGTTCCCATTGCCCTGTCGAGATCGGTTTCCCCGGAAGCGTACACCACCGCAATCTCCCTGGAACTGAAGGTACGCCCTACCCGGTATAAAGAACTCCACTGGGTCAAACTTGAAAGGGAATTACCGTACACAAGGTACCCATCAATCGGAGCGCCTTCAATTTCTTCCACCGCCCGGATAACTGCCAGGGATCGGCCGATCCCATCCACAAGCCCCCGCTCCTTGGCGGCAAAGGCAGAATACATAAATTCCGAATTCAGGATCGTGTTGAACCGATCATCGTCCCAGGACCGGGCCTCTTTTATCGATTTTTTGCTAAGGCCGAAAATATCATCCAGGTAGGCCCCCTGCTGCCTGCGATCCGCCTCCGAAAGATCAGAACGGGTAAAAGACTCCATAGCGGTTTTGTAGTTTAAATACCGCAGCTCCCGTACACCGACGCCAAGTTTTTCTAAAGTATCCCGGTAATAGCCCCTGCCATAGACATAGCCGGTAAAAAAGATTGCCCCCGCCTCATCCATGATAATCCGATCCGCCGCCGAAACAAGAACGTAGAGATCGTATCCGGCATTATCTATAAAGGCGATTACTCTTTTTCCCGAAGCCTTGAAGGATTCAAGGGCCAGCCTCAGCTCCCAAAGGGTTGTCTGATCCGCGTGAAACCCGGAGGTGTTCAGGATAATGCCCCGGATATTTTTATCCCCTTCCGCTTTTTTAATTACCCGGAGAATATTCAAAATTGAAACAGAACGGAATGACGAAGAAAAATAACCCTGCCCCTGGTCCAAAAGGGCCAGTTCCAGGTAGCGTCTTTTTGGGGCAGGCGAAAAAAACGAGAAACCGCCCGTCCCGGTTTTTTTGTCCTGATAAACAGTATTACTGTCATCTACAACAGTATCACTGTTATATTCAGCAGAATTACTGTCGTTTGATGCAGAAACAAAAAACAGCGCTGCCAGCGGCATTACCGGCAATAACAGCAGGAAAAACCAGGGTGTCTTTAAACGCTTCATGGCCCGGTCCTATTTCTTGCCGTCTGGGGGAACCGCGGCCCTGGAAGGCCTGCTCCCGGACTTGACGGGCTTTTTCCGCTTCGAAGAGAGCTGCTCAAGAAGCCGGTCTAATTTATACCCCGATGCTTTCTCCGCCTTTTGGAACTGCCCGGTGATGGACGCAATGTTCTTTGCCGCCGCCGGACCGGTCTCTAAAAGGCTGAACAGGGGCGCATAGAAGAGGGCTTCTTCAAAGGCTTCTTTGTTAAACCAGAATACATCTTCAAAGAAATTAACCTTGAGAATTGAACGGAAATCTTCGGCATGGTAATTTTCAAGCAGCAAACCTTCAGCGCCGGGCGCCGGAGCAGTTGCCTCCCCGGCCCGCTTCCCGCCGGTTTTTTTCTCCGCCCCCGCCGCGCCGGTCCGGACCAAAATCGCCTTCATGATACCTATCACCCGCCAAGCTTCCTCAGAAGGGACGCCGAAGCCGGCAAAGACTTCCTGTAATTTACGGTTCAGCCCCCAATGCTCAACCAGGCTCCAGGAACGTTCCCCGATTGAAACCGGTTCCTGAGGGTCCGTCCTGCGGGAACTTCGGCCTTCGGTACCGGAGGCAATTATGAGAGCATTCCGGATCAGGGCGAACAATCCGTAACCAAGGCCGAAAACGGCTAACACCGGCCTTGCGGTAATTGCCGCCGTAAGCCCGTGCAGAAATTTCACCGTAGCGGCGTCCGGTTCTGCGGTAGTATTATTACCTGACTTCGCCGTTTTTGCGGCGGCCTTCTTCCCGTCTTTTCCTAGGGTTACAAGAACTTCTACATAGGCGGTAAATTCTTTTACCAGGCGTTGAACAGCTTTTGCTTCCGGCTGAACGGCGCTGCCGGAACCGTCCCGCCAGGACCGCTCCGGTAAGCCTCCAAAGGGCTCGTAACGGCCTTCCGCGCCGTCCAGATAGCGAAACGCCAGGGTAATAAGCGTTTCTACAGACTTCTCAAAGGATTCCGCAAAAACAACGGCTTCCTTTTTTTGCGCCGCAGAAGCGGTAACCAAAGCCGTTAATTCGGCTATCCGCCCATGGTTAAAACATTCCAGGAAGGGAGCGTAAAGCTCTCCCAGGAAAAGATCCTGCAAGGCGCTGCCCAGGTTTTCTACCCCGGAGCCGTTGAGTTCCGCATTGAGTTTTGACCAGCGGGCATGCCAAAGGTAATCCGCAGACCCGGTAACACGGTCTTCTGCTTCGTGAATGTCCAGGAACACCTGGGCTTCGTAGCCCTTCAGGGAAATAAACAACCCCCGTTCGGCAATATCCTTTGATGAACGGATAAACCAGCGGTTGCTCCGCTGCTCCCGGAGCAGGGCAAAGAACCGGTCCTCCCCGCGGAACCCAAGGGCCTCACAGAGACTGTCCCTGCGGGTGGTTCCGTCTTTCTGGAGAATATTTGCCGAACTCTGCCGTATCCACCCGGAGGCCTGGGTATATGCATTGTTGTAAAATACCAGGGCCCGTTCGCCGCCGGCGCGGTTGGAGTAGGCAAACACATTTTCATTTACCCCATTAGAATCTCTCAAATCGAAAAGACAGAAATCGGCGCTGCCCGAAAAAAGGTAGCGTTTCTTCATCAGGGGGAAGATCTCCTTCTCATGGCGATCCACGAAGCCGCCGTCGGGCTTTTCGTCTTTGTACGCGCGGCGGTATTCCATTCCGTACTTTTCCTCAAAGCCCTCAATTTGTCCGTGGCCGAACATGGGGAGCCCCGGCATGGTTACGAGCAACGTGCAGATCCCAAAGTACTTATCACCCTTACCGAACTGGGCTGCCGCAGTTTCTTCATCAGGGTTATTCATGAAATTGACAAAGCGTTTAAGTACTTCAGGGTCGAATTCCAGGGTATTCCTGATAGTATCCCGGTACTTGGAGTTTTCTTCTTTTTTCAGCATGTTCATGAAGGCCGAATTGTATACCCGGTGCATCCCCAGGGTACGGACAAAGTAGCCTTCCATCATCCAAAAAGCTTCCGCCAGGAGCAGCGTATTCGGCGCTTCAACCGCGCAGCGATCCACCACTTCCCGCCAGAACTCATTGGGAATACGGCGGTTAAATTCCTCGGCGGAAATGGCGTATTCGGCGCGGCTGGCTATATCGCCGCCCCGTCCCGGTTCAGGGTACCAGAGCCGCTGGATGTGGCGCTTGGCCAGGGTCATGGCGGCGTCAAAGCGGACGATGGGGAACTGTTTACACACCCCGATAATCGTCTGGATCACCGCCTCCCGAGCCTCGCTGTTGAGAAAGTCTATCTGCGCGGTATCGTTCCAGGGCATGGAGGTGCCGTCATTGCCGTGGTAGATGTAACGGGCTTCCCCGGTACGGCTATCAATGCGTTTAAAAACTACGGCGCAGTCGGTGTGATCGAAGTAGTGTTCTTCAATTTGTACCGTAATATCATCCCTGCCGGAAAGATTTCCGCAATTGTAGTTATACGTGGGGAAGGGCGGATAGGAAAGCTGCAAAAAACGATCCGGGTGTTCCACGATCCACCGGCTGTCTATCCCCGTGTGGTTAGGCACCATGTCCGATCCCAGCCTTATTCCCCGGCGGAAACACCTATCCCGAAGGCTTGCCAGCGCTCCCCAGCCGCCGAGTTCTCCGGCAATATCGTAGTCGTAGAGACTGTACGCGCTGGCCGCAGCCTCGGGGTTCCCGGTCCACTGTTTGATGGTTCGGGAAGCGTTACTGCGCTCCCAAAGCCCGATGAGCCAGAGCCCGCTAAAGCCCCTGCGGGAAAGCTCGTCAAGTTCCTCATCGGGGATCTGATCCAGGCGGGTAATTTCCCTGCCGTATTTCCGGGAAAGCTGGAAAAGCCAGACCAGGGTACTCTTCGCCATTAATACTGTTTTCGGCATCCAGTCCTGGTCCGGACTGAACCGCTCATACTCATCCAGTCCGCCGAAGGTCAGCGCTTCTGTCGGGCCGGGACCAAAAAAGACGGGCTTATCCTCTTCTTTGATAACATCACGGCCCATAAGAATACGAGAGAGGAATTTGCCCAAAAGAACCCCCCACTTCCGCTTGATAAAGTCAAGCTGGCCCAAGAGGGAATCGGGAGACGCCAGGGCGGGAGCCCGGAGCAGGTCCCAGAGGTTCTTGCCGTCAGGGCCGAAGGCCGGCAATTCCGCCAGATAGGAACGGAGTACGTCCAGGGCTTCGGTATAGACCGTTTCTATTTCAAGATCCCGGTCATCAAATATAAAATTGAAGGGACTGAAAGCCGGATTGAGGTTTGCCAGAGAGAGGAGCATAATTTCCTCAAGCGCCATGGCCCGGTTAGTGGATCCCCCATCACTCCCCTTAAGATAATCATCAATAGTGGTTTCTCCTGAGTACACCGGCCGGGGAGGAAATAAAGCGGAAAAGGTTGCAAGGAGCCTTTCCACCCGATCGGAACCAAGCTGGGATTCCATTCGGGAGAGGGCTGTGTCAAAAATGTCGGGCTGAACCTGCTCCCGGTAGAGGGCCACCATGTAGTGGAGGACCTCGTCGATAAGCCCCATGGCGTTAAGCTGTCCTGCTTTCACCTGCTTCGCAGGCGAAAGCTTGGCGTTGATCTTATGGGTTAAATTCCGGGCTTCCCGGAGATTTATCAATACCACATTGCCCCGGAGGGAAAAGAGGGACTGTTCTAAAGAACACGCTTCCCGCACGTCCCGGCGAATATGGAACTCCCGCAGAGCCATAAAGGAATCTGAGCAAAACACCGCAGGGGCATTCTTTTTCGGCCATACCCGGCTCTCCAAGGTCAGGGGTATTCGCAGGAATGTCATGATTTTACCTCCGAACGATACTTTTTAATAAGTATAATACAAGAGCGGAGGATTTGACAGCGAATAAGACCTTACCGCTTTTTAAGATATTTCCGTATATCCAGGGCAACCGCGGCGATAATGATGGCGCCCTTCACGATCTGCTGCCAGTAAGGCGACATGTTAATAAAGGTAAGACCGTAGTTTATCACGCTGAAGATCAATACGCCGATAACGATACCCGGGACCGTACCGATACCCCCCAGGTTGGAAACCCCGCCCACAACGCAAGCGGCGATGGCGTCAAGCTCATAACCGTTGCCATAGTTGTTGGTGGCCCCGCCGGTACGGGCCGCCTCCAGGCTGCCGCCCAAACCGTAGAGCAGCCCTGCAATGGTGTAGACGATGACCAGAGTCCGTCCCACATTGACCCCGGACACCCGGGCAGCCTCGGCATTGCCGCCTATGGCATAAATATTCTTGCCGTAGGTGGTTTTATTAAACAGTACATACGTGATAAAGGTTACCACGGCGGCGATGATCACAATATAGGGTATGGAATAGAGCCCGTCAAACCCGATATACCCCGAGCCCAGGGTGGTGAACCGCCGATCCAAGCCGCCGATGGGCTGAGCCCCGTAGGGCGGCCGGTCAAAGTAAAGGGAGGTCGTTCCATAGACCGCAACCATAGTACCCAGGGTGGCAATAAAAGCCGGCACCTGGAGTTTGGAAATAATGAAGCCATTCAGGAACCCAAAAATACTACAGGCAAGCATGGCGATGATGATAGGTACAATAAGGGGCAGTACCGCCAGATCGGGGTACATGCGCCGGGAATAGTCCAAGGCCTGCAACAGGGAAGCGGAGAGCACCGCCGCAAGACCGACCATCCGGCCTGCCGCGAGGTCAACACCCCCGGTAATAAGGATCGCGCCCATGCCCATGGCAATGATAATCCTGGTGGCGGACATGGAAAGAATATTACGGAAGTTATTCAATGAAAGAAACGAAGGTTCCCGTATGGTAATAATAAGAACAAGAGCCACAAATACAAAATAGATGGCATACTGAAACGCAAAATCCTTGACTGATTTGACATTGAGCTTCCTGCCGGGTACTGCTATATCACTCATGATAACCTCTTTTTAGTGCGGCCATATGGCCGCACAGTTAAATCGAACATGAAACAGAGTTTCATGATAACCCCTTTTTAGTGCGGCCGTATGGCCGCACAGTTAAATCGAACATGAAACAAAGTTTCATGCTGTTCCTTACTACATAAATTTCGCCGCAAGGCGCATTATCTCTTCCTGGGTCGCGGTCTTGCCTTCCAGGAAGCCGGTAACCTTTCCTTCACACATCACCATGATCCGGTCGGAAAGCCCCAAAAGTTCCGGCATCTCGGAGGAGATCATGATAATACTCTTCCCCTGTTTTGCCAGGTTGATGATGATACTGTAGATCTCGTATTTGGCCCCTACATCAATACCCCTGGTTGGTTCATCCATGATCATGATCTCGGGATCCGTAAGAAGCCAGCGGGCCACCAGCACCTTCTGCTGGTTACCGCCGGACAGATCCCGAATATACGTCTTCCTGCTTGGGGTCTTTACGTTCAGGGCGCCGATCATCCGGTCTACGTCTTCCTCACCCTTTTTTTCGTTGATGAGCCCTCCGGTCCCCATATACTGACGGAGATTCGCCAGAAGCATGTTATCTTTGACGGAACGCATGGGGATGATCCCCGAAGCCCGCCGTTCTTCGGTTACCAGGGCAAGCTTTCGGGACTTAGCCTGGCCGGGGTTTTTAACCTGGATCTCCTTACCGTTGATAAAGACCTGGCCGCTTTCTACCGGCCGGAGCCCGAAGATGGACTCCACCAGTTCTGTCCGCTGGGCGCCTACAAGACCGCCGATGCCGAGTATCTCCCCCCGGGCCAGGGTAAAACTGACATCCGTAAAAGACCGGAACATGGCGGATCTGAGATTTTTTACTTCCATGACCGTTTCCCCCACCACATTATCTTTGGGGGGAAAACGGTTTGTCAGATCCCGGCCTACCATATATTTAATGATCTGATCGGTGGTAAGTTCCTTAGCATCATAGGTGCCTACATGCTTTCCATCCCGCATGATGGTAACCTCGTCGGAGATGGCAAGGATTTCTTCGATCTTGTGAGAAATATAGATAATGGCAACCCCCTCACTCCGGAGGTTCCTGATAATTCCAAAGAGATGGGCGACCTCATTCTCCGTCAGGGAAGAGGTCGGTTCATCCATGATGATCACCTTGGCCTTGTTGGATACCGCCTTGGCAATCTCCAGGGATTGAATTTTTGAAGCGGAAAGGGAACGGACCCATATTTTTGGGTCAATGTCCAGGTTTAGATCCCGAAAAAGATCCGTGGTATCCTGGTACATCTTTTTATGGTCCACAAACTTGAAAGGTCCCACGCCCCGGGTAGGGTAACGGCCGAGCCAGAGATTTTCCATAGCAGGACGCAGGGGAATGGGCAAAAGTTCCTGATGTATCATGGAAATACCCGCATCAAGGGCCTGGCGGGGATTCTCGAAACGAACCTGTTCCCCGTTAAGGACGATTTCCCCCGAATCAGGATCGTAGATGCCAAAGAGGCATTTCATCAGAGTGGATTTCCCCGCCCCGTTTTCACCCATAAGGGCGTGAACAGAACCGGGCTTGACCTTAAAGGATACCTTGTCCAGGGCATGTACGCCGGGAAAGGATTTATCCAGATCTTTTACCTCAAGCAGGTAATTGCCGTCAGACATAACTCCACCTTAAAAAAAAGAGGGGCATAAATGCCCCAGTTCCGCAGGGGAATCGTTGACTAACTTGAAGGGACGCAACGAAGTTGCGTAAATCAGCGATCCCCCTGCGGTTTTTCAGCTACAGCTTATTGGAAATCCTTGTAATTGTCCCGGGTTACTTTTTGATAGGGAACCCATACATATTTACCATCGGTAACCTTCCAGCCGGCGTTGGCTGGATTAGCGCCGGTGGCAAGCGCGTAAGACAGATCGAAGGTGGCTTTTCCCTGGCTCTGGGCATCGTTCAGTACGGTCCCCAGGAGGGTGCCTTCGGACAGGGCCTGAAGGGCCGGAGCGGTGGCATCAACGCCTACCACGGGCAGGTACTTGCCGCCGGTAAAGAAGCCGGCTTTGCGCAGGGATTCAATGGCGCCTAAAGCCATATCGTCGTTGTTACAGAACACCACTTCAATCTGATCCCCAAAGCGGGCCCAGAAGGCGTCCATTTTTTCCACTGCCCGGGGACGATCCCACATAGCGGTGTCTTCGGCCAGAAGCTGGACTTTGATCCCCGCAGCGGTAACCGCCTTAATGGAGAATTCGGTCCGCAGTTCCGCGTCCTGATGGCCGGGTTCACCCTTGAGCATAATGTACTGGAGCACGCCGTCCTTGTTCTTGTCGGCGCCGGGATTGGCCTTCCAGTATTCGACAGCGATTTCACCCTGCATGGTGCCGGACTCTTCGGCTTTTGCGCCGACATAGTAGACCTGGTCCCATTTCCTCATATCATCGGGGAAGGGTTCCCGGTTAAAGAACACTACCGGTACCTTACCGGCTTTGGCTTTGTCGATGATGGCTCCCGCGGCGGTCCGGTCCACAGGGTTGATGGCAATGGCATTCATCTTTTTAGTGATGAACTGATCCACCTGATCGTTCTGGGTGGGCTGGGCATTCTGGGAATCCACGGTAGTGACAACCGCCTTACCCTTGGCATTGTTTTCAATAGCGTTCCGGGTATAGGACATAAAGGTGTCATCAAATTTGTAAATGGCCACCCCGATCTGCGGCTGTCCGCCGCCAGCCCCCGCATCCTTCCCTCCGCCGGCAAAAGCCATGGCGCAGACCGTCAGCAATACCGCAATCACGATAAACTTCTTCATAATTTCCTCCTAAATTGGTTATTAATAAAGACAAGGTTCAGTATACAGTAGAAATTTTATTAACGCAAGGTAAAAAAATACCCCTGAGAGAAAAAATTATTAGTATTTTTGTACTATAAGCCGACTTTCGGCGGCTATGGAAGCGTTAAAGCAGCACGGATGTATGCTCACTATGTAAATCCGTGCTTCCTTAGGGCAACGCTGATTAACTTGATGCTAATCAGCGTTGCCCTATGCATTTGCTCATTTCATTGCGCAAATGCCACATTAAAGTAGCACTGATTTATGCTCGATTGCATAAATCAGTGCTTCCTTAGACCGAAGACCGATTCAGCCGATTAGTTTTTGCTTTTTTTCGTTTTCTTCGCCGGCTTAATCTCCGCCAGTTCCTTTACCGCCTTGATCAAATCCGTATCCTTCCCGATTTCCGCAATGGACGCGGGAAGCCGGTAGGTCCAATTAAAGTCATTTAAGGTACCGGGAACGTTGACCCGCTCGGAAGCGGCGTCCCCCGCGTACCACTTGGGCGAAAGGTGCAGCAGGTCCTGGATCTGAAACACCCGGTACCGGGACGCGGCGCCGGCGATTTTATGGAGCATAATTTTTGCCGCCCCGGGGTTGTAGATCTTAGGCAGGGCGGGAACTCCAAGAAAATTGGCAAATACTTCCTGTTCCGCTTCCCGTTCCCACCATTCCCGCAAAGTAGAGCTGTCGTGTACCGCAGGGGTACAAACACTAAGCTCAGGATAATCCTCAAAGGGGTAGTAGGGCTGTCCCTCCTCCTCCCAGTCCCGGTGCCAGCGAACTACCCGGAGTCCCAGAATTTTGAGTTTTGTGAGCACCTTTGGCACACAGTCGGGAATCGCCCCCAGATCTTCCGCGCAGGGGAGCATAGCGGTTGACTCTTGAAGCATGGCAAGGAGCTTTAATCCGTTCTTCTCCCAGATTTTTTTTGACTCCCCAAGGTGTTCTTCTACCAGCCCTTCAAGACCTGCCTTTTCCGGTTCCGAAAGGGAGTAATAAGCCCGGGATTTCTGATAATACCAGGAAGGCGCATAGCTTCCCGGTTCATATTCTACTAAAAGCCGGTTATGCCAGGCTTTGATAAGAAAGGCCTCCGCCGCGGGGTGGAGGCGCAGCGCCGCAATATCCTTTTCTCCGGTAATGCGGTCTTTAAAAAGCCAAAGTTCCTCAGTCCCGATGCGTTCCAGCGCCTCGGTAAAAGCCCGTTCGGCCTCCACCGCGACATCACTTTCAGCATACTGCCCCCCCCAGTTCGCCCGCAGGGCATCCCAGAGTTCTCCGGTGGGGACGTGGGGCCGGGAAATCCAGCGGAGCCGGCCCTTGTCAAACCCAAGGCCGGTGAGTTCTTTTTCCGTAATAGGTACATAGGGATTAAGCCAGCCCAGGGCGGAGGTATTGTCCCGGTAAGCAGACGCCCAGATCCGGAAGAAACCCAGAACATGGTCAATCCGGTAGGCCCGGTAATACTTTTCCGCAACCTTGAGCCGCTTGCGCCACCAGTCGTAGTCGTTTTTTGCCAGGGCATCCCACTTGTAGGTGGGAAAACCCCAGCGCTGGCCTTCAGGGCTGTACATATCCGGAGGAGCGCCGGCGGATTGTTCCCGGTTGAAATATTCAGGATGGGCCCAGACATCCGCCGAATCTTCGTTGATCAAAATGGGCAGGTCCCCTTCCAGCAGTATGCCCATACCGGCCACCGCTTTGGCGGCCTTGCTGAACTGAACATCCAGGGCTTCCTGGAGCCAGGCCCAGAAGAGGTGTTCATCCCGCAGTTTTTTGTCATCCCAGAGGGATTCAATTTCTTTAGCCGTAATCTGCTGATGGGACGACCACTCGACCCAGCTCTTCTCCTCGTTGTCCTGCTTGAGCCGCCGGAAAACGGCGTACTCCTTGACCCAGGGGTTGGCCCCTATCCAGACGGCAAGGGGGCCGCCCTTTTCCGCCTTTCCGACAATCGCGCTCTTATTGGCGGCGTAAATTTCCCGTAACAGGGCCATTTTTGCCCGGAGTATGGGCTCAAAGGGAAACCGCACAGCCCCGCCGAACTGGTCCCCCAAAGCCTTGATC
>JAITNM010000073.1 GCA_031290475.1 Treponema sp. | reverse complement strand
AGACCTATCCGATCCTGGTGGGAAGCGGAACCGGCGGGGATCATGACCCGATCATTCCGGAAGCGGACGATGACCAGCCCAACCACCCCCCGGGGTCCGGCATGGTTTACGTCAGGGTCATAAACCAGTCCACCCATCCGGTTACCAACGTTCAGTACGGAAAAGCGGTCACGGGCCCGTGGCTCGAATTTAAAACCCACCCCGTTGCCATCTCCGTATCTGAATCAAAGCTCTTTGCCCTTAAACCCGCTTCGTATTCATTCCTGATATCCGGGTTTACGTGGAACCCGACGCCCCTTAGGGACCTGGCCAACGGGAAAGAGTACGTCATCATCGTCCGGGACACCGGCGACCCCCAGATAATCGACCCGGACGGAGACGAATACCCGATAATTCCAATGCTCCTGGCGGATCAGCCGGACAACCCCCTTGATTCGGCCACCCACGCCCGGGTCCGGGTTATCAACCAGTCCACCCTCTACAACGCGACAAACGTGAAATACAATGGCGGAAAGACGTTCATCGGCAACCCTATTGAAGTGAACAAGGGGAAACAGAAGCTCCTGGCGGTCAAAGCCGGCTCCTATTCCTTCGAGTTCACCGGCGGCCCTCCGTGGAATCCCGTTCCCACTCCGGCGAAGACGCTGAAAGTCAACCGGGAGTACATCATCATACTGAATGACACGGAGGATCCGATTTTTATAGACCCGGATGATCCGGGAACGGGCGGCCCGGAGGATCCCGTCATCCCGGTCGACCCGCCGTACCGGCCCGGCGCCGGGGGCGTAACGTTCATAAGCGTTATCAACAATTCCACCCACCCGGTCACGAACGTCCAGTTCAAGGCAAGCGATACGCCGTCGGTATTGCGCAATTTCGTGGGGAATCCGATACCCGTTGCCACCGGAACCCAAAAGCTCTTCGCCATGAAGCCGGGGGACTACTCATTCAAGTTCACCGGGCATACATGGACGGAAACGGCCATGAGTACCTTCGCCGACGGAAAAATCTACCTTATCGTACTGTCCGATGATCCTCCCCCGGTTATTATCGACCCCGCGGACCCCGGGACCGGCCTCATCATTCCGACCCTTCCGGCGGATCAGCCGATACACGGAAACGCCGCCACCTACATAAGCGTCATCAACCGCTCGGAGACCTATGATGTGATAAATGTCAGGTACAACACGGGCAAGACCTTCATCGGCAGCCCGAATCCGACGGATCCGATAACGATAGGCAAAAACCGCCAGAAGCTCTTCATGATGGAACCGGGGAATTACGTGTTCAACATTTCTTCAAACCCGGGCGGACGATGGAACCCGACCCCTTCAAAACAGTACAAAACGGGTAAAACCTACATCATCATACTGACCGATAACGCGGACCCGGAGATAATCGATCCGGAAGATCCCGAGCCGGGCATTATCATCCCCGTTGAACCTCCGCTTCAGCCGCCGGCTACTAACATGGGAAAGCTCGTGGTCGTCAATGAGGCAATAACCTTCGATATTACCAGGACGCAGTTTAACAATGCCGTCTCGGACCCCCATGAATTCCAGAGCCCGTCAAGCGTCTACCGGGGACAGGCAAAGATGTTCGGTCTCAAGGGGGGCGCTACCCCCACCACCTCCGTGACGTACACCCTAATCTTCACGAAGTCCACTACCGGAACGCTCACGACGATCCCCATACAATTAAAGCACGGGGATTTAAAGTACGTCATTGTGAAAGAAGGCGAGATTATAATAGTCGACCCGGAGGAGCCTCCGCCGACAGATACAACCCCTCCGGGCGTTCCGGAGTGGAAAGCCGCTGCTAATATCACTTCAACTTCCGTGGTATTGAACTGGCAGAATCCTACGGGCAGCGGAATCTATGACTACCTGTACGTCGAATTGAAAATCGTTAATCTCACCGGAGGGGCCGGCTACGGGACGCTTCCGGCTTCCGTGGCGATCATAAAGCCGGGAACAACCGCAACGGTAGGAAGCCTGACGCCCGGCTCGACCTACGCGTTCCAGATACGGGCGGTGGATGAATATGGAAACGCTTCAGCCTGGGTTGGCCCAACCGCCCTTTCCTCCAACGGCACGAACGTCATCACGACGTTGCCGGCGGGTACCGTTTTGTACCCGCCGTTAACAGGGCTTAAGATACTCAATTGGAACACCGACTATATAAATATCCAATGGACTTCTCCGGCTATGACGCCGCCGGTAGCCGGCGGTTCCTGGCCCAAGCCGGAATTTTCAATTTCTCCTAACTATGGCGCCCATGACCACGTTACGGCAAATGCAGCCAGTTTTACCGGGCTTACTAATAATACGTTCTACACTATCGGGATGCGGCTTAAATATGAAGACGATACTTATTGCGACTGGCAGTATGTAACGCAAACAACAAGTGATAAGACGGCTCCTCAGCCGCCGTCAAATGTTTGGGCAACTCGTGTTATGAATTCAAGCCTGCAACTGGGCTGGACCAATTCAGCCGATACAGACGTCGCCAAAATAGGAATAATGATTTGGGGGCCGACTGATAGTACTATATCTTCACAAATATCATGGACCTGCGTAATTAATGCCTATACAGGGGCGGTTACTTCTTCACCGGCGACATCAAATACTGTACCGCGGGTAGCGGGGGCGGCACAAGTGTATAACGTCCCGGCTGAGGTTGTGGCGAATCTTCTCTCGGATAAGAATTACTATTTTGCTATTGATTTCACCGATGATAATGGTAATTACTGCTCTAGTCCTACGTATTCTTTCGGGCATCCTTCTGGGACGTGGTACCAATAGCAGCCACCTATAAGGGGGCATTAGGTAATTGCCGGTATGAATAAACCGGCGTGATCGTTTTCATAGAAGATTTTCTTGCGTCCGGCCGGGCGCAAGAAACTCTTCTTTTTCCAGGAAGCGGCAAGTATTCGGCAAATACTTGTTTACTTGAGGGGTAACGTAAATCAACAACCCAAGAACCCGCTTCGGGGAAGGCAAGCGGGTTCTTGGGTATGTACCCTTCGCAACGAATCAACTCCGGAATCCTTAAAGGAATTCGCTCAACGTTCCGTAGCCCAAAATGCCGCCAGGCATTTTGCGTATACAGGCCTGTTAGACGACGTGGGGCATTTACACGGTTATTTTTTCTTTATATTTTTGTACATATTTGTCCAATACTTCGTTTATCATTGTCTGATATTTTACATTATTCTTTTCAATATTTTCTTGATTTTTATTTGAATTGCGAATTGCTGATAAACTATGGACAAGTATGGCAAAAAGCAATACATTATATAAATATGCCCTTACTAGGTATTGAATGGGATGAAGAAAAGAACGCGATAAACAAAGCCATTCATCATATCGATTTTGTAGACGCGCAATATATTTTTTCCGATCCTGAACGGCTTGAGCGCCTGGATAAAAGTGAAGAAAATACTTCAGGAGAGGAACGCCTGCAAACCTTGGGAATGGTTGGAAAAATTCTTTTCGTGGCCTATGTGGAACGCGGGGAGAATAAGCGCCTTATATCGGCTCGCCTGGCAACGAAGGCGGAAAGGAGATCATACAATGGCTATTATCAAATCGACGGTTCCGGTTGGTGCAAAGCCCCCTAAAGATGTTATCAAGCGGATAAAAAAAGCGGCTAAATACCCTATCACCTTTACAGAGGATTGCCCGGAATCAACTCCGGAATCCTTAAAGGAATTCGCTCAACTGGCGGCTGAACGTAACCGGCGCAAAAAGAAACGGTCGGTAACAATCCGTATCGCCCCTGACGTTCTAGAAAACTATAAAACAATGGGGAGCGGTTATACCGGCATTATGGCCGATGTCCTGAAATATGCTGTTGACAATCCCAATGTCCTTACTGCGGCAATAAGCTCCTAATAGGCCGAAATTCGGCCTATTAGGAGAGTCGGTATTGCTTCCCCGGTCAGAGCTGGCGCATAAGGGACGTTTTTAAGGCAAAATTTGAATGATTTTGTTTAAATTGAGACATTGCCGGTTGCGCTTCACATTTTGTTGACGGCTGGGGTTTTTTATGCTATACTGAATGCAAGTCCAGTTTGGAATCAGTCTAATCCTATCTTTTGGGAATACCATGCAGTACTTTGATACTCACGCCCATATAGGGCTCATTTGTGAAGATCCTATTGAGCAGCTTATTGTTATTCAGGAAGCCCGCCAGGCTTCGGTCTCGCGGCTTGTATCAATCTGCAACAGCCTCCTTGACTTCACCAGGGTCTACGATAACCTGAAGTCTTCGGCCAATGTGTACCATGCCGTAGGGGTAAGCCCCTCG
Source organism: Treponema sp. (assembly GCA_031290475.1). Lineage (GTDB taxonomy): Bacteria > Spirochaetota > Spirochaetia > Treponematales > Breznakiellaceae > JAITNM01. The sequence continues at coordinate 6,562 of JAITNM010000073.1, read as the reverse complement.
GAGGTACAGAACCCGGGGAAGGATTGGCGGGAGACCGTTGAACAGAGCGTAACCTTGCCCCGGGTCGTGGCCATAGGGGAGATCGGTCTGGATTATTACCGCAAATTCGGGGATAAAAACTCTCAGATAGAGCTTTTTATCACCCAGCTTGATATGGCCGCCAAGCTGAACCTCCCGGTGATCATTCACAACCGGGATGCGGGCCACGATGTGCTGGACATACTCCGGGATCGGCTGCCTCCCAAGGGCGGGGTGCTTCACTGCTACTCCGAAGACGCGGAATATGCCAAAAAAGCCCTGAACATGAACCTTTATTTCTCCTTTGCGGGGAATTTGACCTACCGGAACGCCCGGAATCTTCATGAAACCATTGATGTGCTTCCCCTGGATCGTATCTTAATTGAATCCGAGAGCCCCTTCATGGTTCCCGCGGACTACCGGGGTAAACGGAATATGCCCAAGTACCTGCCAATGACCGCCCGGTTCCTGGGAGAAATGCTGGACATGGATGATGAGGAACTGGCTGCCCAGCTTTGGGAGAACTCCAACCGTTTCTTCGGCCTCCCCAACGAATAGGTTCCCGCAGCAGGGCTTTACGAATAAAAAATATTTGACAAGTAGTGATTTTTGTCATAATAATACATAAATTTTCCCATAATTAACCGTATATATACACAGTAACAAATTTGTGGCCCACAACGAGTCTTAAAAATTCTTAATTGAAGGAAGGAAGGGGAAAATTATGATTCGTATTATTATTGCCGCTGAGGAAGAGGTTCGGAAGAATTTCTCCGATATCTTACGATGCTGGCCGGAATTTGAAATTGCCGGGCAAGCCCGGGACGGGTATGATCTTATCCGCCTTGCCAATGCCATTCAGCCGGAAATAGCCCTGGTAGATGAAAAGTTTCCATTCTTGGATGGGGTGGAGCTGACCTCGGCCCTTAATCATCGATCGCCCAATACCAATGTGATTATCCTTACCAAAAATCCCTTAGCCCCGGCGGTTCTTAGTGCAATCAACCATGGGGCTGCCGGATATCTCATGAAAAATGCCCAGCCAACTCAGATAATCGCAGGTATCAAGTACGTTCATTCCGGAGGCAGTCTTATAAGCCGGGATGTGGCCGTAAAAGCTTTTAGTAAGGGCTCTGAACCCCGAAAAGATGGAAAAGCAAAAAACAGAATAAAAATGACCCGGCAGGAACTGCGGTTAATGGCCTGTATCGGCCAGGGGTTTTCAAACAAGGAAATAGCCCAGGCCCTTAAATTACAAAACGGGACTATCCGCAATTATATCTCCGCAATTCTTCAAAAAACCGGGTTCAGAAACCGGACGGAAGTCGCTATTTATGCCCACAATATGGGTATTGTAAAGGAGACAAAATCCTCACTTAATGATAGAATATAAACAATATTGAGGAGGCCCTATGAAGACAGTATGCGGTATTGATTTGGGAACCCAGAGTTGTAAGGTCGTTATCTATGATTACGAAAAGAAGACGGTTCTTGCCCGGTCTCAAAAGCCGGTAGATATGATTGCGGAAAATGACGGTACCCGGGAACAAAAAGCCGAATGGTACGAAGAAGCCCTGGCTTCCTGCTTTCAGGATATCCCCGCAGATCTCAGACAAACCATTACCGGCATTGGGGTCTCGGGGCACCAGCACAGCCTGGTTCCCCTGGATTCGGAGGGAAAGCCGCTTTATAACGTAAAGCTCTGGTGTGATACCAGTACTGCCGCAGAATGTGAAGAACTTACCAAGGCTGCCGGGGGTGAAGCCGCGCTTATTGCCAAAACCGGGCTTCCCATGCGGCCGGGGTATACGGCCCCCAAGGTTCTGTGGCTAAAAAACCACAAACCCGATGCCTTTGCCAAACTAAAGCACATCCTCCTTTCCCACGATTACATTAACTTTCTTTTAACCGGGAAGTACGTGGCCGAGTACGGCGATGCTTCCGGAACCGCCCTCCTGGATGTCCGCCAGCGCCGGTGGTCCAAAGAAATAAGCGATCTTATCGGTCCTTCCGTTTTGGCCGCGCTCCCGGAACTCATCTCTTCGGATAAAAGCGCCGGAACTGTTTCCCCGGCAGCGGCGGCGAAATACGGCATCCCCCAGGGCGCCGTAGTAGCCGCCGGTGGCGGCGACAATATGATGAGCGCTATCGGTACCGGCGCCGTCCGGGACGGCTCCCTCACCATGAGCCTGGGCACCTCCGGGACGCTCTTCGGTTTTTCCGATTCGCCGGTCATTGATCCCTCAGGTAATCTTGCGGCCTTCTGTTCTTCCACTAATGGCTGGCTTCCCCTCCTCTGTACCATGAACTGTACCGTGGCCAGCGAGGAATTCCGCGCCCTCTTTAATTTGGGCGTCAAGGAATTCGACGGGGAGGCGGCAAAATCCCCCATCGGCGCCAACGGCATAGTGGTACTGCCCTTCTTCAACGGCGAACGTACCCCGAACCTGCCCAACGGCCGGGCCAGCATTAACGGGATCACCGTTGCGAACTTTAAGCGGGAAAATCTGGCCCGCTCCGCCCTGGAGTCGGCCATTTTCGGTATGCGTATCGGCCTTGAGGGCTTTAACGAGCTGGGTTACAAGGCCAGGGAAATCCGGCTTACCGGCGGCGGCGCCAAGAGCTCGCTCTGGCAGAACATAGCCGCCAATGTGACGAACCTTCCGGTGCGTATCCCCGCGAGCGAAGAAGCCGCCGCCATGGGCGGGGCTGTTCAGGCGCTATGGGCGGTTGAACGGCAGAGGGATCCCAACGCAAAGATAGAATCCCTGGTGGATTCTCACGTAGCCCTGGAAGGGGGCGTTACGGTCAATCCCGATCCCGTATCGGTTGCGGCCTACAACAAGGCCTATGCCGATTATTCCCGGTATCTTGGGGCATTAAGTCCCTTATATAAATCTTAAGGAAGCTGTTTCAAAATCTAACATTTTGTAACAGCCCTAAATTTTTTGGAGGTATCTATGGCGGACTATTTTGTGGGGAGTAAAGAATATTTCCCCGGTATTGGAAAGATCAAGTACGAGGGGCCTAAAAGCGATAATCCCCTGGCATTTAAGTACTACGATGCTGAAAAAGTTGTAGGCGGCAAGAAGATGAAGGATCACCTCAAGTTTGCTGTTGCCTATTGGCACAGTTTTTGTGCTGACGGCACTGATCCTTTCGGCGCATCAACGATAATCCATCCCTGGAAAACGGATGCAAAAACCCCGATGGAAGGGGCGGAGCACAAACTGGACGCCGCTTTCGAATTTATCACCAAGCTCGGCGCGGAATTCTACGCCTTCCACGACAGGGATATTGCCCCCGAAGGCGAGACCCCTGCGGAAAGTGAAAAAAACCTTATTGCCATAACCGATAAGGCCAAGAAGTACCAGGACGCAACGGGAGTAAAACTGCTCTGGGGAACTGCCAATATATTTACCAACCCCCGGTTCCTGAACGGCGCCGCTACGAATCCCGAATTCGGCGTAGTTGCCCTGGCGGCGGCGCAGATAAAGGCAGCCATTGACGCCACCATCAAGCTGGGCGGCGCGGGTTACACTTTCTGGGGCGGCCGTGAAGGGTACATGAGCCTCCTTAACACGGACATGAAACGGGAAAAGGATCACCTTGCCAAATTCCTTTCCATCGCACGGGACTATGCCCGCAAGCAGGGATTCAAAGGCGCCTTCTATATTGAGCCCAAGCCTATGGAGCCCACGAAACACCAGTACGATTTCGACACTGAAACGGTCATCGGCTTTCTCCGCTACTACGGCCTTGATAAGGATTTCCGCCTGAACATCGAAGCCAACCACGCGGAACTGGCAAACCACGACTTTGCCCACGAACTGGAAACCGCGGCGGCGGCAGGCCTCTTCGGCTCAGTAGACGCAAACCGCGGCGAACCCCGGAACGGCTGGGATACGGATCAGTTCCCCAACAGCTACTACGAGACCGCGGCGGCCATGTTATCCATCCTGAAAGTCGGCGGCTTTACTACAGGCGGCCTCAACTTCGACGCCAAAATCCGCCGCAATTCTGTAGATCCTGCGGACCTCTTTATCGCCCACATCGGCGGTATGGACGCCTTTGCGGCGGGTCTTGAAATAGCCAACCGGGTCATCACCGATGGAAAAATCGCCGGATTTGTAAAGAACCGCTACTCGTCCTTCGATTCCGGCGATGGCGCTCAATTCGAAAAGGGCGGCCTTACCCTGGAGGCCCTCTCCGGTATCGGGACCAAGGCGGGCTACGGCAAGACCGGCCTTACGAGCGGTAAACAGGAATACCTTGAAAACATCTTCAACCAGTACCTCTTAGGCCTGTAACCCGGGAACAACAGCCTCACGGTGGAACCGCGAGGCTGTCTATTATAAATAAAGGGAATTATCCCGCTGTGTATGAAAAATACTCAAAGTCCGCATATGCCGAGTAACGGGCAAGATCGGCGCAGAACATGCCGGCAAAGGCGCCGGTAAAACCGAGGGTGTAATACTCGTCCGAAAGCACCGCCGCGTCCAGCGCCGGACCGGTGGCCCTCCAGGTCTTGCCATCCAGGGAATAACGGAAACGGCCTTTATGCTGATCAACGGTAAGCCCAAGCCAAATACCGCCATCGGGTACGGGGATCGGGTTGTACTTCATAAAAGACTTTCCTATCATCGTTTGAACAAGGAGGATCTTTCCGAGTTTTTCATCATGGGATACGGAGAGGAGGTATTGATTCGGCTCATCGTAGCGCCAGATAAGCCCGGCAAACTCCTGAAAGTATTTTGGAGAAAACTCCATACGTGTTTCGGCGCTAAAGGAAAAATCCGTCTGACGCCGGGCAAGCAAGGTTTGATGGAAATGGGACGCCGGCGACTCGCCCCCGCGCAGGCGCAAAAATCCTTTACGGGCGGAGAGGGAATAGACAGCCGGATCGGGCTCGTTACGGAGGGTCTTGAAATCAAGGGGCAGACCCAGCCTGCCGGTCTGTTTTTCCGAACCGTCGAATTTATATATTCTGGAATAGGAAGTCGAAACCGGCGGAACAACTTCCGTATCGGTATCGGAAACACCGGGCGGGGCAAAACTTGCCGTGGGATAATTCTGAGCCAAGCCCTCCACGAAACGGCTTTTACCTGGTTCCGGTTTGACATAGGGCCAGTCCTCGTGCCATTCGATTTCAACAATAGAAGTTTCCCGGCCAAGGACGCAGTTTTTCGTTCCCGGCAGCGGACGCCCGCAGAGGAACGCAATATAGGATCTGCCGTCCGGACTGTCACACCAGCTTGCGTGTCCCGCTTTCTGTACAGGCTGGGCCGGCCCTCCGTAAGAAGTGATGAGCGGATTATGCGGGTGCATTTCATAGGGGCCTGATAGACTGCGGGAACGGCCGGCAGTTTCGGCGTGGTGGTAAGCCGTTCCGCCTTCCGCGGCAAAAATGTAGTACCAGCCGTTCCGTTTGTAAAGGTGGGGCCCTTCAACAAGACCCAGCTCGGAACCTTGGTAAATCTTGCGGATAGGCCCGGTGAGCTTTTTCTCCGAAGGAGAATATTCCTGCAAAAGAATGCCGGAAAACTGTCCGGTGGCGGGCTCGGGAGCGCCCCTCCAATCCCACTCCATGTTGACAAGCCATTTCTTCCCGTCATCATCGTGGAAGAAGGACGGGTCAAACCCGGAAGCGTTGAGAAATACCGGGTCGGACCATGGCCCTTCAATGGCAGGGGCGGTAGTAAGAAAGTTGGGCGTATCCTTCCATGGGCCGATGTTCCAGTTGCGAACATTGGTATAGATGAGATAAAAAAGCCCGTCGGAATACGAAAGGCAGGGCGCCCAGATTCCGCAGGATGCGATCTCGCCGGTCATATCCAACAATCGTTTTTCCGCAAGGGGAGACGGCACGCTCTCCCAGATCCGCATATCCTTCGACTGGTGAATTTCTACACCGGGATACCATTCGAAAGTAGAATTGGCGATATAATAAGTGTCACCCACGCGAATCATTGACGGATCCGCGTGAAAACCGGTAAGTACCGGATTTAGAACTCTGGGCATAATCTCCTCTCCCTTATATCTGATTTTAAAAAACCTCAAATTAACAAAAGATATTTTGTTCTATATTGCCGGATTACGCAAGTACCGTAAGTTAATCAGCGTTACCAGTGTATAATAAAGAAAAATCGTCTATACTATGAGTATGACTCATTCGGGTTTTCCATACAAACGGCTCTTGCCCTGCCTTTTCTTTGCCTTTGTCGTACAGGTCCTTGTTTCCCAAAACGCGGATACTGTCCTTCCTGCCGGGAAAAGCGGCAAGACCTGGATTATTCCGGTTCAGGGGGATATTGAGCCCTCTTTGACCGCCTTTGTACGCCGGGAAGGGCGGAAAGCCCTGGCCGGAGGCGCTGAATACATCATCTTCGAAATCGATACTTTTGGCGGCCGGGTGGATTCAGCCTTGCAGATTACCTCTTTTATCACTTCCATAAAGAACGCCCATACCATTGCCTGGGTCAATTCGGGGGATAGTTCCATGGGGGTCAGCTGGTCCGCCGGCGCGCTCATTGCCCTGGCTTGC
>JAITNM010000048.1 GCA_031290475.1 Treponema sp. | reverse complement strand
TATTTCATCATACCATAAAGAGTTGTCTCATGACTAGTACTACGGGGCATTGCCTGACGCCTAACCGGCTGAATAGTTACTTTAGGGAAATATCTTCGGGGTATACTGTCCCGGTTTTCTATAAAAGGCCGCCAAGTCGGTTTTGCCGGTTTCCGAACTGGGCGATACACGTCTTTATCCAGGCGGGGGCCCGCCGGACCGGATTTCATCAAAAAAGGGGGGATTTAGCACAGGTTTCCGCAGCGCCCCTCCCCCCGCTCGCCCCGCGAGCGGCCCCGTCCCGCGCCGGCCGCCCCCGGCTGCGCATAACGCGTCTTCTGTCTACTACGAATGACCCTTAGGGGGCAAAAAAATCTGAGAACTTTATCTTTGTGAGCAGGAGATTGTTGAATGAGCCGGTTCAAAAACTAATATATTTTTAAATCTTCACTTTATTGCCGGATTTAACGCAAGTCTAAACATCAATAATACTCAATGGTTTTTTACGTCCGCATTGCTTCCAAAAATGGCTCTGGGATACCACGGCAAGACATGGTCAATTAATCTGACGATGGAAAACAATGTACTTTCATGGCTGAGGGATGCAAAAAACACCGATAGTGTTATGTGGTTTGTGATGGGTATAAAATTGATGAACCTCCGCGCAGCAAGCTGCGCGGTATCGGAAAAGCAGAGCCATTTCTGGATCGGAGGTTCGTTCGAGAGGAAATTTATTATACCGTCTGCTTTAATACCAAGCAAAAATCCACAAGTCCGACAGGCTCCCAGGGAAGCACAAAGGACCATGGGCCGGCGCTTCACCACAAAACCAGTTTACCCCGGTCATTTACAAACCCTGTTTCTTTCAGGATATCCGCGTAAGCTCCGGATGCTGCGCTTTTTCCGTTTATCCTTTCAATAACGATTTTCTTCTCCGGATGTACTGTCCGTTTTTTGGGAAAGGTGATGAAATTCAGAACTTCCGGCAAATCGGGATCTTCCGGGGAGAGGGCTATCTCCAGATCTTTGCAGCTCCGGGTTGAAAGGGCGATAAGTTCGGCGCCCCGGAAGCAGAGCCGGGAAGAAGGGAGCCTCGCCGGAAGATGCGGATCGAGACCGGCGGCGGCAAGGCCTGCGGGGCTTGCAGGATCCGCTCCGTTCATCCAGAAGATCCCCTGTTCTCCTTCCGCTTCTTCCAGTTCTTCCGCAATCCGGGGGGAGGCGAATTGCAGTGAATTGATCCCGGAAAAGAACCGGCCTGCCACAAGTTCTCCGGCCAGCTCCATCCGCCGCATGGCCGGCAGGAGGCGGGACCAGGAAAGCAGGGGCGTTTCCCGCTCCAGGAGGGGCCGGCAGAGGACGCCCCATCGGCCCAGGAGTAACCGGACCCGGTCTTTGTTGAGTTCCTCTTCCTCCAGAGGGCCGGCCGCCGGAAAATCAAGCCCCTTGCCGGCATCATCAAATCCCCCGGCCAGGGAGAACCAGTTGCCCGGCACCGGGGAACCGGCCCGCCAGCGTTCCCGGATAGCCCTAGGAACCCGTAGGGTTCTGCCAAAGGACCTGGAATGCAGGGCCGGTTCTGTTTCAGCGGCGCTTCCCGGGAGGACGAAACCGGTTTCCAATGCCCGGCGCAGGGGTTCCCAGGAATCGGAGGAAAGGCCCCCCTTCCACACCGCCTGCCAGAGCGCCTCGGCGCAGGCCCTGCTGTCCGGAACAGGAATTCCCTTTTCCAGGGACTCTCCCAAAGCCTTTATCATGGCTTCCTTTATTTCCCAGAAACTTCGGGGGGTATCAAAAAAATCCGCGGTCAGGTTCCCCGGAAAAACAAGGGCGGCCGGGGGCAGCGCCAAATCAAGGTCCAGGGGTTCGCAGAAACCGCCCTTTTCTTTCCCCGCCCCATACCAGAGGAGTTTCCCCTCACGGATTTCCCGGTCCAGAATTTCCCCCTGGTAACCAGTGCAGCGGACAGGGAAGAATTCAGTTTCCCATAGTTTTACCGGCGCGCATAAACCGGCAAGCTTATCCCAGGGTTTGGGGATGTTTTCCGGCTGCTGGAGATGGGGGGGTAAAATTCCCTGGCGCCGGGCAAGAAAAGGGGTGAGAAACCGGGCCGGCCGTTCTTTAACCAGGGGCCTCTGTTTTTTGCGGGAAAGCCTGAAGAGGAGTTCAAGGTTCTCCCGGTCGCAGACAAGGCCGCCGCCGGAGTATACGCCGGCGGCAGTCCCGGCCCCTTCCGTCACCGTCACATCCCGGGTAAGTTCTCCCGCTTCCGCGAGGACATCGGCGGCGGTTTGCGCTTCCGATCCGGAGAGGCCGAAAACCGCGCTGATCCGGGAAAAGGGGAGGGGCCCTTCAAACCGGAGCCAGGATTGCAGGCAGTCCTCCGCCAGTTGGACGGGGGTATCCTCTTTCCAGCGTTTTGCCCAATCCCGGTGAACCATGACCGGGGCAAACCCCTCCCGACGGATCAAAAAAAGTCTGTTCCCCAGGGTCCGATCCTTTTCCCATTCCGCCCGGAGTTCCTGGGGAACGGCTTCAAGGAGCCGTTCCCATTCCCCATTTTCGCCGTCCATGGGAATGGCGATCCGTTCTTTTACCCATTCGCAGAGGGTAAGGGCGTCTTCGGGGGCCCAGCCGGAAAGTTCCCGCCTGAGCCGTGCGCCGAAATCCTTCACCAAGTCAGGGGAGAGGGAAGGCCGGAAAGCAGCGTTCCCCAGGGCTTCGGCAATGACCTCATCCGAAAGGGAGGGTCCCGAAGGGGAATTGCGGGAAGGAGGGCCTTTCAAGTCCGGCCGCTCGTCGTATTCATACATGAGGGTATTGGTTTCAGCCCACGCGAGGTTTCTGGCAAAAGGGCTGGGCAGGCGGGTCTTAAAGTAACCGGTACTAATGGTTCCATCGCCGATACCGTCAAGGAGAACAGCGAAACCCTTCATGTCAAATTTTTCGTTTATGCAGGTACGCCAGGCTTCAGCTGTGGCAGGAAAGTCCCGGTAGGGGGTTACCGCATCAAAGAGACGCTTTGACCTTTGCCGGATAACCCAGAGGGGGATCCGTTTTCCAAAAGGAGACCTGGGCATGAGGAGGGATCTTTCCGCCGCTTCCCGAAAAGCGGCGCCGAAAACGCCGGAAGATTCCAGCTGTTCCCGGAATCGCCTTTCTCCAATCCCTTCCTTTCCCAAATGCCGGAGACTTTCTTCTATTATAACTGCCGGTTCCCCCAGGATTGATCGGGGGAGTCTTAAAAGAACCGCGTTGTTATCGGGAACCGACTCCACCCGTACCCCGTATTCAGCTTCCAGATCCCGGGCCATGGCCATAGCGAGGGGATAGTTGATTGCCCCGCCGCGAAAGGTGTGGAGGATAACAGGATAGGCATCCCCCCGGCCGGCGGGATCGTCGATGATTTCGATGGGGATAAAATCCGGTCCCGGCAGCGGCACTTTTCCCTGAACCGATCCCTGGACAGAAAGGAAATTTTCCAGCCCCGCCAGGGCTTCGGGGGAAAAGTCCGGTATTTTTACTGCCCTCTCTTGGGAAGAACCGTTCTCCCGGTTACGGTTATCCATAATTTCCAGGCTCCGCCGGGCCAGAACAGGGCTTCGGGACACGGAATCCGCTTTCCAGAAGGGGGCATATCCCGCCCCCTGGGAGAAGGGGATCACTTCCACCGCCTCAGGTCCAATGGCGGTGATCTGCCAGGAACGGCCGCCGAAATCGAAACAGTCCCCCAGGGCCCGCTCCCATACAAATTCCTCATCCAATTCACCGATTTTGACAGGCGCCTTCTCCGCGCCGCCTGCAATGCCACCGGCGCCGGCAGCCAGCCGCAGGGAATAATAACCCCGGCTCGCAATAACCCCCCCGGAGGAGTACAGCAGGGGAAGCGTTCCAGGCGCCGCCGTAAGCGTTCCGGTGACCGTATCCCGGAAGATCCGCCGCTTAAGTTCCCGAAGGCGGGTTTCTTCGTAAGCTCCCGCAAGCATCCGTACCACCCCGTCGTAGGCGGACCGGGACAGGTTCCGGTAAATATAAAAACCCCGGAGCAGTTCGTAGAGTTCTTCTTCGTTCCGTTCATTTTCCGCACAAAGGGCAAGAATGATCTGGGCAAGAATATCCAGAGGATTTTCCACCGTTCCGGTCTCTTCCAATTCCCGATCTTCCACCGCTCCCGCAAGGGCGGCGGCCTGGATCAGATCCAGCCCGTTAAAAGGACAGAGAAAGCCCCTGCTTGCCAGCCCTACGCGGTGGCCGGAACGGCCTATGCGCTGCAAGGCTGTGGCGGAAGAGCCGGGGCTTCCCGCGAGGATCACCTCATCCACGTTGCCGATATCAATTCCCAGTTCCAGGGAGGAGGTTGCAACCACACAGGGGATCTCCCCTGCGGCCAGTCCCTTTTCCACCGCCCGGCGCACTTCCAGGGAGAGGGAACCGTGATGGGTATAGGCCGCAGGGCTTCCGTCAAAATCCTCCAGGTTTTCCGCTTGCCGGTTAAGAAGAAAACCGATTCGCTCCGCCCGCCGCCGTGAATCGGTAAATACCAGGATCGTACCCTTATGTTCCGCGGTACGATTTTCTCTGATACGGTTCAGGATAAAATGAACCAATGCCGTATAGCGTCTGCCGTAGCGTTCCGGTTCCGGCGTTGTTGCTTCGGAGGGCAATTCCGGAAATACCACGGAAAGGCTGATCTTCTTTTCCGAAGGAGGAGAGACAATATGTACCTTCCGTTTTTCCCATGCGCCGGTACCGGTTCTTCTGAGTCCTCCCGCAAAATCCGCCGCCGTTTCCGCCGGCCGTACCGTGGCGGAAAGGCCGACCCGCTGAAACTCCCCGCTTGCCATGGCGAGCCGGTCTATCTGACAGGAAAGGAAGCAGCCCCGTTTAGTCCCAATAGCCGTATGGATCTCATCAAGTATTACGTATTGTACCGAGGAAAGAACCTCTCTGCCCCTGGGATTGAGGAGGAGGATGGCGAGACTTTCGGGGGTAAGGGCCAGAATGGAAGGGGGGTGGATAAGGAAACGCCGGCGCTCCGCCTGGGGGGTGTCTCCGGAACGGGTTTCCGCCCGGATTGCCGGAAAACACTCGCCTGCCTGTTCAAAATACCGGCGGATACCCGCCAGGGGTTCCGTAAGGTTTCGTTTTATGTCTTCATTCAGGGCCTTAAGCGGAGAAATGTAGAGAACAGAAAGCCTGTCCTCAGGATAGACGCCCTCACAGAATCGGGAGATGGCGGCCAGAAAACCGGTAAGGGTCTTGCCGCTCCCTGTGGGCGCCAGGGCGAGGACATGTTCCCCCTCCGCAATAAGGGGCCATGCGGCCTCCTGAACTGCGGTGGGTTTCCCATAGGTTTCGGTAAACCATGCGTTTATAAGCGGATGAAATGGCAGGGGTCCCATAAAGAAAAGGATACCACATTCCCCAAGTGTATCACCAGCAACCCCCCCAGTTTCTGTGTTCTGGACAAACCCTATTTAATCTCATAGTATCGTTTTGTATGGATCTTTCAATCATCGGCTATGATCCGGTGGGTTCCTGGAAACAGACCGCCGCCACTGTGGAAGAACTCCTCTCCTATAAAAACCCTGCGGGGATCACCTGGATAAACGTGGACGGACTGGACAATTTCGAGGCCATTCACCGCCTTGCGGAGGTATACAACATTCATGCCCTTACCGTGGAAGATATCCTCAATACCGAACAGCGGCCGAAGGTGGAAGAATTCGACCACTACCTCTTTATCAGTTTTAAGGCCATCAGCCGGAAGGAGGATCGTCCCCCAGTCCCGGCGGAGGGCGGTTCACGGGAGGGGAAACGGTTCGCCCTCCCCGAAAAAGACCTCATCTTTGATCAGGTGAGCCTGGTGATTCGGGAGGATACGGTGATCAGTTTTCAGGAACTGCCCGGCGATCCCTTTGACGGCATCCGCAAGCGCATCCTGAACAACATCGGCAGGGTGCGGAAGATGGGCGCCGACTACTTGTCCTATGTACTCATGGATGCGGTGGTGGACGAATATTTTTCCATCCTGGAACATATTGGGGTGCGGATCGAAGATTTTGAAGACCGGGCGGTAGATGACCGGGACGCCAATTTTATCCCCGAGCTCCAGAAGATCAAACAGCAGCTTCTCCACATACGCCGGGTTATCTGGCCTTTGAGAGAAAGTCTTTCTCTCCTGCTGAAAATGGAATCTCCCCTTTTAAACGATGAACTGGACCCCTTCTTCAAGGACCTCTACGAAAATGTGATCCAGGCGGCGGAAACCGTGGAAACTTACCGGGAACTGGTATCCGGTGTAATGGAGGTGAACTTTTCCGTAGTATCCGCCAGGATGAATAATGTGATGAAGGTGCTCACCATCATTTCTACCCTGTTCATCCCCCTCACGTTTATCGTGGGGGTCTATGGCATGAACTTCAAGTACATGCCCGAGCTGGATTACCCCTACGCGTATGCTATCACCTGGGGGATTATGCTGCTTATCGCCGGGGGAATGCTCATCTTTTTCAAGCGCCGGGACTGGTTCTGACAGTAATACTGCTATGACGATACTTTCAACAGGTGATGATGACATTAAAACCGCTGCGGACGCCCTCAGGGAGGGCCGCCTTGTGGCCTTTCCCACAGAAACCGTGTACGGCCTCGGCGCTGCCGCCTTTGACAGCAGGGCCTTGGCCCGGGTATTCGAGGCCAAGGGCCGCCCCCGTTTCGACCCCCTCATCATCCACATCGCCGAACCGGGCGCCGCGGCCCGTGTCGCCAACCTGGACGTCCTTTCCGCCCAGGTCCGCGGTAACTTTGCCATCCTTTCATCAAAGCTCTGGCCCGGCCCCCTTACCTTTATTCTGCCCAAACGTCCCGAAGTGCCGGACCTTGCCACGAGCGGCCTCCCCACCGTTGCCATCAGGTTTCCCGCCCATCCCGTGGCGCAGCATCTCATCGCCTTATCTACCGGCGCAGTGGCCGCCCCCAGCGCCAACCCTTTCGGCGGCCTTTCCCCCACCACTGCGGAGCACGTAAAAGACGGACTCGGGGAGCGGGTAGACTTCATCATTGACGGCGGCCCTGCCCGGGTGGGGGTGGAATCCACGGTGCTGGATTTAAGCGCCGGTCCGCCCCGTATCCTGCGCCCCGGCGGCACTCCCCGGGAAGCAATAGAGGCGCTCATAGGGCCGGTGCTGTCCGGTTCCGGCGCAGCCGGGGCCGGTTCCCTCCCCGTATCTTCCCCCGGCCGGCTTAAAAGCCACTACGCGCCGCGCACACCATTACTGCTGCATACCCCGCAGGAGATGGCGGCGCTGCCGTATAATGCGCAGGAAGGCTACCTGTTTTTCAGCGCCGCCGCCTGCGAGACCTGGCTTGAATCACAATCACTGCCGGCAAACGCCGCGGGGCCCGCCGCCGCGGTTCAAAGCCTTTCCGGGGCGGCCTCCGCCGTTGAAGCCGCCGCCGGCCTGTTTCAGGCCCTGCACCGCCTTGACGCCCTGGGCCTTGCCCGTATCCACGCCGAGCGCGCCCCCGGCGCGGGCCTCGGGCCGGCCATTAACGACCGCCTGGAACGGGCTTCCCTGAAAATCATAATAAAGACAAATCTATGGAGTATATGATGAGAATGTACGGCTTAAAAAACAAAAAAAGGTATTTTCCGCTAATTGTTGCAGTCTTGCTGCTGTTTCAAACCTCATGCGCTACTACCGCCGTCCATGAAGGGCAGGCGGAAGAAAATCATTGGGGCTATACCGGTAAAACCGGACCGGAATACTGGCATACCCTGGATCCCGCTTACACGGCTGCAAGAGACGGCAAGGCCCAATCTCCGGTAAACATTATTACTGCCGATCTTGTACCGGCGGATACGGCGGAAAAACTTTCGTTTTATTATCATACAGTTTATTTTAAAATTGAAAATAACGGGCACACCATTGAGATCGCGCCTTCGGATTATAGCAATTATATAATTATTGATGACAGTAAATTTATATTGCAGCAGATACATTTTCATTTGCCCGGCGAACATACCGTTGACGGCAAAAGTTTTGACATGGAGGCTCACCTGGTGCATAAGAACGCCGAAGGCGCTGTTGCGGTAGTTGGAATTTTAATTGCCCAAGGGCGGGAGAATCCGGCGTTAAAGGAAACCTTCGGCAAATTGCCAAAAACAATTACCTCTGAAGAAGATTTAATGGAGACTCCGGAATCCTTTAACCCTGAGGACTTATTGCCCGCTGAAAAAGCTATGTACCGCTATGACGGTTCTCTAACAACTCCGCCGTGTACAGAAGGGGTCAAATGGAGTGTTTTTGCCCGTACAATCGAATTATCAGAGGCGCAGATTAATGCGTTTAAAGCCATCTATGCGGGGAACAGCAGGCCGGTTCAGCAATTAAACGACAGAAAAGTATACCGCGCAGAGTAACCTCTTGACTATTTTATTCAACTAACATTTCTTTTATTATCTTTTTCATTTCTTCAATGTTTTTTGAATTCAACTTACCTATTTTCTTTATAATTCTTATCTTGTCTACAGCTCTTATTTGATCTAAAACTACCCATCCTGGGATTCCTTTTAATTTAACTTTTATACGAGTTGGATAATTGTGTGATTTACTCGTCATTGGGGCAATAATTACTGTAGAAATAATATTATTCATTTCATCAGGTGAAATTAATACACATGGCCGTATTTTTTTGATCTCGTGCCCTATTGTTGGATCAAGATTTATTAGAAGAATATCATACTGTTCCATTACCATTCCCAATTAAAATCATTCTCAATGCTATCAGGTAATAGTAAAATATCATCTGAGTTTTTATGCATTTTTTTGAAAGCGTCTTCCCATCCCTGACGAGGTTTTTTGACAATTGGTTTTAAAATTATTTCATCATTATGTATTTGTAATTCCAATTTGTCCTCAATATTAAATTCATTAATAATGCTTTTAGGAATCCTAATGCCCTTAGAATTTCCAATAGGAACAACCGAAACAAGCATAATTTTATACCCCTTAATGTAATTATATAGTAATTATTCCATTGTGTCAATTATTTTTCCAGTAACCGCAAAATACAATTGAACACCTTCCCATAATTTGTTAAACTAGAGCGGCTCTTCGCCAAAAACACACGCAGGGGTTTACCATGATTGTCATATTGTCCAAAGGCATCTCTTCTCACGATAAAGAAATGGTCCGCGCATTCCTCAAAGAGCGGGGGTTCGGTATCCGGGAACAGATCCTTGGGGATGACGAGGTTATCGGGGCTTCCGGCAAGGGTTCCGTTGACATTCAGGAGTTGACCTTGCTTCCGGGGGTGGAACGGGTCGCCGCTACTTCCAAGCCCTACGAGCTGGCTTCCCGGGAGACAAAAACCGAAGATACCATTGTCACCGTGGGCGACCCCGCTTCCGGAACGGCGGTCAAGATAGGCGGCTCCCGGATTACGATTATTGCCGGGCCCTGTGCGGTGGAAAGCAGGGAACAGATCTTCGAGACCGCCGCCCAGGTACGGGAATCCGGGGCGGTCCTGCTCCGGGGCGGGGCCTACAAACCCCGTACCAGCCCCTACGCCTTCCAGGGCCTGGGTATGCAGGGCCTTGAGTACATGAAGGCCGCCGGAGAAGCCCAGGGTATGCCCATCGTGACCGAGGTGGTGTCCTCCGAACTGGCTGTTCAAATGAAAGATTTAACCGACATGTTTCAGATCGGCGCCCGGAACATGCAGAACTTTGAGCTCCTTAAAAAAGTGGGCGCCCTGGGAAAGCCCGTGCTCCTCAAACGGGGACCTTCCGCGACTATCGAGGAATGGCTCCTTTCGGCTGAATACCTTTTGGCGTCAGGAACCCGGAACGTGGTGCTCTGCGAACGGGGTATCCGTACCTTCGAGACCTATACCCGGAATACCCTGGACATTTCCGCCATTCCCGTGGTTAAGCGCCTCTCCCATCTCCCGGTGATCGTGGACCCCAGCCATGCCGTGGGTATACGGGCCATGGTCTCTTCCGCCGGCCTTGCCGCGGTAGCCGCCGGCGCTGACGGGCTCACCGTGGAAGTCCACCTCCATCCGGACAGCGCCCTCTCCGACGGCCCCCAGTCCCTCTACCCCTCCCAGTTCGAACGCCTCATGCGGGACATAGAGGCCCTGGCCCCGGTGGTGGGGAAAGAGCTGCTCCGTACCCCCCGGCCCCAGACCGGGAGCGCCTCTGCCGCCGGAGCCCCGGTGGGCGCGGCAAAAGGCGTCAGGGCGGACGGCGGCGGAACTCAGGCCGCCGGGGAACCGCCTGCGGCCTTTTCCGGCGAAAGCGGCGCCTTTGCGGAACAGGCCCTGATGCGGGCCTTTGGGGAAGACGCCCCCCGCCTTTCCTGCCCCTCCTTTGCCGCCATGTTTGACGCCGTCCTGGACGGAAGCGCCGGTTTCGGCGTGGTGCCTGTGGAGAACAGCCTTGCCGGTTCCATCCATGAAAATTACGATCTCTTCCTCCGCTATCCGGATATTACCGTGGTAGGGGAACTCAAACTCAGAATCGTTCACTGCCTTATTGCCTGGGAGAGCGCCGGTCTGGATTCGATTATCGAAGTTCGAAGCCATTCCCAGGGTTTTGCCCAGTGTCAGGATTTTCTTAAAAAATACGATTGGGTGCTGGAACCCTACTACAATACTGCCGCGGCGGTGGCCTCTTTGCTCAAAGAGCCTGAGGAACACAAATCCAAGGTCGCCGCCATCGCCGGGGAAGCCGCCGCCATCGCCCACGGCCTCAAGGTGCTCAAGGCGGGGATCGAGACTAATCCCCTGAACTACACCCGCTTTGTAATCATTGCCCGGAAAAATGAAGACGGTCGCGCCCCGGTCCCGCCGAGCCTTGGCCAGGGCAAACCGAACAAGGCCTCCCTGGTGTTTTCCGTCCCCGACAAGCCCGGCGCCCTCTTTTCCTGCCTTAAGATCATGAGCGATAGGGGCATTAACCTCTCAAAACTCGAATCCCGCCCCATCCAGGGAAAGCCATGGCAATATCAGTTTTATGTGGACCTCAATCTGCCTGAAACCGAAGAAGATTTTTCCGCGGTCCTGGAAGCCCTTAAAGCCGAAACCGAAGATTTCTACTTCCTGGGAGTCTACCGGGGCTCCCTGTAAGGCCAAAATTCTAAATAAAACCACAGACCTCACAAAATCCCTTCCGAATTAAAGCAAAACGGCAAGCCATTCCCCTTATATAAACAGGAGGAAAAAACTTGCGACGCCAATTTATATCCCCCTTGGCCGACTTCATGGTCAAGAACGTTTTCGGCCACCAGAAGGTCATCGGGAACACCGCGGCGCTCCTCAGGGCGGTCCTTGACCTCGACCCCGCCGAATGCCGCTCCATGCGAATCGTCGACCCGCACCTGCGCCGCGGATGGCGGAAGGACAAGTCGGGCGTTGTCGACATCCGAATCAGCACGGTGTCCGGCAAGGTGCTTCACGTCGAGGTCCAGGTCGCCCCCGGCGCCGATATTGTTCCCCGGACCCTGTATTACCAGGGCAAGCTCGTCACCGAACAGCTGAACGCGGGGGAGCCCTACGGGAAGATCCGGCGCACCGTCAGCGTCATCATCCTGAACTATACCCTGCTCACAGAGGAACCCGCGGGCCGGTATAAAAACACCTACCGTTTCCTGAACACCGGGTCGCATAAGCCGTTTACGGATTTGCAGGAAATTGTTATACTTGAACTACCCAAGGTACCTGATACGGACGACGGGAGCGGGCTCTGGGCATGGCTCAGGTATTTCAAGTGCGAAACGATGGAGGAGCTAGACATGCTGGCAAAGAAACACCCCGAACTGGCGGGG
>JAITNM010000043.1 GCA_031290475.1 Treponema sp. | reverse complement strand
TTATTCATGTTTTTGGGAATTTTCAACGCTATTCGTTCAAGATAATCCGGGTGGAGTTCTTTTAACAGGTTTTTCCGTTCCATGGTCCCGATATGGTCGATGAGCAGCACCAGTGATAGCACGTCGTTGAACCGGGTTAGTTCTTCAGGGGAGTATTGATTGAGACTCACCACCTCATACTCGAACTTGGGGATGTATTTCTCAAATACATCATTCAGAGCGGTGCGCTTGAGGAAGTTGGTTTCCGCGGTCCAGGGGCCGGTTCCGTCGTAAAAGACGACGGGGAGGACCGGGGGATAGCGGAAGCCTTTGCGGAGGCTCGCCCCGGAGTCCGCGGCGTTTGCTTCTTTCTCGTAAAAGTCCAGGACGAGGGTGATGTACTGGAGCATCTTGAAACTGGAACGAAAGTTGACGGCGGACTCGTGTTCCACGATGGCGATGACAAAGAGGGGAGGGTGGTTTTTGAGGCTGACGCGCTTGACGGTATCAGAGTCTCTGGCTTCCTCAAAAAGGGGGATGAAACGTTCCTTGAGGTCTTCGATGTCCTCCGGGGAAATATCCTTAAGGATGTCTGACATCCCTGAGGATGTCCTGGGGATGAAATCCTTAAGGAATTCCACGAAGAGCTGGTTGTTTCCCAGGATCTGTTTAAAGCTGTTGTCTTTGGCGTGGTAGATTGGCACGGGCCGCCTCCTGTCATATCTACTATGGGTCTGACTAGTCATTTTGCTTTAATAAGGGAGGAAAAAAGTGAAAAAAATAATCCGTGGACTCTTTCTTGGAAACACTTAAGTTTATGATGGTGTGCTAGGAGCCTGCCGGATTTGTGAATTTTTGCTCCATATAGGAGCAAAAATTCCCGATAAACTGGCTCCTTTGGGAATTTACCCAATAATCGGGAATTTTGCTCCTATATGGAGCGGCGGTACACTCTCAATTTGATAAATTTGGCGCCCATCCGCCTTTCCGGCTATATACCTACCGGTAGGTATATAGAGGGCGGCATCTGTTCTCGTTCCAAAATCTGACATTTTGAAATAAACTCCCTTTATCCGCCACTTTTTTTCATTTTTTTTCCTAAGTATTATGCAAAACGGATCCCTATGGTGTATATTTATATTGATATATTAATATCGATAAAAATATGAGGATTAAGCTATGGTAACAAAAAATCGAGAAATCGTTCGGGATCCTGAATCCCTGGATCGGGCGCTGGCGGAAATCCGGGGGGCCCAAAGGGTTTATGCAAATTTCACCCAGGAACAGGTGGACCGGATTTTCTTCGCCGCTGCCGAGGCGGCCAACAAGGCCCGTGTCCTCCTGGCAAAACAGGCGGTGGCCGAGACAGGCATGGGGGTGGTTGAGGATAAGGTGATAAAGAATCACTTTGCTTCGGAGTACATTTATAACGCGTACAAAAATACCAAGACCTGCGGGGTAATCGAGGAAGATCCGGTCTATGGGATCAGGCGTATCGCGGAGCCTATCGGACTTATTGCGGCGGTAATTCCTACGACGAACCCCACTTCTACGGCAATTTTTAAAACTATTCTGGCCCTTAAAACCAGGAACGGGATTATCATCTCCCCCCATCCCAAGGCAAAGGGGTGCACTAATGCCGCAGCGAAGATCGTGCTTGATGCGGCGGTTGCCGCCGGCGCCCCTCCGGGGCTTATTAACTGGATAGACGAGCCGAGCCTGGAGATGACTAATACGGTGATGCGGGAAGCGGATATTATCCTCGCCACCGGCGGGCCCGGCATGGTAAAGGCAGCTTATTCTTCAGGGAAGCCCGCCCTGGGCGTCGGTTCGGGGAACACCCCCGCCATTATTGACGCCAGCGCGGATATTAAACTGGCGGTAAATTCTATCATCCATTCCAAAACCTTTGATAACGGAATGATCTGCGCTTCCGAGCAATCGGTGATCGCCCTGGACAAGATCTACGATGAGGCAAAGAAGGAATTTGCCGTCCGGGGCTGCTATTTCCTCAATCCCGGAGAAACGGAGAAAGTGCGGAAAACTATTATCATTAACGGGGCGCTCAATGCGAAGATCGTGGGACAGAAGGCCTGCGCTATCGCCTCCCTTGCCGGAGTGACGGTTCCTGAGAGTACAAAGATACTAATCGGTGAAGTGTCCAGTGTGGAGCTTACCGAAGAATTTGCCCACGAAAAGCTCTCCCCGGTGCTCGCCATGTACCATGCCGGGAATTTTGACGAAGCCCTGGACAAGGCGGATCAGCTTGTCAAGGACGGCGGCTACGGCCACACGGCTTCCCTGTATATCAACACCGTAACGGAACAGGAAAAACTTTCCGCTTTTGAGGCGCGGATGAAAACCTGCCGTATCGTGATCAATACGCCTTCTTCCCACGGCGGCATCGGCGACCTGTACAACTTTAAACTCGTACCCTCCCTTACGTTAGGGTGCGGTACCTGGGGAGGCAACTCGGTATCGGAAAATGTCGGGGTTAAACACCTTATCAACATTAAAACTGTCGCGGAGCGGAGGGAAAATATGCTGTGGTTCAGGGCGCCTGAAAAGATCTATTTAAAGAAGGGCTGTCTTCCGGTTGCCCTTGATGAGTTAAAGAATGTGATGGGCAAGAAGCGCGCCTTCATTGTTACCGATAAATTTCTCTATCAGAATGGCTACACTAAAACGGTAACCGGCAAGCTTGATGAGCTCGGAATTGTACACGAAAGCTTCTTCAATGTGGAGCCCGATCCTACCTTGGCCTGCGCACGGGAGGGAGCGGCCTTGATGACCCTCTTCCAGCCGGATGTTATTATCGCGGTGGGCGGCGGTTCGGCCATGGATGCGGGGAAGATTATGTGGGTGCTCTACGAACACCCGGATACGGACTTCCAGGATATGGCCATGCGTTTTGTGGACATCAGAAAGCGCGTCTATACCTTTCCCAAGATGGGGGAGAAGGCCTACTTTATCGCCGTGCCCACGTCCGCGGGAACCGGGAGCGAAGTGACCCCCTTTGCGGTAATCACCGATGAGAAAACCGGGATGAAGTATCCCCTCGCGGATTACGAACTTATGCCGGACATGGCGATTGTGGACGTCGGCCTCCAGATGAACGCTCCCAAGGGCCTCACGAGCGCCTCCGGTATCGACGCCATGACCCATGCCCTGGAAGCCTATGCTTCCATGCTGGCCACCGATTATACCGACGGTCTTGCAATCCAGGCATTGAAGGTAATTTTTGAATACCTGCCCGGGGCGTACAACAACGGTCCTAATGATCCCAAGGCCCGGGAAAAGATGGCCAACGCGGCCACTATCGCCGGTATGGCCTTCGCCAACGCCTTCCTCGGGGTATGCCACTCCATGGCGCACAAACTCGGCGCGTTCCACCACCTGCCCCACGGTATCGCCAATGCCTTGATGATCGTAGAAGTGCTGCGTTTTAACGCGGTAGAAGCGCCGCCCAAGATGGGAACCTTCCCCCAGTACGATCATCCCCATACCCTGGCCCGCTATGCCGAAATTGCCGATGCCCTGGGATTTAAGGGCAGGAGTGACGAAGACAAATTGGAAGCGCTGATCTCCGCTATAGAAAAGCTTAAGGAAGAGGTTGGCATTAAGAAGACCATCAAGGATTATGGTATTGACGAGAAAGACTTTCTCGCGCGTCTTGATGAAATGAGCGAACAGGCTTTTGGCGATCAGTGTACCGGCGCCAATCCCCGGTACCCTTTGATCAGTGAAATTAAGCGGATGTTCCTTAATGCGTATTACGGCGCTACAAGCGCCGAAGGAGGTAAATGATGGGCGACAGAAAAATTATCGTTGAACGGCCGGCAAAAAAGATCTATCTGGAAGACGGGAAGGTCTACAAGGTGATGGGTAACGAGTATCCGGCATCGGATGTATTTAACGAAGCCCTGAATCTCGCGGCGGTAGGGGAGACAAGTCTTAAAACGCCAAAGATCCTTGAGGTTACGAAGCTTGACGGCAGGTGGACCATTGTATGGGAGTATATTGAGGGCGCCACTTTAGCGGAGATTATCGAAAGGGAAAGTGGAAAACTGGATGAACACTTAAACCGTTTTGTGGATATTCAGCTTGAAATGCACAAGCATACTACCACCCGGCTTCCGGTGCTGATAGATAAACTGCACCGGAAGATAAAGGCCTCGGGACTTGACGCCACTACCAGGTACGAACTTTCCACCCGCCTTGACAGCCTGCCCCGGCATACAAAGCTCTGCCATGGCGACTTTAACCCCAGCAACATCATTATTACCGCAAACAACGAGGCCTATATTATCGACTGGTCCCATGCCGCCCAGGGCAACGCTTCGGCGGATGCGGTACAGACATGGCTCTACTTTTACCTGGCAAAGAAACCGGATCTGGCGAATAAGTACCTGGGTATTTTTTGTAAAAAGAGCGACACCGCCCGGCAGTATGTGGATAAGTGGATCCCCATTGTGGCCGCTTCCCAGCTTCTCAAGGCTAAAGCGGAGGATCAGGAACTGCTTTTAAAGTGGGCTGCTGTGGTTGAGTACGAATAGGAATATCTAGTGAGGAGTCAGGAGCGGAAAGCGAGAGGCTTAGTAACTCCTCATTCCTCACTAAAAAAGGGGGTAGCCTTGAATGGCTGAGTATCTAAAATTAAAAGCCACAGACTGTAAAACATGTTACAAATGCATCCGCCACTGCCCGGTCAAGTCGATCAAGTTTGAAAAGAACCAAGCCCAGATCGTTCAGGAAGAGTGTATACTCTGCGGTCACTGTTTTGTGGTCTGCCCTCAGAACGCCAAGGAAATGCGGAACGATTTGGGGACAGCAGAAACGCTGCTCAAAAGCGGAAAACCGGTCTGGGTAAGCCTGGCTCCGTCCTTTGCGGCAAATTTCAGCGGTCCCGGTATCGGCGCAATGAGAACCGCGCTCAAGAAACTTGGATTTGCGGAGGTTGAGGAAACCGCTGTCGGCGCCGCTATCGTCAAAAAGCAGTACGATGTACTGGTAAACAAGGGAGAGCAGAATGTTATTATATCTACCTGTTGTCCTACGGTAAACCAGTTAATACAGAAGTACTATCCCGAAGCGCTTTCAAGCGTCGCCCATGTGGTAAGTCCTATGCATGCTCACGGTATTGACATAAAGCGCCGAAATCCGGAAGTAAAAACCGTGTTTATCGGCCCCTGTATTTCGAAGAAGGCGGAAGCCGAAAACTCCGCGGCAGGCATGGTGGATTGTGCGCTCACCTTCCGGGAGCTTGCGCAATGGCTAAAAAAGGAAAACATCGAAATAGAATTTTCCAAAGACGTTTCCGCTCCGGGAGGAGGCTCCCCGGGCGCTGCCGGCGCCGAGGATAATCATACCCTGGAGCGCCTTTTCCCGATCAATGGAGGAATCCTCCGTACCATGAAAAAGGAAAACAGGGAGTATACCTACCTGTCAGTGGACGGTATTGAGAACTGCAGGTTTTATATTGAGGACGTTATCCGGGGCAGGATGAACCGCTGTTTTATCGAAATGTCCGCCTGCGCCGGGAGCTGTTCCGTAGGGCCCGCCATGAGTAAAAACTGGGATGCTCCGGTGCGGAACTACATCGCCGTCAATAGTTTTGCCGGCACGGAAGATTTTCCCGTCTTCGATTATAGTGCAGAAACGCTGCTTAAGAAATTTGAGTCTCTGGCGCCGAGAAAAATCTATTTTGATGATGAAGCCATAGAGGGGGTGCTCCATAAACTTGGGAAGATCAGCCGTGAGCACGAATTAAACTGCGGAAGCTGCGGCTACGATACCTGCCGGGAAAAGGCAAGGGCGGTGCTGGAAGGAAAGGCGACGCTGACCATGTGTCTGCCCTACCTTAAAGAGCGGGCGGAATCCTTTTCTGATGATATTATCAAAAATACCCCGAACGCCATTGTAGTGGTAAATGAGAATTGTGAGGTGCAGCAGATCAACAACGCGGCCTGTGCGCTTTTAAATATTAACGCTCATGACATACTGGGGGATCAGGTAGTGCGCGTCCTGGATCCTCTGCCTTTTATAGAGGCAGGCCAGAGACAGGCCAATAGCTACAATAACCGGGTGTACCTTCCTGAATATAAAAGACATGTGGATCAGACTCTTATCTATAATAAGGGCAACCACATCATTATGTGTATCATGCGGGATGTAACAGAAGAAGAGTTCATGAAAGCTGAGAAAGAAGAATTCAACAGAAAAACTATCGAGATTGCCGATAGAGTTGTGGAAAAACAGATGCGGACAGTGCAGGAAATTGCCTCTCTGTTAGGTGAAACTACCGCGGAAACAAAAATAGCCCTTACGAAACTCAAGGAGTCCCTGTCCGATGCCTAGGAGTTTATCAGGAATTATTGCTCCTTTAGGGAGCAATAATTCACAAGTCCGGCAGGCTCCTAGCCTTTGTACCGATCTGGGTTATATAAGCCTTAACAAACACGGAGAACTGCTTTGCGGCGATCATGTGGAAATAGCGCATTCTTTCCAGAGCGAGTTCTCCGCCGCGCACAAGGGCCGGGATGCCAAAGGCTATAAGGAGACCGGCCGGCGCCAAACGGGCAAAGGCGATTTTACCGTGGTTGTACTTGCAGATGGGCTTGGGAGCGGGGTAAAGGCGAATATTCTTTCCACACTGACGGCGAAGATTATCTCCACCATGATGGCAAGTTCCCTCACGGTTGAGGATTGCGTGTCCACCATCGCCGCCACATTACCGGTACGGAGCGAGCTTGGAATCGCCTATTCCACCTTTACGATCATTAAAATTACCCGGAACCAGGAGGCGGAGATCATCCAGTATGACAATCCGCAGGTAATTTTTCTGCGGGACGGAAAGACTTTTGATTATCAAAAAACCGTCGAAACTATCGACAGTAAAACTATCTATAAGACCCATGTCGCCCTGAAAGAGGGCGATACTTTTATCGCCTTGAGCGATGGGGCCATCCATGCCGGAACCGGCCCCGAGCTTAACCTGGATTGGGAGCGGGATGATATCGCCGCTTTTATGGAGGGCATCTATGAACCGGGTTATACCGCGAAGACCCTGAGTACTATGCTCATTAACAAGTGCTATTCCCTTTACGGCGGCGAGCCGGGGGATGATACCACTGTTTGTACCGTAAAGATCCGCCCCCGTAGACCTGTCAATATGCTCATCGGCCCTCCGGAGGACCCAAAGGATCTCAATAAAATGATGAATCTTTTCTTTTCAAAAGAAGGGAAGCATATTATTTCCGGCGGTACTACTTCTCATCTTGCCGCAGAATTTCTTAAACAGAAACTTGACGCCAGTATTCCTCCTTCCCGTTCCGATCCGGACATTCCCCCGGTTTCAAGAATTGAAGGGGTTGATTTGGTAACCGAAGGGGTTATCACTCTGCAGAGAGTGGCGGAATATGCACGGGACTTTACGGGGAACAATGAAAACTACACCGACTGGACCGGTGGAGATGACGGCGCTTCCCTGATATCACAACTGCTGTTTGAGGAAGCCACTGACATTAATTTCTTTGTTGGAAAGGCGGTAAACCGTGATCAAAAGGAAGATGCCCGCATCAGTTTTGTCTTAAAAATGAAATTGATAGAAGAACTGGCTGCTTATCTTAAAACCATGGGGAAGCAGATAAAAATAAGCTATTTTTAAGAGTGTGTATGAACTATAACAACAATGCGGTCATAATAAAACGGGATCTTTTAGTATCGATCATCAAATTGTATCTGGAAGGTAAACTTGAAGAGGAAATCGATCGTATTCCGTGGAAGATGACCAGCGGCAAGGATTACCAGGTAATACGCTGCTGCGTATCCCACGACCGGGCCATTCTAAGAACACGGATTGTAGCGCGTCTCGGTTTTTCCATTGAAGAATTTGAAGATGACGGAAGTTCCCTGGCGGACTGGGTAAGGAAAGCCATTGGGCGGGATCATGTGACAGGGCCCATGCTTACCGTGCTGGACGATGCCTGCAATGCCTGTATCAAAACACAGTTCCTCGTGACGAATGCCTGTCAGGGCTGCCTTGCCCGGCCTTGTCAGATGAACTGTCCTAAAAAGGCAGTCTCCATAGCCAATAATCATGCGGACATTGATAAGAGTAAATGCGTCAACTGCGGCATCTGTCTTCAATCCTGTCCTTTTCATGCGATCATTAAAATCCCCGTGCCCTGTGAAGAATCCTGTCCCGTGGGGGCTATCACAAAGGACGAGTACGGCAAAGAACGGGTGGATTATCAAAAATGCGTATTCTGCGGGAACTGCACCCGGGAGTGTCCTTTTGGCGCCATGATGGATAAATCTCAAATCATCGATGTGCTCAAGGCAAAAAAACAGGGGCGCAGAATCTCTGTCATGATTGCCCCGGCAATTGCGGGGCAGTTCCGGGGGACCCTGGGGCAGCTCACCGGGGCTTTAAAAAAGGCGGGTTTTGACGAAGTGTACGAAGTGGCCTTAGGCGCGGATATTACCGCCCGGAAGGAGGCAAAGGAATTTGCCGGGCGAATGGAACAGGGCGAGCCCTTTATGACCACAAGCTGCTGCCCTGCCTATATGGAGATGGTGAAGAAGCACCTGCCCGCCCTTGCTCCCCGGGTTTCCGATACCCGTACTCCCATGCATTACACCGCGGAGATCGCCGCACGGGAACATCCTGAAGATCTGCGGGTTTTTATCGGCCCCTGTCTTGCAAAACGCAAAGAAGGCATTGATGATCCCCTGATAGATTATGTGTTGACTGCCGAGGAAATCGGCGCCCTGTTCACGGCCATGGGTATTGATGCGGCTGCCGGGGAAGAAGCGGCGAATGCCGGCGGCCCCGCGAAAAAGTACGGCAGGAACTTCCCCTGGTCCGGAGGTGTTGCCGGGGCAGTGCAGGGCAATCTGGCGAAGGCTGAAAATTTTAAGCCCGTATGCGTAAATGGCTTCAACAAGGAAGGGCTCAAGACATTGAAAGAATGGGCTGAGGGCCGCAATACCGGAAATATACTTGAGGTAATGGCCTGTGCCGAAGGCTGCATCGCGGGGCCTATGGTTATTGCCAATCCAAAGATCGCCATAAACCAGGTAAAAAAACTCGCCGAATCTTCGGAAACCTGATGCCTTTTTAAGTTTTTCAGCGTGTCCATAGAAAAACAGAGCCCCTTGCCATATCCCCGCTTCCCGGGCTATCATTTTCTTATGGAACACATGAAGCGCACAAGTACCTGCGGCGCCCTCAGGAAGGGCGATCAGGGTAAGACGGTCATTTTAAACGGCTGGGTTCACCGGAAGCGGGACCATGGGGGCATCTCCTTTATCAATTTGCGGGACCGTTACGGCGTTACCCAGGTTGTGGTTGATTCCGAGGCGGATCCCGGTTTGGCAAATGTTAGCGGAGAACTGCGAAACGAATTCTGCATTGCTGTTGAAGGGGTGGTCAGGGCAAGGCCGGATACTATGATAAACCCCGAAATGCCCACCGGTGAGATTGAAGTTGCGGCAGGTAAGATAGTAATTCTGAACAAGTCGGAAGTTCTGCCATTCCAGATTGACGCCGAGGGCTCTGAAGAATCGGATGCGAAAGAAGAACTGCGCCTTAGGTACCGTTATCTGGATCTTCGTTCTCTGGGGATGCAGAGGCGGATAAAACTGAGAAACGATACGGCTTTTGCGGTACGTGAATGGATGAGCGGGCAGGGCTTTTACGAAATCGAGACTCCCACCTTTATTAAATCCACCCCCGAAGGCGCCCGGGACTACTTAGTGCCTTCCCGGCTCTACCCCGGTAAATTCTACGCCCTGCCCCAGTCTCCCCAGCTTTACAAGCAGATCCTCATGGTGGCGGGCTTTGACAAGTATTTCCAGATTGCCCGCTGCTACCGGGATGAGGATGCCCGGGGAGACCGGCAGCCGGAGTTCACCCAGATTGATATTGAAATGTCATTTGTGGGAAGGGAAGATATACTTGCTATGACCGAAGGGCTCATGGGCTATGTGTTCAAAAAAACGATGGATATAGAATTACCCGCCCGTTTTGTCCGCTTGGGTTATGAGGAAGCCCTGGAACGTTACGGCTCGGACAAGCCGGACCTGCGCTTTGGTCTTGAAATACAGGATTTTGCTCCCTATACGGCCGCCGGGGAATTCAAGGCATTCAAGGATGCTTTGTCACAAGGTGAGGCGGACAGAAACGCTGCCGCGTCTAAAGGGGTTACCATCCCCGGCGGCGG
This sequence comes from Treponema sp., assembly GCA_031290475.1. Lineage (GTDB taxonomy): Bacteria > Spirochaetota > Spirochaetia > Treponematales > Breznakiellaceae > JAITNM01. The sequence goes on along the minus strand of JAITNM010000043.1, from coordinate 15,129 downwards.
GGTAAAAGCCCTGGTGGTGCCTGCCAAAGTCATGGGAAATGTTTCCTACTCCAGGAAGCAGATCGAAGAGTTGGAGACCCATGCAAAGATCTACAAGGCAAAGGGTATGGCATGGATGAGAGTCTCCGGTAGTGATGCTGCGCCCGTTTTGGAAGGGGGAGCGTCTAAATTTTTTGCCGGCCTGGAAAAACAGATTACTTCCGGCCTGGGCGCGAAAAGCGGGGATCTCATCCTCATTGTGGGCGATTCCAAACGGAAGATCGCGAACACCGCTCTTGGGGCAGTGCGGTCAAAATTGGGCAGGGATCTGAAATTGGCCTCAGCTAACGGGGCGGAACAATTCGTGTTTGTCTGGATTCTGGACTTTCCCCTTTTTGAATTTAATGAAGATGAAGGCGGATGGGAAGCCGCCCACCACATGTTCAGTTATCCACAGGAACAGTATCACGACACTTTGGAAAAGGACCCCGGTGCGGTCAAGGGGGACCTGTACGATTTAGTGCTCAACGGCTATGAACTTGCCTCAGGTTCCATCCGTATTCACAACGGGGAATTACAAAAGCGGATTTTCAGCATTGTGGGCATTCCTCCGGAAGAGGCGGAGGCCAAGTTCGGTTTCCTCACCGAGGCCTTAAAATTCGGCGCGCCTCCCCACGGCGGTATTGCCCCGGGGCTTGACCGGCTCGTAATGCTCATGGCCGGAGAGAGTTCGATAAAAGAAGTAATCGCCTTCCCCAAGGATTCTTTTGCCAAGAATCCTATGGATGACAGTCCCGGGGAGGTGGAAAGGAAACAGCTTGAGGAGCTGCATTTATCCATAGCTTATCCAAAACAGCAGTAATACGGTGAAGGATCTTATCAGCCTGTTTTTTACTTTCGTCAGGATTGGCTGCATTACCTTTGGGGGAGGGTACGCCATCCTTCCGGTAATTGAGAAGGAACTTATCGTCAGGAAAGGCTGGATCACCATGGAGGAGGCCATGGATTACTACGCCATCGCCCAGGTGACGCCGGGAGTTATCGCGGTAAATACCTCTACCTTTATCGGCTATAAACGCAAAGGCCCCGCAGGGGGTGTGGCGGCCACCCTGGGTTTCATCTGTCCGTCCCTGATATTGATAACGGCGGCGGCCGGTCTCCTCACTAACTATGCGGAAATTCCTTTAGTGGCCCGCGCCTTCGGAGGAATCCGGGTCGCCGTCGGGGCCCTGATTGTAGATACGGTGATAAAGATGATGAAGGGCATCTTTAAGGATCTGAAAGCGCTGGCGATTTTTGTGATTGCCTTTGGCCTCTCGGCAGTACTGAGCGCTTCTCCGGTACTGGTTGTAAGCGCCGCAGGACTCATAGGATTTCTGTTCAACCGGCCCGGAAAAGACAAACGCGCAGGCAGCCCGGAAGTAAACAGTAATTCTGTTGATACCGGAAGCGGGGACCCCTCATGACGCTCCTCGTCCTCTATGCTGAATTCTTCAAAATCGGCCTCTTTGCAATCGGCGGCGGGCTTGCAACCCTGCCGTTCCTCTACCGTCTCGCCGAAACCGCCCCCTGGCTTACCGCGGACATGATCCCCGACATGCTGGCGGTGGCCCAGTCTTCCCCCGGCGCTATTGGGGTAAACCTGGGCATGTACGCCGGTTTTCGCTGCGCCGGGACTTTGGGGAGTATTGTTGCCGCCTTAGGCCTTATAACCCCTTCGATCATCATCATCGTTATTGTAGCGGGGATGCTCAAGGCTTTTAAAGAAAACAGATATGTACAGGCGGCGTTTCAAGGCCTCCGTCCCGCCGCCGCAGGGCTCCTCTGCGCCGCCTGTATCCCGGCCCTGAGTACGGCGCTCTGGAAGGGGGAGGCGGAAAGCTGGTATCAGCACATCCGTGTTCCGGAACTTGCCCTTTTTACGGTACTGTTTCTGCTCATCCGTAAAATTAAAATCCATCCGGTGTTTTATATAGCCTTCTCGGGCATCGTAGGGATTCTGCTGAAATTCTGAGCAAGATGCGGGGTATTAAACCCTCGCCACGAATAAAAATGCCGCTATTCGCGGTTTAACAGGTGTTCCTCAAGGAACTTCCGTTTGTCTTCCGGAAGGGGGGTAGTGCATCCGTTTTTAAAGTCGTAGTGAACAATAACTGCCCGCCCTTTGGCGCAGAGTTTACCCAACTGCCAGGCTTCGTGGTAAAGGGTAAAGGATTTATTGCCTATCCTTTCAATCCATGTTTTTAGTTCCACCTCTTCATGCAGGAACATCTGGTTTATGTAGTCATAATCCGTGTGGGCCATGATTAGAGGCCAGGTTTCACGGTTAAGACGCAATGTAGGATCGAATACTCTGAAGAGAGGATTCCGGGCCAGTTCAAACCATGCGGCTATAACGGTATTGTTGATGTGTCCCAATCCGTCAACATCGCCGAACCGGGGTGATACGGTAGTGCTAAACATATTCTGTCTCCTTCTTAATTTTAGTAATGGGCCGCCGCATATTCAACCCAGCCGCCTGCTTTAACGAGCGTTTTTTCAAAATCTTTGAGGATAAAGGGGATTGTTTTTTCTTTATTTCCCGATTTAAAGGAAAGGGCCGCCTTGTCCGTATCAACTGAGAGAATCGTATCTGTTCCTGCAAATTCCCTGAAGAGCCCATCCAGTATTCCGTTTTCAATTTCGCAGGCAATCATACCACAGTTGTACATATTCTGCCGAAAGATACGGGCGAAGCTTTCACCGATGACAATATTGATATTGTTCATTTCCAGCGCCCAGGGGGCGTGTTCCCGCGAGCTGCCGCAGCCAAAGTTCGCCCTGGTAAGGATGGCCCCCTTTCCGGGAACATCCCGTCTGGGATCGAAACCCTGAAGCTTGAGGTCCTCCATGACGTAGGGTTTTAGGGCTTCCTTTGAAATTTCGGTTAAATATTTTGCCGGGATAATTTCATCGGTGTTGATATCGTTCCGGTCCAGAAATAGAACTTTTCCTCCGAATGTTTTCATGGCTGTTTCCTCCGTTAATTTATTTTAATGTCAAAGATCTTCCGGGCCGGCAATGCCGCCGGCCACTGCGGTTGCCGCCGCCGATGCGGGGCTCATGAGGTGGACCATGCCGCCTTTGCCCATGCGGCCGTAGAAGTTCCGGTTTGTGGTAGAGGCGCAGACCTCCCCGCCGGCAAGAACGCCGTTGGACATTCCGAGGCATGCCCCGCAGGTGGGATTGGTGACGCAGAATCCCGCCTCCTGGAATACGGCGATGAGGCCTTCTTTGAGGGCCTGGGTATAAACACTGCCGGTAGCAGGGGACACAATCGCCCGCACCGTATTTGCCGCCTTCCTTCCCCTGAGCACTGCCGCCGCTTCCCTGAGGTCCTCAATGCGCCCATTCGTACAGGAACCGATATACACCTGATCCACCGCTTTTCCCTTAAGCTCCCTGATGGTTTTTACCTCATCCGGTTTATAGCCAACTGTGGCTAAAGATTCAATGACCCCGCAATCTATATCCACCACCCGGCTGTATACCGCATCGTCATCACTCCGCCACTGGTTAAAATCCTTAAACGCCGCTTCTTTTGTTGCATAGGTCTTGTCGCCATCAGGGCCGATAAAGGGCCAGAGATAGTCAACAGTAATTCTATCCGGGAGACAAACTCCGGAAGTACCCCCGGCTTCCACTGCCATGTTGCAGATAGTCATCCTGCCTTCCATGCTCATGGCTTCCGCCGCAGGACCCCGGAATTCCACTACCCTATCCGTCGCACCGGCCACGCCGATTTTGGCGATCACCGTCAGGATCACATCCTTGGGGTATACGCCCTTTCTGAGCTTCCCGTTCAGATTGATACGGATTGTGCCGGGGCGTTTAAAGGCGCAGACCCCCTTGAGGATCCCCACTTCAAGATCCGCGGTACCGGTTCCTGCGGCAAAGGCGCCGAAGGCCCCGTGGGTACAGGTGTGGCTGTCCCCCATGATCACCGTAAAGCCCGGGCGTACAAATCCTTTTTCCGGGAAAATGGCATGGCAGACGCCGTTATAGCCTATGTCGAAAAAATCGGCGATTTTGTGCCGCCGGGCCCAGTCCCGCAGTATTTTTCCCTGTTCCGCGGTTTTTGAATCCTTGGCCGGCGTTACATGATCTATTACCGCTTTGATCTTGGCAGGATCAAAGACCCGGTCCATACCCTTGGCGATAAGGTCATTTATCGCGATGGGCGTGGTGATTTCGTGACAGAACACCCGATCCAGTTTCAGTACCCAGGTATCATCGAAAGGCCGATCCGCCACATGGGTATCAAAGATTTTTTCCGCTAATGTTTTCCCCATAATTACCCCTATATCATATTTCGCCCTTAGGCTCTAAGCCGGTCTTTCATAGCGTGCGCCCGGTTTGGTCAGCGTCTCTAACGGCTCTTTTCCACCCCAAGTCTGGGACAGTAACCGCTTATAACACACCTTGAGCAGTGGGGGCTCACGGGCCGGCAGATCTGTTGGCCGTAGAACACTAAGAGCGCGTTTATCCGTTTCCAGTACTTCTTTGGAAGTATTTCCCGCAGAGCCGTTTCGGTCTTTTCAGGATCCGCCGTTCCCCCAGGGCCGAAGAAGCCGAGGCGGTTGGAAATCCGGTGAACGTGGATATCCACGCAGATGGCGTCGATGTCAAAAGCCTCAAGGAGTACGAGGTTCGCTGTTTTACGCCCAACCCCGGGCAGGGCCAAAAGCTCGTCCATGTCCGCGGGGACCTTGCCCTGGTATTGTTCCAACAGTATCTGTGCAATCTTTTTCAGGGACGCCGCCTTGGTCCGGTAAAACCCCGCAGGGTAGATAAGGCGGGCAATAGCCTCTTCGCTCAGGGAGAGCAGTCTTTCCGGGGTGGGGGCTTTTGCAAGGAGCCGTGCGGAGGTAACTGCGGTTACCTCGTCCTTGGTGCGGAGGCTCAGGATCGTGGCCGCCAGGATCGCCCAGGGGTCTTTGTCCGTGCGCTGAGCCATGGCGGTTACCACCGGGTCAAGCGCGCCCCCGGCCCCCGGTACGGCCGCAGCCTCCCGCAGCGTCTTTTTTCGCCAGGACTCCAGGGCGGTAAACAATTCGTCCCAGGGGATGTCTTTTTTCTTACCCACAACAGCTCCCTTCCTTGTTAATCCGCTCCAGCAGAACCGCCGCGGTAGCCTCCACCGCGTTCCCCGCGCCGATCTCGCCTAAACCTTCTCCGGTTTTTCCCTTGACGAACACCGATTCTACGGGTATATCCAATACCTTTGCCAGGGAGGCGCGTATACGATCCCTCCAGGGCAGGACCTTGGGTTTTTCACAGACTACAACGCAGTCAAGGTTGACAATCCGCCAGCCCGAGGCGCACGCCTTTTCACAAACGTTTTTTAGCAGCGAGAGGGAATCGGCGTCTTTGAAGGCAGGATCCCCCGGGGGAAAGAGTTCCCCAATATCACCCAGGGCAGCGGCGCCTAAAACGGCGTCGGCAATTGCGTGAGACAGGACATCCCCGTCGGAGTGGCCGTACTCGCCTTTTTCAGAGGGTATCTCCACGCCGCCCAGAAGAAACCTTCGTCCCGGCGCCAAACGGTGCAGATCCCACCCCAACCCAATTTTAATCATATACTCACAGACCACACGAACCACACGGACGAAGAGGAGATATCTCGAACAAAAAGTCTGTGCCGTCTGTGTGGTCCGTGGTTAATTATATTCGGTTTAATCAGCGTTGTCCTAGATCTTCGGGGAAGGTGATCTTCCTGTTTTCCGTTGACCCCGCTACCGCCGCTACCTTTCCCTGAAATTCCCCCCAAATTTCAGCGTCATCGGTGTAGTCAACGCCCTCCTCTTTTTCCCGGAGGGCCGCCTTTTCATGGGCCCTGAGTATCGCCGGGTACGCAAAGGCCTGGGGCGTTTGGGCCGCGCCAATTTGACTGCGCCTGAGGTGGCCTTTCACCAAAGGCGCCGGGCCCGCAAGGGCTGCCTCAGGCATTCTATCCACTTCCTTGGGAGTTTCGGTAAGGGGGACCAACGGTACCACCGCTTTATAGACCATTACCGCTTCCATGACCCGGCGGATCAGGACGGCGTCTACCCAGGGCCGGGCGCCGTCGTGGATGAGTACGTAATCCGGGGCAAAAGCCGCGAGGGCGTTAAGGGCGTTGTGTACCGAGGCGCGCCTTGAAGAGCCGCCGGGAACCAGGAGCGGGTCCGAGGCGCGGGCCGGCAGGGCGGCGCCGGCGGCTAATTCATCCCCCGGCGGGATAGCAATTACCAGACAGCCGATTTCCCCAATCCCGGCAAAGGTTAAAAACGCGCCGCCCAGTACGGAAAGCGCTTTGCCCTTATGGTCAAATTTTTCCGGCAAAGGACAGTACTCTTTTTTGAGTCCTCCCATTCGGGAAGAAGAACCGGCGGCGGTGATGATGGCGGCGAAACGGGGATGATCTCCGGGGGATACCCCGCAGGCTGATACCGGCATAAGAGACGCCGGTTACTTGGATTCCAGGCGGTCGAAGATCAGGCTCTCCACCTCTTCCTTGGGCTGCTTAAAGGAGAAGGAAACCTCGTCCTCCAAAAGTTTCAAGGCGGAATCGTAGAGTTTCCGTTCCAAAATAGGCAGTTCCTTTACCTTGCTCCGGTGGTAAAGGGAGCGCACAATGGTAGCGATGTCCATAACGCTTCCCTTTTTGAGGAGATCCAGATTCATCTGGTACCGGAGTTTCCAGTCCGAAGGAATGGGCTCGTAGTCTTCGCTTATAAGGTCCAAGGCCCGCTGGGCTTCCTCCCTGGGAACAATGGCCCTGATTCCCAGTTCCACCGCTTTATCTATGGGGACCATGATAGTCATATCTGAGACTTCCAGGTAAATTACATAGTAGAGGGTTTTCTGATTTTTAAAGTCCTTTTCCTCTATTGATATAATTTCCCCCACACCCTGGCTGGGGTATACTACCTGTTGATCCTTCTTAAAAACCGGATAGTCATTGGATTTATCGCTCATGGATTCCAGTGTACCTCAAAAAAAACAAAAAATCTACGGTTCATTTACCCAGCCGGCCAAGGCCACCCCGGGCAGGGGTTTAAAGGCCTTAAAGGACAGGTACTTAAAGGGGTGAATATCCAGGGCGTTAGGATACCAGCCATCAATTTCCGCGGTGTCCACAATATTTAAGGCTGAACTGTAGGAGATGGGGAGCACGGTTCCCCGGTCCAGGAGGATTTTTTCCGCCTCCGCCAGGGTTTTCCAGCGTTTTTCTCCGTCTTCAGTCATGGATCGGTCCATAAGTTCTTCGTAATCCTTATCGTTAAGCCTGGCATCGTTCAGATTGGAATCCCGCCGCCACATTTGCAAAAAAGAATAGGGATCCGCAAAATCGCCGATCCAGGTCGTGGAACCCACCACGTAATCGTTCCGTTTGAGGGACTGGAAATACAGCGCGTAGGGCACAATATCGATCGTAACCGGAACTCCCAGTTCCTCTTCCCACGCGGCGGCCATGAGTCCTCCGATCCGGGCGGCCTCGGCCGACGGGGTAAGGCGGATCACCAGTTCCGGAAGCCCTACCCCGCCGGGATATCCGGCTTCTTCCAGGAGTTTCCGGGCCTGTTCCATATCGGTCGTTTCAAGGCCCGATACTTCGGGATAGCCCGGAATAGGGTAGATCAGGGTCTTGGCGGGAAGGTAAATGCCCTGGCGGATCTCCGTCCAGGGGGCCGCCAGGGACAGGGCCTTGCGGAGCCGGTGATCGTTCCAGGGCGCCTTGGCGGAACGGATAAAGTAGTAGTGAGTGGCGAAGAGGGCGTTTACCTGGATACCGCTCCGGTCGGTGAGGATATCGAAATTTACCCCCCCGGAAATCCAGCGGGCTTCTCCGGAATTCCAGAAATGGGTAGATTCATTCTCGTCCTGGGTATATCGGAAAACAAGCTTGTTCAATTCCACCGAAGCGGCGTCCCAGTAATGGTTGTTTTTTCCCAGTATCAGGGAATTTTCAGTGATTTGGGTGATTAGAAAGGGTCCGTTACCCACAGGAGGGGAGGCCATCCAGTTTTCATTATTCAGCATTGAAGGATGAATAGGGCTGAAAGAATGATGGCAGAGCATACTGGGGAAAAACGAAGCCGGGGAATTGAGTTTTACCAGGAGTTTTTTTTCATCCGTCGCCTCAATCCCCACCTTTCCGGGATCCTTAAGCGTTCCCAACCGGTATTCCTTGGCGCCTTCAATGATATCGAAGAAAGATGAATAGGGGGATTCCCGTTTTGGGTCTAAAAGGGAAAGCCAGGCGGCCTTGAAATCTTCCGCCCTTACCGGATCTCCGTTCCAGAATTGAGCATCTTTCCTGATGGTGAAAGTCCATTGTTTCTTGTCTTCCGATACATTCCAGTTCTCCGCCAGGGCGGGCAGGGGCTCCATGGTAAAGGGATGGTAGGAGTAAAGTCCTTCGTAGATGGCGGTAAAAAGCTGGGCTTCACTGGCCACATAGGATTTACGGAAATCCAGTTCCGGCCCTTCGCTGTAAAACACCACGGTGAGTTCATCCCGAATGACCGGCCTGGGCCGTACTTCGGCAAAGGGAGGGCCGTCCTCAAGGGCGGCCTTTTTCGGGTTCAGTAATTCCCCCCCTGCCTGAATTTTCGGACTTTGTTCCGGCGAACCCTGGCTATTGGGAATTTCGGCGCAGGCAAATACGAGGAAGATCAAAATGGAAATACCCAAGGCTACAAGGAGTTTGTCCGGCTTGTGGAATTTTTTTTGATGATGAAAGCGGAAATTGTTCATGATCCTAAACGACTCTCCCCGGTCAAGAGGTGATACCCAGTTTCTTGAATTGCTCTTCTTCTTCTTTTTGGGCGTTATATTCATACCGTTTTTGATTTGCCTTAACCAAGGCGTTTTTCATGGTTGCAAGTTCCGGCTTGATCCCCTTGATCTTGCCGCGGTCTTCTTTGTCCGCCGCCGCCTTAAAATATTCGTCCAGGGCGCCCAGAAGCTTGTGCATGGTCTGGATATCGCGGATATTCTTTTCTAAAAGCCCTAAAAGCTGGGTTTCTTCCATTCCCTCTAATTTTGAAACCGCCATACCTTTGGTACTTACATTGAAGAGGATCTTCGCCTTCCTGTCCAATTCAGCCCGGAATGTGGTGACGTTCAGCTTCTCTTTTACCTGGACCCCCTTAGTGATGTCCACGTACTCAATATCGTAAATCGCCGTCTCAGGCTCTTTATTCAACATCTTGGATAAAACATTTTTTATTTTTTGCCAGAAGTTCTTACGCTTGTTGTCCAGGATTTCCCCATTTTCGTCCAGTTTGGGAAGTATCTCCGAGAGGGTTGAGGAAATACCGCCCACGGCAAAAAGCCCTTCAATCAGGAAAGATTTAAAGGAAACCTGGGGTTTACTATTTTTCGGTTTTGCCGCCGGGGTATCGAAGTTCTTTAAGATCTTGTCCCGAATAGCCGCCCCGTCTTTGGTATAATCTTCCCGAAGTACCTCATCCACAAGTTCAGCGTAGAAGGGCTTCCCTGGAGAGCTTGCGGCAAACTTCTTTTTGATAGTTGCCAGTTGGGGGGTCTCTCCTGAAGGGAAGCCGCTGATTACTTTTTCCCGCAGTTCCGATTTAAAGGCTTCCCGGTCATAATCACTTACCCCTTTCAGCAAGGTCATGATAGCGCCGGTGGACTTCCCTAAATTGGAGAGGGATTCCCCCAAAATACTCATGGTAAGCGGATCCGCCTGGGTTTTAGCCTGATTTACCAGCTCTGCCGCAGCATTAGTATTGCAGGTGCTTGATGCGTCCGCCGCAAAATGACCCCAGTCTATATACCTGATAAGTCCCAGGATGCGCTTGATCTTATCCAATCCCAAGTTGTCCACGCTGAGCTGGTAAAAGTTGACCAGGAAGTCCAGTTGATTGTCAAAATTAGCGAGCCGGAGCCCCATCTGATCCGCCCGTTCGGTTTCAGGGAAATTTGAGGTATCGGGGATTTCAATGTCCGCAACTTTGGCTTCCCCCTTATAGGGATCTTCCCGAATGAGTTTCCGTTTTAAAAGCAAAGAATACACAGAATAAAAAGAATTATGGAAAACTCTGAATTCCTCTTTAAGTTTGGGCAATTCTTCTTTTTCCAGGTAATTAGCCCGGGTGTTGAGCAATTCCGCCATTTTTGCCCTGTATTCAGTTATTTCCATTGTTTTTAGTATGCAATATTTCTCAAATTAAAGCAATCTGGCAACCCATTGCCCTAGTATTTATATGAAACAGTTATCGTTATTATTGGTTTTACCCGCGGCTTTCCTCCTCTCCTGCTGCGAACCGGTTATTCCGGACTCCTATGCGGTAGAATTGCCATCCCTCCCCCAGGTTTGGCAGGACGCCCTGGGGGAACCTGAATGGCGCCTTTCCTGGGTAAACCCCGGCGGGAGCCTCAGTTCTGTTCAGGGGGCGGCCCGTTCCCTGCCGGAAATCGATCTGCCCTCCGGAACGCCTGTCCCGGTGACGGCCCAACCCTTTTGGCCCGGTTTGGGCATTATGCCCGGAGCCATGAAGGGCGCCGGGGCCATCTTTCCCTGGGATGCCGCGGGTAATGTGATCCGGCTCTCCTGGGAAGGGGGGGTGGACGCCCTTTTCTATCTTGCCCTGGCGGAAGCGTCGGCCCTTTCCGGCGCGGGGGAAGCAAATCCCGGGGCTGAAAAACGGCGGCCGGAACAATTCGACTGGCCCCGTTTCCGGGAGCTCTTTCAAGGCGATGATATCCCCCAGGCAATTAAGGAGGATCCCTGGCTCGCGGATTGGCAGGAAACGGCGGCTAAAACCGTGGAATCAGGCTGGGATCGCCGGCGGATCAAGGTTGCGGAGCAGGGCGCTGTTACGATCATCATTCCCGGGGCGGGGCCCTGGTTTGGTCCTTCCCCGTTTGGGCCGGTCCGGGACTGGCAGGAAGGAGACCTGGCGGAACTCCCGGCCGCCGATTCTGTAGAGATACTCCTTTCCCCCGGAGGTATGGTGCGGTATACTAAAAGTATCTGGACTTGGATCCCAAGGGAAAGCGCTGCTAGTACCTTGTAAACACTAAGAGGTATCTGCTTGAACCGCATACTATTACTTACCCTGCTTTTTGCCGCCGGCTTCTGCTCCGGTTGTACCCCAAGGGGTGTTGCTGTTCCCGAAGAAACGCCTTCCCCTCCCGAAGAGCCGCCGCCGCCGGACTACCCTGCCCGGGATAAGCTCCTGGGGGTGTTGAAAAACGGGGGCGCCCCCCTCTGGTTTGAATTTGGTCCCGGTGGACCCGGCCACATCGCCGGAGCGGATGATGCGGCCCTCAACCCCTTTGAGCCCTGGACCGGGGCCAGACACGCCGCAGGCCTCGTTCCCGACGGAGAACGGCTCGTTATGGCGGTTAACCGGCAGGGTTTTCTGGTATTGGCGCCCATAGAAGAAGGTTTGGCCCTCTACCGGCTGGATCTTAGCCAGGATTGGGATGAGTTTACCGTGGCGGCCCTGTTCAGATTTCGCGGCGCCCCGGCCGCGCTCCTCTACCGGGATGATGTATTTTCCGCCGCTTCGGGCCTTTCCCCCCCGGCATATCCGGTCTGGGCTTTGGCGTCCGGGGGTTTTGAGCCCGCTCCTGTGGAAATCCCCGCCTTTTCCGGTCTTTCCCCAAAAGAAGGCTGGGATCTGAAAAATTTCCGCCAGGGGAGGGACGGCCTTTGGTATTACCGGGCAGTCCGGGACGGCAGGGAGCGGGCGGTGCAGTATTACCGTACCGGGGATCCGGCTTTTCCGGGCGAATTGATCAATGTTGGGGTTTTCAGAAACGCCCAAACCCCTTATAATAAAAGTGAAGCGCCCCATGTTCTGGGATTGGTTTTAGAGCAGGCGGCTTTACGCTGTTCCCCCGGCGAGTTGCCGGTGGCGGCGGTGGTTTCCCCGGATTTTCCCGGCCTGCGGTACTTTGCGGCTGATAGCAGGGCAGGCGCGGTGATACTTGAACTTGCCGGGTTTTATGCGGCTTTGGAAGGGGGGGGCGTTGGCATAGCGCTTTTTCCCGATGGCCGTCTCGTTTATTCGAACGGCGGCGCCCCGGAGCTGTACGCCTTGCCCGTCCTGCCTGAGGGGTTTGCGTATACCCGCCTTGCCGTTATACAGGCTGGGGGGAGGGACCAGGTATTGACCGCCGCATGGGAGGAACAGGAGGGCTTTAGTATAGGCGCCGCGGGTTTTATGGTCATCAATGCTCCGTGGGGGGGTAGTAAATAGGCAAAGGGGACGTATATGAAAAAGAAGGATCTCAGTACAATTGCGGAAAAAAGCCGTATTGCGGCAAATATTATCGGCGAGATTGAGCGTCTTGAAGTTTTTATACTGGTAGGCCATCAGGACCCGGATACGGATTGTATCGCGTCTTTGGCGGCAATAGGACTTTTATTGCGGAAGGCCGACAAAGACGCGGTGCTCTACCTCCCCGGCCCGGTGTCCGAACATTTTAACTATCTCATGGCAATCTGCAAATACAACGGAATTATACTGCTTTACGGCGGCGATGAGGTCCCCCTTTATCTCACCAAAAACAAGGACGAACTGGGGATCTTTATTCTTGATACCCCCAAACCGTCCATGATTTCTCTGAACGATCCCATAGAAAAAATGCTCAACGATTCCGCTATCCGTAAAATTGAAATTGACCATCACGTGCAGACCGATGCGATCTATGCGGGAGATCCGGGGTATTGTCTGGTTTCCGAAGCTTCCAGTACCTGTGAACTTATCGGTTACCTTACCATCAAATTCTCTAAAAAGAAGGGCTGGGATAAGATTCAGGATGTATTCACCCAGAATATCTCCCTGGCTATTCTCACGGGTATGGCCGGTGATTCCAGTATGGGTAAGTACCTTAAAAACAAGAAGGAAAGGTGGTACTATACTATTTTCAGTAACGGATTCGACAGGCTCCTGGAGGACCAGACAAAAAAGAAAGTGGAGAAAGAAGCCGTATTCGACATAATCCAGTCGTTTTCGGTGCAGGATAAAAAATGTTTTGATCGTATTATGGCAAAAGTTGAGGAGTCGAAACCGGTATTTCATGTTATTCTGGGAGCGGAGGAATCGGCGGAACTCTTCAATGTTTATGGCAAAGATCGCATGGTAATGGTAACCAAAGTGGCGGCGGACACCCTGGCTGAGAACAGCGGGAAGCTGGGGCTGGTGGCATACTACGACGATCCGAAGGTCACCGATTTTGTCCAGTTCCGGCTTCGGCGGAGTTCCAAGTACAATGTTCTGGATTTGCGGACGGCGCTCAGGCAGCTCAATATAGAAAACGGCGGCGGTCATCCCGGCGCCGTGGGTTTCCGTGTTCTCAAGGACAAGATTGAGGATATCGAAAAATACAGCTATGATTTGGTTGAACAAATTGAAAATCTGGTAGGCGTTGCAAGCGAATCTGAGGTTCCCGCCGCCGCTGGAAACTAGCTGGCTGGTTTTTCGGGATCTGGCATGTTTCCCAATATCTGTGGTATAAAGGGATAAAAATGAGGAGAGGGTTATATGCGTTTATTAACACGATCGGATTTTGATGGATTAGCCTGCGGTTCCCTGTTGATTTATTTGGGCCTGGTAGATGAGTGGAAATTTGTCCATCCCAAGGATGTTCAGGATGGCCTGATTGAGGCTACGGATAATGATATTTTGGCCAATATTCCCTATATCCCCGGGTGTAAACTCTGGTTTGATCACCATTCCAGCGAGCAAGGGCGGCTCAAGGAAGTTGGAGGAGCGGGGAAGATCTGCGGCTCCGCCCCAAGCTGCGCCCGGCTGGTCTACGAATACTACGGCGGGGCGGCCAAACTGGGTAAATTTACAGAAATGCTGGACTATGTTGACCGGGTGGATTCCGCCAATTTAACCATAGACGAAATCCAAAATCCCTCAGGCTGGGTGCTCCTGGGCTTCATTATGGATCCCCGTACCGGACTGGGACGGTTCCGGAATTTCACCATCAGCAATTATGATTTGATGAAGGTGCTGGCCCAGGCCATTATTGATAAGTCTATCGGCGAAATTCTTGCCATGCGGGATGTCCAGGAACGGATAGAAGCCTACAAGGAACAGACTCAGCTCTTTGCGGAAATGGTCAAGTCCTATACAAAAACCGACGGCCCGGTGATTTTTACCGATCTCCGGGGGGTAGAAACTATTTACGCGGGGAACCGCTTCCTCATCTATACCTTCTATCCGGAACAGAACATTTCGGCTTGGGTTGTGGACGGCAGAAACAAGGAAAACTGCGTTATCACCGTTGGGTATAGCATTATCAACAAGACCGCTACGGTCGATGTGGGAGCGCTCATGCTTGCTTATGGCGGCGGCGGCCACACCCAGGTGGGGACCTGCCAGGTGCCCTATGCCGGGGCGGATCGCAGTATCGCAGATATTGTGTCAAAACTTAAGAAGTAGGGTATTTTCAAAATGTCAAATTTTGAAAATACTTTAAGTCTTGGCGCTTTATGGTAAACCTGTCCGGGACTAAAAAAAAAGCGGTTGTAGCGGGGCATATCTGTCTTGATATTACTCCGGTTTTCCCCCGGAACGGAAAATCCGCACTGAGTGAAGTTATGATCCCCGGAAGCCTCATTACGGTAGGTAACGCCAGTATCAGTACCGGCGGGGCAGTGGCAAATACCGGCCTCTGCATGAAACTGCTGGGGGCGGATGTAGCCCTTATGGGCAAGGTCGGGGATGATGCTTTGGGCGGTATTGTGCTGGGCCTTTTGGATAAGCACGGCCTTTCCCGGGGGATGATCATCGATCCTTCGGGGCATACTTCCTATTCAGTGGTTATCGCCCTTCCCGGTACGGACCGGATATTCCTGCATCATTCCGGGGCGAACGACAGTTTCTACGCGGAAGATATAAAAGAGGATCTTCTGGAGGAGGCGTCCCTCTTCCATTTCGGCTACCCTCCTCTAATGCGGAGCTTGTACGAAAACGAAGGGGAAGAGCTTTTAAAAATATTCAAAAAAGTTAAGCAGTATTCCTGCGCCTCATCTCTGGACATGTGCGGAGTAGATCCCGCCTCGGACGCGGCAAAGGCGGACTGGGAGGGGATACTGAAAAAGACGCTGCCCTATGTTGATTTTTTTCTTCCCAG
>JAITNM010000259.1 GCA_031290475.1 Treponema sp. | reverse complement strand
CTTGAGGGGTGGCGGCGAAAAAAACACGGGGTGCGCCCCGTGTTTTTTTCGGCCGACAGGACCCCAAGAAACGTTTTTAAGGCAAAATTTGAATATTTTGTTTGAATTCTGAATTGCTGCCCTGGTTGTACGCTCATTTGCATTCTCACCTGGATATAGTATAATGTTTTATGAGATTACTACTATTATAAGGTGTGATTATTTAAAAAATGAACGGATTAGTCCTTCTTGCTATATCTGCGGTTGTTTTGGCTTTAGCCTATCTCTTTTACGGCCGTTTTTTAGAGCGGAAATGGGGGATCGATCCTTTACGGAAGACTCCGGCCCAGGAATTTGAAGACGACCAGGAATACGTACCCACTTCCCCGGCGGTGGTTTTCGGCCATGAATTTGCCTCCATTGCCGGCGCAGGACCTATAAACGGGCCCATCATCGCCGCCATGTTCGGCTGGCTGCCGGCCCTGCTCTGGCTCCTCGGGGGTTCCGTCTTTTTTGGAGCGGTTCACGATTTTGCGGCCCTTTATACCTCGGTTAAGAACAAGGGCAAGTCCATCGGTTATGTGATAGAACTCTACGTGGGTAAAACCGGGAAACGGCTCTTCCTCATCTTCGTCTGGCTTTTTTCCATCCTTATTGCCGGAGCCTTCGCGGACATTGTAGCGGGAACTTTCACCGGCTTATCCGTCCAGGGCGAAAAAAATCTTATCAACGGCTCAGTGGCTTCCACATCGAGTTTTTTCATTCTCGCCGCCATAGGGCTGGGATTTCTCATCAGAAAAAGAAAAGCCTCGGATCTTGCCAGTGCGGTCTTCGCAATAGATTTGCTTATCCTCTGCATTGTACTGGGACTCTTCCTGCCGATCTGCCTCAGCCATTCGGCATGGCTCTACCTGACATTTGCGTATATCTTTATCGCCTCGGTTGTTCCGGTATGGCTTTTAGGGCAGCCCCGGAATTACCTTAACTCCTTTCTCCTTATCGCCATGATCGCCGCCTCCTTCATCGGCGTTGCCCTTACGAATCCGAAAATCAATATCCCCGCCTTTACCGGTTTTGAGGTATCAGGCAACTTCCTGTTCCCGGGTCTCTTCATCACCATCGCCTGCGGGGCAATTTCCGGTTTCCACAGCCTTGTCGCCACCGGGGCGGCATCTAAACAGATCAGTAATGAAAAGCACATGCGCCCCGTTTCCTACGGGGCCATGCTCGTGGAAACCCTCGTGGCGGTGCTGGCGCTTATCTCCGTAGGTTCCCTGGCTTTTGAGGGGAACCTTCCCAAGGGGACGCCGCCGGTGATCTTCGCCACCGCGGTCTCGGGCTTTCTCCACCAGATCGGACTTCCAAGCCGCCTCTCCTTTACGATAGTATCCCTGGCGGTTTCTTCCTTTGTGCTTACGACGCTGGACACCGTGGCCAGGCTCGGACGGCTCTCGTTCCAGGAACTTTTAATGTCATTTGAAAGCATTGAGGCCGCAAAAAAGAGGAGCATACCGATACGGCGGCTTTCAAGCAAAGCGGCGGCTTCCCTGTTTACCCTGTTCCCCGCGTACCTCCTTGCGATCCTGGGCTACCAGAATATCTGGGCCCTCTTCGGCGCTGCAAACCAGCTCTTGGCCGCCCTGACCCTGACCGGGTGTATGCTCTTTTTTAAGAACTCAAAAAGGGCTTTCTTCATGCTCCTCATACCCGCCGTGATAATGTTCGCCGTAACTTTTACATCCCTCTTTATCACCATACAGCGCAAAATAACCGCATTTATCAACAACAGTTTTACTATTTCTACCGATGGCCTGCAGCTTTTCATCGCTGTTCTGCTCTTGGTCCTCGGCATCATGGTAGCAGTTTCCTGCGCGGTTAAACTGCTTGAAAGAAAGCCCTCTTCTGTTCAGGCGGAGGAGACGGGGAGGTGAAAACCTTCAAAACCCGATTTATCCGGTTCATGAGCGGCGGAAAATTCTCAAGCCTCCTCAGGGACGCAAAAGACATGGATGAAATAATCCGCCTCATCGTGCTTAATATTACATATACCGCCATGTCGGTTATCATACTGTCCATTGGCGTTTCAGATATGAGGCAAGGCCAGGTTGACGAGGGGCTCCTTCAGCTTATCATCGGTTTCATGATCTTTATCAACCTCCTCCTCCTGCGTACCGAGATGCCCTTCTTCGTAGGCGGGCTTATCATCAGCACCATTGCCGGGATTTTTTGCGGCCTTTCTCTTTTTACCTTGCATAAATTCCAGGGCTTCAGCGGCATCTGGATCTATATTTATCCGCCCATATCCATCTTCACCCTGGGGTTCCCCTTAGGATTATTTCCCGCCCTGGCCCTCTTCGTGGTTATAATTATCGGGGCCTTTGTTCCGGGAATTTCCCAATTCAACTACACGGTTCCGGAAGCCGCCCTTATTTCGGGAGTCTACTTCTTTCTGATGATACTTACCGGCGTTTATGAGTTCGTCCGTTCAATCAAGGACAAATGGCTTACAAAGCAGGACAGCTACATGAACATGGTTTTTAAAAACAGTCCGGACATCATTATCCTGATTGATAGCGACGGAAGAATGCTTTACTGTGCGGATATCTTTCTGGAACGGCTTAGAGTTAAAAATTTTGATGCCCTGAGAAAAAAGCCGTATCAAGAGGTATTTTCCCGCTTCGCCGGTAAAGAAATGCTTGATGAGATCATTGCCATCTTCAGAAATTCTATTCAGGAAAAAACTTCCACTGTTTTCGAAGAAATCATTGACATGGAAAACAACGGCAGTCTCCGGAACTACGAGATACACTTTACCCCCATGTGTAATGAACAAGAACAGTTTCAGGGCGCTTTTGTACTCTTCCATGATATGACGGAAATTCTTGCCGCCAAAGAACGGGCGGAACAGACAAGCATGGCGAAATCAAATTTCCTGGCAAACATGAGCCATGAAATCCGTACCCCCATGAACGCTATCATCGGAATGACTACCATCGCCAAGAGTTCACCGGAAATCGAACGGAAGGATTACTGCCTGGATAAAATCGAAGGGGCTTCCACTCATCTATTGGGAGTCATCAATGATATTCTGGACATGTCCAAGATAGAAGCTGATAAATTTGAGCTTTCCTTTACTGAATTTGAATTCAGAAAAATGCTTGATAAGGTAATAAATGTACTTGATTTCCGCATAGCCGAAAAGAAACAGACCCTGACGGTAAACACAGCGGAAGAAATCCCTCATCGTCTGTTTTCCGACGAACAGCGCCTTGCCCAGGTGATTACAAACCTCTTAACAAACGCCGTTAAGTTTACCCCCGAAACAGGCGTCATTACCATTAATTCCAAATACCTTGGCGTTGAAGAAGACGGGACGGAAAAGAAAATTGCCGCCCTGGAGATCCGGGTTACCGATACGGGAATAGGCATTTCCAGGGAACAGCAGGAAAAACTCTTCCAATCCTTCGCCCAGGTGGATAACAGTATCTCCCGAAAATTCGGAGGAACGGGCCTCGGGCTTGCCATTAGTAAACGTATTGTGGAAATGATGAACGGTACAATCCGGATTGAATCTGAAGAAGGCAAGGGCGCGTCTTTTATCTTTACGGTTAAAGCCGAAGTTCCTGCCGGAGCGGAGCAGGCTGAAAAAACGGTTCTTGACGCGGCCTCCGGTGAAAATCAGAAATTAATTGATAATTTTGAGGGACGGCGCATACTCCTGGCGGAGGATGTAGCTATTAACCGTGAGATTGTCAGGACCATTCTGGAACCAACAGGGCCCATCATTGACGAAGCCGAAAACGGACAGGCGGCCTTTGATTGCTTTTCATCAAATCCCGAAATCTACGATTTAATCTTTATGGACATTCACATGCCCGGCATGGACGGTTACGAATCTACCAGGCTTATCCGCCAATACAATCATCCCCGGGCAAAACAGGTTCCGATTATTGCCATGACGGCTAATGTTTTTAAGGAAGACATCGAAAAATGCCTTGCCGCGGGAATGAACGGCCATGTGGGAAAGCCCCTCAATTTTGACGAAGTGCTGGCAATCCTTCGGAACTACCTGGGGAACTGATGAATTGCCGTCATTAGGGAAATGCTGATTAACTTGACGCTAATCAGCATTTCCCTATGTCCCGCTTGTAATTGTTTTTTATGTATGCTATTTTTTTCTTGATACTGCCAGCGGCCGGAGTATCCGTAAGAAAAGCGCCCCAGCGGTCGTCCTGCTACCCGCTTTATCAAAACAAAGGGTTTCGTCATGCGGTCTAAATCTTCCATTTTGCTTCAAAAACCGGAACAATTCCGCCATATCGGCGCCGTAACGGCTTTCTTCGTAGCAATTCTGATCACGAGTAATGTGGCGTCCTCGGCAAAGATCGTCGATCTTGGTTTTTCGGTTTTTTCCGTCCGAATGGCCTTTGACGGCGGCACCCTCCTCTTCCCCCTGTCTTACGTTTTCGGCGATATCCTCACCGAAGTCTACGGATTCCGCGCCTCACGGCGGGTAATCTGGACAGGCTTTGCCGCGCTGGCCCTTTCGTCCCTTATCTTTTTCCTGCTCGGAATTCTGCCCGCCGACCAGGAATGGGAAGTATACGCGGGAAGCGCGGCCTATGACGCGATCCTGGGGGGCATGAGTACCGGCGGTATCGCCCTGGCAAGCCTCCTGGGTTACCTCGCGGGTGAACTCTCCAATTCCATCATCCTTTCTAAGATCAAGGTACTTATGAAGGGGAAGCTGCTCTGGGTAAGAACCATCGGCAGTACCTTGGTGGGGGAGCTTGTGGACAGTGTAGTATTTGTGTTCATCGCGAGCCTTACCGGGGTCTTCGGCTGGGAACTTTTCGCAAGCCTCGTGCTTACAAACTATCTCCTTAAGTGTTTCATTGAGGCGGTAATGACCCCGGCCACCTACCTGGCGGTCAATAGACTGAAAAAAGCTGAAGGGGTGGATACCTACGACACGGACCTGCGCGTGTTTCCGTTCTTAAAACCCAAAAACCAGGCCATTGAAAGGGTATAAACCTTGCAGAAGCGTATTGCCGAATTCACCGGGAATTCCGGCGCGGTAAAACGGCGTATCCTCAGTGTAATGACTCTCTCCGCAGCAAGCTGCGGAGTATCGTCGTTGGATAGGAAATTTATTGTACTGCCGGGGTACATACCCCGATTCGAAAATACCGAAGCATTAACCGCTGCAAGCAGCGG
>JAITNM010000223.1 GCA_031290475.1 Treponema sp. | reverse complement strand
GCGGAGTTGATCGGTGAAATAATAAAAATCGCATAACTCTGATTTGCGGGTCGCCGTATAAGACACCGTGTAAATTAATTCCTTGAAATTTTGTCGATTCGGTTTAAATCTTATGTTATAGCGCTTGTTTGAGGGTGGGTGCCGCCTCCAATTTTAAACCCCAAGGCAAGTTAAAAAAAGCGCCGAATCCTTGAAAATACCGGATTCGGCGTTTTCGTGCATACGGGCTAAAGTGATGTAAAACCGTATGCGGAACATGCCGATAAGGGACTTGATTTATGAGCTTCAGTCCGGGCGAGGTTTTGGGCGTCAGCGCCGACAGGAAAAGCGCCGGGCACATACCAGGCGCTTTTCTTGTCGGTTGAGATATAATTTATTCTACCGGAATAATCTTATCTTTGTACAGCGCGACGGTATCTTCGCCGTTCCACTTTTCCGCGATTTTGCCCAAGGTGCCGTCCTCCAGCATGGACTTTAAGGCCACGTCGAATTTCTGAATGAATTCATCCGATACGTCTTTATGGAAAACCTGGTATACGTCTTCTACGATAACCGGTTCCGTAGACAAGATAAGGTTATCCAACTTTAAATCTGCCTGTATGGTGTCAAAGGAACTCTTGTACAACATGAACACGTTCCGTTGATTGGTGGCAATCTGCTGCATTTCGTCCGCCGTGCTCAAATCGCCGGAGAAATCCACAATTTTGATTTCCTTGCCAGGATTAGCTTTATTGTAGGCCTCGATGACTTCCTTTTCGTAGGCGGTGGAAACGAACTCCAGCGTCTCGCCGGCAATATCTTGTAAGCTCTGGAAATTATCTTCTTTCCTGCTGGCAAGATACAGGGGGCTCAAAGCATAGTACTGCTTGGGGAACTTATAAGTTTTTTTTCTGGTGGCGCTGGCCACATACTGACCGGAACCGAAATGGATGTTTCCTGCCTGCAAAGCCGCGAACAAAGACGGCGACGCGTCAAATCCGACGATTTCTACATCATATCCGTCAATACGATTGAAAGCTTCTATGACAATATCTTCCTCCAAGCCCACCAAATTTCCATTTTCATCCGTATACGAAAAAGGAGTATGTGACTGCTTAACGCCGCAACGAAGGACAACATTTTCGGTGTTCTCTTTCTGCGCGGCGGAAGCGCATCCGGCAATAGCCGCAATGGCGAGTAAGGCGATTATAACGAGTACGTTGATTTTGCTTTTCATGATTATTCCCTCTCTTCTTAATTAATGTGTTTTCTGTCTAATGATTTTATGCTTGAATTGATAAATGTTTTAGTAGTGGTTATACATATCCTCCTCCAATGAAATACACCCCTTAATTCCTATATGGGATTTATTTAGGATTTCTTTATCTAAACAAGGGGCTGAAACAGTTACAAAGAAAGCATCCAGTTCCCTGGCGATATTTTTTTCATAGGTGCTTCCCAACAGTAACGTAGCGCGTCCTTGGTATTTTAGCGCAAGCTTTTCCACCAGGTATGCATCGTTTTCAAAGTAAACATCCGCCTTTCTGTCACATTCCAAAGCCTCGATTTGGGTTTCGATTTCCGGCCGCGCTTCTTCCGGCACACTATCAGTAAGTATGGCCGCCAACGGAATATGTCCATGGTCGTTGGTCAAAAATCGGGCGATACCCAGCACGAAATTGCTCTCTCCTACAAGAATGTAGCGATGACGCTCGAAATTTCCCATGAGTGAATCGAAGTATTCATAGACATACCGCTGTTCTTCGGCGATGACTTGTTCCGCCAAATCCTTATCCAAGGCCAGACGTTCAGCCACTTTGCGTATAAAATCACCTACGGCGGTGGGGCCTATGGGCATTCCCGGATAGCGTAAGGTGGGGATCGCGAAGGATTTCTCATAATAGGCGTCCAAATCCTTGTTCAGCCATGGAGAAATATTGATATTCATCGCGGCGTTCCCTGAATTTTTTAGCTGCTCTATGCCGTCTCTGCGGATGAAGAAGGTGTTTAATTTGAGCCCTAATTTGCCGAAGATGCGTTCCAGCTCCTCCAGGTCGCCGCGCAGAGTCATATCCTGACTGGGAACCTGCCCGTAGAAGTTTATCAATTTCTCGTCTGTTTGTGTCTTTTCAGCCAGTTTCATAACGACTTCTATCAAGGCAGCCTGATAGCCGTAGTATGTATCTCCTTTAAAGCCGGCCACATCTATACTTATCAGCGGGTAAGGACTATCCTCAAATTCCTTGAGCACCGCGTTTACATCATCCCCGTTGATTCCCATGGTACAACCGGTCAAAACCGCGTAAAGCCCGCCATCCATGACCTCTATGCTTCCTTTTATTGTTTCACTTCGTCTGTCCGCTCCGCCAAATACCACTTCTTTTTCATAGGTATTGGAACTGGGCAAACCATGATAGCCTCCCAGATAATAAAGATTTGTCTGCACCGAGGCCTGCATACTGCACCCGGGGCCCGCGTGGAGAATAGGGATCCCTTTGTATAAATTTCCGATAACATCCACAGCTCCATTTAAGGAACAGAGTATTCTCGGGCGTTCAGTGCATTTATTCATGTAAATATTCCTCCGTTTGGCTATTGATTCCGCGGTTAGTTTTCCGGGAATTCGATATATTTAAAAGCATCCTCTTTATACCAGCTTTCGCGAAATGGAGGGGCGGTAAAGTTCTTTAGTTTGGCATTGAAGTTATTGTTATCCAAGGCGTCTTCAATCTTGCGTCCCAGATATAGAACTCCCCTGTAGCCGAAGGTAGGCCGTTTTCCATCCAGGATATGGGTTGTGGGTATACCCAGTCTCGATACCCAGTTGGCCATACCTATGAATACATCCGGATTGAATTTCTTGATTAGGTTAATCTGTTCATAGGGTTGCATATCCGCTACGTTGATGAGGAATTTGCCGCCGTGGTATTCCTCCAGCCGCTCAAAATCCGCCACATATGCATGTTCGTAGTAGGGGGTATGGATGCACAGCAACCGCATTTCGAATTCCCCCATCAGGGTAGCCGCCGCAAATCCGCGTCCTGTGCCCGCTGTAACGCAAACTTTTAATCCGGAGGTCTTTTTCTTGATCTCGCTGATTTCTTCCTCCACCTCGGCCCGTTCATGTGCGATAAAGGCTTCCGCTTCTTTTTCTTTTCCCGCCAGTTCCGCTATGGCCCGCAGCCATCTGTCCGTGCTGTCGGAGCCGATTGGCATACCGGTGACAACATAAGAGGCGCCATACCTCTCCTTCAAAAATGCCATGTATTCATCGCCGAATATCTGGCACACGGAAATATTGTACTCCGCAGCCGGAATTCGCATAATGTCCTCATAAGTGGCATTGTATGGCATAATGTTAGCTTCAAGCCCGATTGCGTGAAGCATACGCTTCATCTCCTGTTGGTCGGCAAAACTGAGGGAATGAGTCGCAAAGAGATTGATTAAGCCTTTTAGTTTTTTAGGGCAGGCATCCTTAATTACGTAATTTTGCAAGGCAAAAAGGGCCAAATCATAACCGGTGGCGTGGTTTCTGGACTTAAAGCCTTCACAGTGTACCACTACGAAAACAACATCCGGATATTCTTCCCGCAATCTGTCCGCCACAGTGTCGATATCATCGCCGATGATGGCGGACGCGCAGGAAGACAAAATGAACATAATCTTGGGATTATGTCTGGCGATGGCTTCCCTCGCCGTATCTTCCAGACGTTGCTCGCCGCCTAAGATAACTTCTTTCTCTCCCAGGGCAGTAGAGATAATTCGGCTGCTTAACCTGCTCTCGTCGCCCTTATGGTGCTTGTATATATTGACTCTTTCAATCGAACCCAAACTGCCGCAGGCGGAACACCCGTAAGGCGAGTGTATAATCATTACGGAATCCTGAATGCTGACCAGTGCGTTCACGCTGTTTACCTGTACGCATTGGATGCCTTGTTCAAAGGTGCGATGGGCATTCTTCAAACAATTATTCCTGACTTGACAGCGCATCTGCTCCGCGCTGCCCGCCTGCGCATCGGTAAAACCGGCCCTTGTGTCACGGATTTTATCTTTTATTGCCTTTTCCATCTTTCCCCTTTTTCTCCTTTTTTCTTTAAGCTTTACTTTAATTAGATTGTATAAATGTAATTTTGGGGAATTATGCGTGACAAAAATTGTTTTGTCCTTTCGTTTTTCGGTCGGCCAAAGATTTCTTCTGGCGCGCCTGATTCCACCACCAGTCCTTCGTCCAGGAAGATGACCTGACTGGCCACATCCTGCGCAAAGGACATCTCGTGGGTAACGACAATCATGGTGATTCCCTTTTGGGCGACTTTCTTGATAATCTCCAGGGTTTCTCCCACCAACTCCGGATCCAATGCCGAAGTCGGCTCGTCAAAGAGAATTACGTCAGGGGAGAGGGATACCGCTCTTGCGATTCCCACGCGCTGTTGCTGTCCGCCGGATAGGTTGACTGGGTAATAATCCATCCGGTCGGCCAGGCCCACCCATTCCAGGATCTCCTCCGAGATTTTTCGCGCCTCCTCTTTGGGTTTTTTCTGCACGACCACCAGTCCCTCCATGACGTTTCCCAGAGCCGTCTTGTTCTGGAATAGGCTGTAATTCTGAAACACAAAGGCGGTTTTTCTGCGGATGGCCAGGATTTCCTTCTTATGGCACTTTTTCATATCTACCGACAAATCGCCGATGGTCAGTTTTCCCTCATCCGCCATCTCCAAAAAGTTGATGCAGCGAAGAAGAGTCGTTTTTCCTGAGCCGGAAGGTCCGATGATAACCGCCACGTCTCCTTGGCTCACATTAATGGATACCCCTTTTAGAATTTCTGATGTCCCGAAACTTTTCCGCACGTTTTCCAGCTCGATCATGGTTTTCTCCGTCATTCTTCTTGGTATGCCCGCCTATTTCAAGACGATGCCTTTCTTATATTTACCGACATTACGCTCTATGGCGATGAACAACTGAGAAAAACTGAAACTCAGCGCTTCATATAGCAGCGCGATGACAAAAAACGCCTCCAAAAACTGGTAGCTGGGACTTGCCAAGGTATAGGCCATCCCGGTAATTTCCACAACGCTGGCGTAGTAGGCCAGCGTCGAGTTTTTTAGCAGTCCCACAAACAAGCCTCCTAAATTTGGGATCGCTATGACAATAGCCTGGGGGAAAATAACGCGGAAGTACGATTGTATTGTTGTCATTCCCACGCTCTTTGCCGCCTCCATCTGGTCATGAGAGATAGCTCCCAGGCTCGATCGGAAGACCTCGGACGCAAAGGCCGCTTCCGAAAGACTCATGGCGATGATGGAATAGATGACGTTGGTATTTCCCACAGCGGCGGAAACATCCAGGCCGTGTTCGTACCGATAAATCGCAATGACGGTCGGTACGGCATAATAGATAAAAAACATGATGATGACCAAAGGCACAGATCTCATAAAGGAAACATATACCGTAAAAAACGGTGACAAGCCCTTTACTTTATGTATGCGGATGAGCGCGATGACAATCCCAAATACCCATCCGAAAATTGCCGACGCAAATGTGATGAGCAGGGTATTTTTCACTGCCGGCAAAAGCGCCGGTATCATTTCCAAAATAAAGTTAAAATCCATTTAATAATCTCATCTCCCGCATTTTATGGATAGGCTCTTAACTTATCGATGTTTTTTTCCCTTTTGAATACAATCGTTCCGCGTACTTTGTCATCTGCTCCAACACTAAGCAGACCACCCAGAAGACAACGGAAATTCCAAGATATAACTCCGCGCGGTTTAACCCGTATAAATTGGCGCTGATGTGTTTCGCTTTGCCGAACAAATCTATCACTCCGATAGAAAAAGCCAGGGATGTAGACTTAAAGATGCTGATGATGTTGTTGCCGAGAACGGGGATGGCCACGCCGAAAGCCTGAGGAAAGATGATTCTCCGAAAAGCGGCGAAGCTCCCCATGCCTACGCTGTAGGCTGCCTCCCACTGGTATTTGTCAACGGACAAAAAAGAGGAACGCATCATCTCAGCGATGTTCGCCGCCGAAGAAAGGGCAAGGGTTGCTATGATAAAGGAGTCCTTGCTCCACTTATTGGTATTGACTCCGATATTTCTTAAATACAAAGGCATTACAAAATATAAAATGAAAATTAGCACCAGTAAAGGCATGCCGCGCATGAAAGCGATATAGAATTTCGCGATGACATTCAGTATTCTGCTTTTTGAAAGCGACATACAGGCAATAATCAGTCCGATGAGCAGCCCAAATAACAGAGAAAATACGACCAGCTTGATTGTGACTGGGAATGCTGTCATCACCCTTGCCATAAGGCCCGGAATTTTAGTGATATCAAAATATTTATTCATATTATTACCACATCCTCTTTAATTCACACTAATTGGGCTTTCGTCGTTCATGGCCCCACTCCTTTCGTAACTTATATCCTACTAAATATATATGATATTGATATAATAGCAATGTATAGCATTTGAAGCAATTTGTCAATTACTTTTTCCATCCCGATTCCGCGCAATAGCAGATGGCGCGCATCGGTTCAATGCTTGCCGGCCGGCACGACGATGATCCGCCGTGCCGAAAACCTACGAAAAAGGTTACATGTAATCTGACGCGCAATAAAAAATCGCCGCGGCTGAAATTGAGTCTTTTCAGCCGCAGCGATTTTTGTCCAATCTTACAGCCTGAAACCCTCGGGCATCGGGTCGTCGGGCTCCAGCACCAGTTGATTTATTCCCATTATGTACGCCATGCCGGATATTTTCGGTATTATCGCCGGGTAGTCGGCGACTTTCGTCTCCTCCACTATCGTCCCCTCGAAAACTGTGTCGATTATGCTGTGGTTTTCGAGCGTCATGCCAGGCTTCATTATTCCTTTCGAATAGAGCTGAGACATGCGCGCGCTCGTGCCGGTGCCGCAGGGCGAGCGGTC
>JAITNM010000212.1 GCA_031290475.1 Treponema sp. | reverse complement strand
CTTTCACCCGGGGAGGAAAGCAGGGGATACCCCTTTTCATTAAGGGCAACGCCGTTACTCCCCAGAAGTTCCGTATCAACCCTGGCGCCCACCGCGCCGATAACCGTGTCAAAGGAAAGAGAGCGCATGGCGCCTGTCCCCTCAACAGTTCTTCTGCCGGAGCTTTCAAAATCCCCCAGGCGCGTAACCTCGCATTGGAGGATTCCTTTTTCAAATGATTCAGGGGAAAGGAGTTCAAGAAATTCCACCCCATCTTCTTCCGCAAGTTCCCGTTCTTCCCCCTGGGCGGGCATAAACTCTTTTGTCCGCCGGTAAACAACAGTTACCCTGTCCACACCCCGGTTCCGTTTTGCGGCCCTGGCGCAGTCCATGGCGACATCCCCGCCGCCTATTACCGCAACGCGCTTCCCAAGGCTCAGGGCGCAGTTTGATCGCTTTGATTCTTCAAGGAACTTCAAGGCGTCAATAATATTTTCCCCTCCCCTTTTGACCGGAGAAACCCCTTCTTTCCAGGCCCCTGTGGCGATTACCACATATTCGTAGTTCTTCTTCAATTCCGAAAGTGAGTATGCCTCAGGCGCCTTGAATTTAAATTCCACGCCGATCTTTAAGGCTAATTTATAATCCCGCTCAATTGCCGCATCAGCAATTCTAAAGGCGGGAATTACGTACTGTACAATACCGTAGGGCTTTTCCCGCTTTTCAAAAACCGTAACCGGCGCCCCGTTTCTCCGCAGAAACACTGCTGCGGCAATTCCCCCCGGACCTGCGCCTATAACCGCGGTCTTTTTGTCTGTTTTCAGGGCTTCAGGCTTTAAATCGCCGGTAAAACTTTCTTCCCCATTTTCCGCAGCAAGAAGCTTGGCCCTCCTGATTTGAAGGGGATCTTCGTAATCAAGCCGTGTGCACTTAGACTGACACTGATGATCACAGATAGTACCGGTAACCGAAGGGGCGGTATTATCCAGAGCGATTATCCTGAAGGCTTCACGGTAATTGCCCTTGGCCGTCTCCTCCAGGTAATCGGGGATTCTCTGATGTAGGGGACAGCCGTCCTCCTGACAGGGCGCTTTGGCGCAGTTAAAGAGGGGGAGAAGTCCCGCCTTTTTCGAGCTCTTTTCCCGGTACTCTTTACGGTACCGTTTAAGGCGGGGGATGCCGGCGGCGAGTTTATCAAGGGCCTCATCGCTAATTACCGGGGATTTGGGGATGCCGCCCCCGGCCAGGACTTCTTCCGCAAGACACGCGAGCTGGGTAAGCCGTTCGTAACCGCCGGGTTTTAAAATAGTGGTAGCCGCCGTAACAGGCATTATCCCTGTTTTAAGAATAAACGCGAGGTTAAAATAATCAGCGCCGCCGGAATAGGAAATGGGGAGTTCTCCGTTAAAAGCCCCGGACAGTTTTTTTGCCACGTTTATTGAAAGGGGGAAGAGGGCGCGGCCCGACATGTACATTTCGTTTCCAGGAAGCTCACCGCGCTTAATTTCCACCGGAAATGTATTCGTGAGCTTAACCCCAAAGGAAAGGTTCCTGCCCTTTGCCAGATCTAAAAGGTTACGCAGCATTACTGTTGCATCGCTGAACTGGAGATCGTTTCTAAAGTGGTGATCGTCAAAAGAAATATAATTATAGCCCATTTCGTCAAGCAGTTTCCGGGCAGTCTCATAACCTAAGAGGGTCGGATTGCATTTGATGTAGGTGTGAAGTCCTTTTTCCCCGATGAGGTAGGCGGCGATTTTTTCAATCTCTTCTCTGGGACAGCCATGGAGGGTCGAAAGGGTTATCCCCGAAGATACCGCAGAAGGTATACGGTCAAGGTCATTTAAGTTGAAGTTTTTAAAACAGCCGATAGTATCCCTGAGGCGCCCATAACAACCCTTCCAGACGCCGGTATTTTTCGCGTCCTTCATCCCGTCGATAAACGCGTCGATCTTGGGCGATTTTATACCCTCAAGGCTGTAACCCACGCTCATGTTAAATATAAGACCGCGGGAACCGGCAGTACCGCTGTTTTCCAGACCGAATTCTTTCCCAAGAACATGGCAGAGGAACCAGGCCTTGACGTATTCTTCAAGGGCCTCCTCTACGGTCAATTCTGTAGACCATTCCACATTATAGCCTTCGTCGGCCGTATTTATGCAGGGCCGGGCAATGGCTCTGCGCAGTTCCTCCCCGTCCATGATCTGCACGGTTTTACATTCAATAAACCTGCTGCCTGCAAGATAGGCCGCCAGTATGTTCTGGGCCAGTTGGGAATTGGGCCCCGCGGCAGGTCCCAGGGGGGAACTTAACTTTATCCCGAATAATTCAAAAAAAACGCCGCTCTTGTTCCGGTAGAATTTTTCTTCCCGGATGCCAAAAACAGAGCCGTTGTTTTTATATTCCTGTAGCGCCTGATTTATCAATTCCGCAAATGGAATGGGCCTCATTATCTCACTCATGACAACTCCTATGGAAACAGTAAAAACGCCATGGGGCATTTTGCAAGACTTGTGAGAGAACCAACCGGGTTCTCGAACAAGTCCAATGCCGTTTCAGCTGATTTTTATTCTGGTCCCGGTTTTTCCCTCAATGCCGTCCCTTGCGGCGGAAAGCAGGGTGATAAGAGCGCTTCCGGCGGGATTGGCCTTTACAAAGGACACGGCGGCCTCCACCTTTGGCAGCAT
The DNA here is from genome assembly GCA_031290475.1 of Treponema sp. Lineage (GTDB taxonomy): Bacteria > Spirochaetota > Spirochaetia > Treponematales > Breznakiellaceae > JAITNM01. Next base: position 23,492 of record JAITNM010000212.1, on the reverse strand, counting down.
TGAACCCCTGGCAAACTGATTTTCCCCTATGTACTTTTCCGCCTCGGCAACAGTAATGGTGTCGAGCCATTTCTGGTCCGGCTTGCCGAAATTGACGGCAACCTTTTCTACCGCGGTAAGGATGATAAGCATATCGGCGCCGATAAGTTCCGCCAGTTTTGCCGCGGAAAAATCCTTATCGATCACCGCAGGCATCCCGTGGTACTGGCCGTCCCGCAGGGCAACAGGGATACCGCCGCCCCCTGCGGCTACCGGTATCTGCCCGGCGTCAAGGAGGGCCTTGATGGTATCCGCTTCGATGATCTTCACCGGTTTGGGGGAGGCCACTACCTGCCTGTAACCGCGGCCCGCGTCTTCCATGACAGACACTCCCTTGGATTTAAGTATATCCGCCTCTTCGGCGGTCATAAAACCGCCTATGGGCTTTGAGGGATTTTCAAAAGCCCTGTCTTTCGGATCCACCTCAACCTGGGTGATGATGGTCGCCACGGGGACGGAAAGGCTGCGGCTGTCCAGTTCCTTTCTGAGCACATTTTGCAAATCGTAGCCGATGTAACCCTGGCTTAGGGCCACACAAACACTCATGGGCAGTACCGGAAAATGCCTGTCCACCCTGGATGCGGTTTCAAAAGCGGTCTCGATCATCCCCACCTGGGGGCCGTTGCCGTGGACCACCGCAACTTCATGACCGTCCTCAACCAGATCCACAATAGCCTTGGCAGTCCCCAAAGCCGCTTCCATCTGTTCCTTCAGGGTATTGCCCAGGGCGTTACCGCCCAGGGCAATAACAACGCGCTTTTTCATACCGGAACCTAGGAGAAAAACCGGGGAACGCCCCGGGATATGAGGTTAGACAGGGTTTCCTGAGGACATTTGACCTTGGCAAGGAAGATCATGGCGGCGATGATGTAGGGTTTGTGGCTTGCCTGCTTGTAAAGGGGGACCCGGTAATGGTCAAACACCGATGCCGCTACCTCCCCTTCCTTACAGCTTACCCCGGAAATATCCGCCGGGAGACAGTGAAGGTACAGGCCCTTGCCGTCCCGGGTGGTCTTCATCAGTTTTTCTGCGCATTCCCAATCTTTGTGGGAGGCGTTTTGAGACAGTAATTCTTTCTCCAGCGTCTTAATCCCGTCAAAATCCCCCGCGCCGTAGAGGCTTGTCCGCTTCTCCATGGCCGCAAAGGGCGCCCAGCTCTTGGGGTACACAATATCCGCGTCTTTAAAGGCCGCTTCCATGGAAGCAGACTTGGTGAATTTCCCGCCGCTCAAGGCGGCGTTTTTCTTTGCCACTTCTTCTACCCCGGGCATTACTTCGTATCCTTCAGGATGGGCCAGGGACACGTCCATGCCGAAGCGGGTCATAAGGCCGATAACCCCCTGGGGAACCGAAAGGGGCTTTCCGTAAGAGGGGGAATAGGCCCAGGTCATGGCGACCTTCTTGCCCTTGAGTTTGTCGATGCCCCCAAAGTAATGGATGATATGGTTCATGTCCGCCATTATCTGGGTGGGATGATCGATGTCGCACTGCAGGTTCACCAGGGTTGGGCACTGCTCCAGATTGCCTTCGGTGTGGCCCTCCCGCACCGCCTTTGCCACTTCCCGCATATAGGCGTTACCCTTGCCGATGTACATATCATCCCTGATGCCGATAACATCGGCCATGAAGGAGATCATGTTCGCCGTTTCCCGCACGGTCTCTCCGTGGGCTATCTGGCTCTTGCCTTCGTCCAGGTCCTGCACTTCAAGCCCCAGGAGGTTGCAGGCGGAGGCGAAGCTGAAACGGGTACGGGTGGAATTGTCCCGAAAAAGGGAGATCCCCAGAGCGCTGTCAAAGATGCGGGTAGAAACATTGTTTTCCCGCAGCCAGCGGAGGGCGTCCGCGACCGTAAAAGTAGCGAGAATTTCATCGTAGGATTTTTCCCAGGTAAGAAAGAAATCATTCCCGTACATGTCCTTAAAATTAAGTTTGTCCAGCCTTGAAGTATACTGATTGATATACGCCATATTCTTCTCCTTAAAATTATTTGGCTTCCGTGTAGATAGAGGGCAGCGCCGCGTAGACCGCGGCGCAGTGGACCAGATCCGCCTTCCAGGTCTTTTCGTTCGGGGCGTGGGCTTCCTCTTCCTTGCCGGGACCAAAGCCGATGCAGGGAATGCCGTTTCTGCCCATGATGGACACGCCGTTTGTGGAGAAGGTCCACTTATCCACCTTGGGCTTGCCGTACATGCCTTCGTATGCCTTGACCATGGCCTGTGTGGCAGGGGCGTCTTCGGGACTTACCCAGGCGGGGAAGAAACAGTCAATGGGATAGGTAACCCCCGTATAACTCGGCCGTTCGTATTTGTACATGCTCACTTCGGCGTTGTATTTCTTTACGGACGGCAGGGCGCGGATTTCCTCCAGGGCATTCTGGTAGGTTTCCCCCCAGGTAAGCCGCCGGTCAATGGAGATGGCGCACATATCCGCCACAGCGCAGCGGGACGGGGAACTAAAGTAGATCTGGGAAACCGCCAGGGTCCCCTTACCCAGGAAAGCATCGTCCTTAAGGCGGTTGTTGAGTTCTTTTACTTCGGCCAGGATCTCTCCCATTTTGTAGATGGCGTTGTCCCCCCGTTCGGGGGCGGAACCGTGGCAGGAAATGCCCTGCGCTTCCACCCGTATCTCCATGCGCCCCCGCTGGCCCCGGTAGATGTTGCCGTTGGTAGGTTCGGTGATCACCACAAATTCCGGCTTAATGCCCTCCTCTTTGATGATGTATTCCCAGCAGAGGCCGTCGCAGTCTTCTTCCTGCACCGTTCCCGTCACCATGACCCGGTACTTGTCGTTGAGGAGCCCCAGGTCTTTCATGATTTTGGCGGCGTATATTGCGGACACCGGGCCTCCAAGCTGATCGGAAGAACCCCTGCCGCCTATTTCCTCGTTGGTTTCGTACCCTTCGTAGGGGTCGAATTTCCAGTTGGATAAATTGCCTATACCAACCGTATCAATGTGCCCGTCAAAGGCGATGAGGGTCTTGCCCTTCCCCATATACCCTATGACATTGCCCATCTTGTCTATCCCCGCCTCGTCAAACCCAAGCTTTTTCATTTCCTCTACGATACGGGCGGCGGTTTCCTTTTCACCGGTGCTTTCCCCGGGAAGCCTGATAAGATCCCTGAGGAATTTTGTCATGTCCGCCTGGTACCCTTCCGCCGCTTTTTTGATTGCGTTAAAATCTATCATCGTTAACTCCTTTCATAATTATATACGTCCCGCCTGGGCAGGGGATCGTCAATTTACAGGTTTTTTGAAGTTATAAATGCCCGCGCCAGGGGAGGTCAGACGGGCAGTTTAGAATAAACCCCTTCCACAACTTTGCGGGCGGAGCGCTTTATTGCCTCTTCGTCGATCCCCAAAAGCCTTCCCTCTGAGTATATAACCTTTCCCCCTACAATTGTAGTATCCACGTAGTTTCCGTATCCCACGGTACAGAGGTAGGAAGCGGGATCGAGCATTGCGCCCAGGGCGTCAAGTTTATCCATATTGAGGAGGAACAGGTCCGCCCCCTTGCCCACTTCCAGGCTCCCCAGGTCTTTGCGTCCCAAAACGGAAGCGCTGCCCGTCGTAGCCAGTTTAAGGCAATCCAGGGGCGTGGGGGCCTTTGTGCTTGAGGAAAGACGGTGCAGGAGGAAACATACCCGGATATCCGCCAGGAGGTTGGACCCGTCATTGCTGCCCGAGCCGTCCACCGCAAGCCCCACCGGCACGCCCAGGTTCAGCATCAGGGGAACCTTGCAGATCCCCGATGCAAGTTTCATGTTGGACACCGGGTTGTGGGAAACGCCGGTTTTTGTCTTTGCCAGGAATGCTACTTCCCCGTCGGTAAAATGGATCCCGTGGGCGTACCAGACATCCTCCCCCACAAAACCGCATTCCTCGGCCCAGGCCAGGGGGCGCTTGCCGTAAACCTCAAGACAGTACCGTTCCTCGTCCAGGGTTTCGCAGAGATGGGTATGGGAACGGACCCCCAGTTTTCTCGCCAGCTTTACCGATTCAACCATGATATCCGTATCAACCGAGAAGGGTGAACAGGGGGCCAGCGCGACCTGCCGCATGGAAAATTCCCCCGCGTCATGGTACTTGTGAACCAGCCGCTCAGAATCTTTGAGCACTTCATCCACGGTTTCCACCAGTTCGTCGGGGGGCAGCCCGCCTTTGCTTTCACCCCTGGTAAAACAGCTGCGTCCGGCGTGAAAACGGAGGCCTATTTCCCCGGCCGCGTCAAACTGGCGGTCAATAATCTCCTTGGACGATGAACGGGGAAAGGCAAAATGCTGATCAAACATGGTGGTGCCCCCGAATTTTACAAATTCGGCCATAGCCACCATGGAACTGTAGTAAATGTACTCGGGATTAACCTGCACCCACACCTTGTAGAGGTACATGAGCCAGTCAAAGAGTTCGGAATTCTGAATGGAGGGAATATTCCTGCTGAAGGCCTGGAGCAGATGGTGATGGGTGTTGATGAGGCCGGGGTACACATAACAGCCCCGGCCATCCACAACCTTTGCCCCCGGGGCTTTCAGATCAGGGCCGATGGCGGTAATCTTCTGCCCCTCCGCCAATATATCGCAGGATCGGTACACATGGCCCGCTTCATCGCAGCTTACAATAACTTCGGCGTTTTTTATCAACAGTGAATCCATCAGTATCCCCCTATTTCGTAATTAGTGTCTGTTCCGCCGCCCGCTGCACCGCTTTTATGATCTGCGGATAGGCCGCGCAGCGGCACATGTTGCCGGCCATACCTGTCTTTATCTGCTCCGCCGTAGGACGCCGGTATTTACGGATCAGGGCATGGGCGGAAAGGATCATTCCGGGGGTGCAAAAACCGCACTGCACCGCCCCTTCGTCAATAAAGGCCTGCTGCAAAACAGACAGGTCTTTTCCGCCGCCTACGCCCTCTATCGTGAGTATATCCTTTCCACCGGCCAGGGCGGAGAGGAACAGGCAGGAATCAACGGGGACGCCGTCCACGAGCACCGTACAGGCCCCGCATTCGCCGGCCTCGCAGCCCTTCTTGGCGCCCGTAAGGCCGAGCCTTTCCCGAAGCGTCTCCAGGAGGGTTTCGCCGGGGGCTACTTCCAGTTGAACCGGTCTCCCGTTCAGCACACAATCAATCGGTATCATTCCGATACCGCCCGGTCATAGGCCTGCTGTACCGCCCGTCCTGAAAGTTCCTCGATCAGGGCAAGACGGTATTCCCTGCCCGCCCGCCAGGAAGACCGGGGGTTGCAGGCGAGTTTCGCCGCCCTGCCCGTCTCGGCGAGGAGATTTTTATCGGGGATTTTACCCAGAAGCAGTTTTTCCGCTTCCCTGCAACGGACAGGGGTCGGCGCCGCGGTCCCCAGGGCAAGGGCCGCGTCCTTAATGGTACCGTCCCTGTTTACTTCGCAAAGGGCGGCGACGCCCAGGGTTGAAATATCCATGGCCTTGCGTACCGCAACTTTTATATAGACCCCCCCCCACTTTCCCCTTGCTCCCAAAGGCAGGATGATCCGGGTGAGAAGCTCCTCTTTTTTGCGCACCGTCTTGCCGGGACCTGCGTAAAATTCGGTAACAGGCACCGTACGCCTTCCCCCCGATTCCTCAAGAACCAGCATGGCGCCCAGGGCCAGGAGGGCCGGCGCGCTGTCGGCGCTGACGGCGCCGTTACAAATATTGCCGCCTATGGTCGCCACATTCTGAATTTGGGGGCCCCCCATGGAAAGGGCCGCATCCTTGAGCATGGGCGCCTTTCTTTGGATGAGTTCATTCGCGGCAATAGCGGAAAAACTACAGGCCGCGCCGATGGAAACAGCGCCGTCCGCTTCTTCACCGATCCCCATAAGATCGGGGATCTTCAAGAGACTTAAAAGGGATACGTCTTTGAGCCTGTCATGCCTCATCTTGATCAGCACATCCGTTGCGCCCGCTACAGGCCAAAGATCGTTACCTTTCATTAACCGCAGCGCTTCAGCGAGGCTTTCAGGCTGAAACAGCTCTTTAACCGAATACATATAATTTCAGCAGAGAACCCCGTCCCGGGGCATGGGGATTCCCAAACTTTCCGCATACGTCCGCATTTCGAAATACTGTTTCCGGTATTCCGGAATAGGGATCAATGTCTTCACATCAAAAAGATCCCTGAACGTCTTTCCCTTGGGCGGATCGAAGAGCTCTTTTTCAAAGCGGGGTATGACCTCTTTGCAGATTTCGTTCGCCTTTTCAAGACTCAAAGCCGCCGCGCCCTTGAATACCGCCGCATTGTACCATGCCTCAATCGGCGTAAGCCCGTTCTTCACCGAACCGCCTGCGGAACGGGGGGCAATGGTAAACGCCTGTCCCGACGCCGATGCCGCCGCCATTCCCACGATGGATTCAAGAAAGAACATCTCCGTGGCAGGACCGGCGACCTGGTTAATCGTCTTCATCAGGATAATGTTACTGTTCCCGGCCACCGCCTGGGTTGCCATGGACTGGGCCCAGACGCCGTGGCGGCCGCAGTTCCCGGCGTAGCGGATGTCGTACGAAGGGGAACCGGGCAGATGGGCGCCGCAAATCGCAAACTGTAGAAGATCGGTGGCAATTGAGGCAATCGCCGTGGTTTCAGGCGATCCGGTGTAGCCCCCCACCATCGTCGGAGACTCGCTGCGGATATAACCGCCAAGTTCGTTCGCCACAATACATTTATGCAGCGTGGTGTAGTTAATTTTAAGGGACGCGGGGTTCAGACACAGGGCGATCTGGGGCTGGTCGTAAAGGTGGAAAGCCGCGAGAAACCCGAAATGAGTACTGCTTGAGGACACCAGGGGATTCGCCATCCCCACCCTGCCCGCCCGCCACTGGGCTTCCTTGCGCAGATGATACTCGTAGATGCCGGCAAAAGTCTCGTAGGGCGTATCGGCCAGGAGGGGGCTCCCCATCACGGTGTCAAGGGACGGCCCCTCCTGAAAGTCAATAAGACGGCTCGATACAATTCCTTCCACCAGGGGGACGTACAGTTCCTCGTCCGTCTGAATCGAAAGGGGGGCGACAAAAATCGGCGCGACCCCGTCGGAAGGCTTCCGCGAACGAACCGTCCGTTCTTCTTCACCCTTGCCCAGGACAAATTGGGAAGGCGTCTTGTCAAATTCCCGTTCAAGTTCCTCCCTATCCACCTTGATAATGGACTCGGTATCCCGGCAGAAAAATCCAAGGCGCAGAGCGGCCTCCCAGCCTGCCTTGAAAAACTGCCCGGCCAGGGCGGGATCGGTATTCACCGGATTTTCCGGATCGCAGGTTTTTTCGAGCTTAAATTCCTTCGCCACTTCACGAAGGGTTTGGGGCACGATACGGGTATCCCATTCTTTTTCGATGACCCGGGGCGCAAGGCGCGCCTTATCCAGGGTCCGTAAAATCTTTTTATGTTTATCCACGATTAACTCCTTATATCATGAGGCTGTCACAGCTCAACGATTAATTCTTCGGCGGGTTTGATTTTCATCAAACGCTGCGCCATGGATATGGCTGAATGCGCCGTCCGGGCATACCCGTCGACTCCGATTTTCTTGGCATACTCCGGGTTAATCGGACCGCCCCCTACCGCTATGCGGAACTTGCCCCGCTTCCCCTCATTATCAAGCCGCTTCACGAGCTCTTCCATATAATATTGGGATGTGGTAAGCAGGGAAGAAATGGCGATAATATCCGCCTGTTCCGCCTCCGCGGTGTCAATAAATTTGCTCGTGCTGACATCCACCCCCAGATCTTTCACCTGAAACCCGTTCACCGAAAGCTGGGTGGCAACCAGGTTCTTCCCGATGTCGTGGAGATCGCCCTTCGCGCACCCGATCACCACCTTACCCTTGTAGATCTTTTCCCCGCCTTTCATGTGGGGCGTTACCGTTTCAATTAAGGCCTTCATGCAGTCCCCGGCAATCATCAGTTCCGGCAAAAAAACCACAAGATTGTCAAAATCCACCCCCAAGCGGTCAAGGGCAACCACCCCGCCCTGGTCGATTATCTCCTGAGGACTGAGCCCTTCATTCAAAGCCTCTCCGGTCAACGCGACGATGCCATCCTCGTCCCCGTTGTAGACCGCCTCCTCAATCCGTTTCAAAATATCACCCATAATACCTCCTTCTATTTTAATGCGGCGGAATCGCCGCATACGTACAATCGAACTTTAAACACAACGTGTTTAAAGCATACCTCCTCCTAATTTAATACGGAATCGCCGCATACAAGGTATATCCTATCACTAAACGGCAAAAATGTCCAAAAAATTCTTTTTTTCAACTAATTTGTTCAAATTGTAGGAAATTTGAGCCGGTTATACAATAATGTAGGAAATTACATCTTGACATTTTTTTTAAAACATTTTAGAAGGAAATATTGTTTTTTTTAAACAGGAGGAGAGTATGCGAAAAGCTCTTATTTTGGCACTGGCGGTTCTTACCGCGGCGGCTGCGTTCGCCGGCGGAAAGAAGGAAACTCAAGGCGGCTCCGGGGAAATCAAGGTCGGATTTATCTACGATGCCAGTATTCATGATCAAGGGTTCTCCGAGGCCCACGACAAAGGACGGCTTGCCCTTGAAAAACTGGGCTACAAGACGGCCTATGTGGAAAATGTGGCCGAAAACGCCGACTGCGAAAAGGCGATCCGTGACCTTATTGACCAGGGATGTAACGTTATCTACACCACAAGCTTTGGTTATATGGACTGGACGCTGAAGGTTGCCGAGGAATTCCCCAATATCAAGTTTGCCCATTGTTCCGGGTACAAGCGGGCGGCAAACATGTCCACATTTTATGCGAAAATCTACCAGGCATGGTACCTTTCCGGCATCGCTGCGGGCTACAAGACAAAATCCGGCAAACTCGGCTACGTGGCGGCCTTCCCCATTCCCGAAGTTATCCGCCATATTGACGCCTGGGCCCTGGGCGCGCAGTCGGTCAATCCGAATATCACGGTTGACGTTATCTGGGCAAATACCTGGAACGACCCAAGCGTGGAACGGCAAGCGGCCACCGAGTTGTTAAACCGGGGCTGCGATGTTATCACCCACCATCAATCCACCGCCGCCTCCCTGCTCGCGGGGGCTGAAAAAGGCGCCTCAGCCGTCGGTTACGCGGCGTCCACACCGGACATCGCGGGGTACCTGACCGCGCCGATGTTCAACTGGGAAGCCTTCTACGTGGAAGACGTAGAGGCGGTAAAGGCAGGCGTCTGGTCAAGCCGCGCCTACTGGAAAGGCCTGGAGGCGAAGGCGGTTTCCCTTGACGCCCTGACCGCCGCGAACGACGGCAGAACCGCGGCGGCAATAAGGGCAGCCCAGGATAAAATCACCTCGGGCGCCTTCGATCCCTTTACCGGCCCTATAGCGGATCAGACCGGCGCCGTCAAAATCCCCGCGGGAGTCACCCCCGGCGACGACGAACTCTGGAATTTGGGCTGGTTTGTTAAAGGGATTAATGGTATAATTCAATAACCTGTTGAGGTGTATAGGTAACGCTGATTAATAGGCTTTAAAAATCGCATTATATTCGATTTAATCAGCGTGCCCTATGTTTTTGCTCATTTCATTGCGCAAAAACGACATTACGGAGTTTGCAAGGTAAAAAACGTGCTAAACGCACGTTTTTGGGGTTGAATGGGCTAAAGCCCGACAAACTCCTAGGGAGAATTAAATCTTGCCCATCGGTAACTGCGTAGAAATGCGGGGTATAAGCAAACGTTTCGACTCGGTTCTGGCAAACGACAATGTCACCATCAGCGCTGCGGGCGGCGAGATTCTATCCCTCCTCGGGGAAAACGGATCGGGGAAAAGCACGCTGGTAAATATGTTGTCCGGAATTTACCGGCCCGACGGCGGGACGATTGTTATTGACGGGGAAGAACAGCGTTTCCATTCCCCCGAAGACGCGATAAGCGCCGGTATCGGTATGGTACACCAGCATGTAATGCTGATTCCGGTTATGACCGCCTTGGAAAACATCTGTCTTGGCGAAAAAGATTCCGATATCAGACGGGAACTGGGGGGCGCGGTTCTTCCGAGTCCCTTTTTACGGAAAAAATACACCCGGGGAAAAATCGACGCTATCATAAAAAAATTCGGACTCAAGGTGAACCCAAATCAGAAGATCTACGACATGTCCATCGGCGAAAAGCAGACGGTCGAGATCGTCAAGGCCCTCTACCGGGGGGCAAGAATTCTGATTCTCGATGAACCGACCGCGGTATTGACGCCCCAGGAGAGTGAAAAACTCTTTGCGGTTATGCGGAACATGAAGGCCCAGGGCTGCGCGATTATTATCATCACCCATAAGCTGGGCGAGGTAATGGAAATCAGCGACCGGGTAACGGTCCTCCGCAAGGGGAGGGTTGCCGGGACCGTTGTCACCGGCGAAACGAATCCCCGGGAGCTTACCGGGATGATGGTTGGCGAAAGCGTTGAAATGGAGATTAAGCGGGAAACATTCGAAGGGGAGGACCTTTCAATGTTGAAGGTACGGGAGCTGGGCTATACCAATACGGAAGGGCTCAAGGTCCTGAACAACCTGTCCTTTGATATACAGGCCGGTGAAATTCTCGGGGTAGCCGGAATCGCGGGAAGCGGTCAGAAAGAGCTCTGCGAAATCATCACCGGCCTGCGGAAAGCCGGCAGGGGGTCGGTAACGTTTCTCGGTGAAGAACTGCTCGGCCTTTCACCGGTGGCGATAAAAAAACGCGGCGTACGGTTGAACTTTATCCCCGAAGACCGGCTCGGTATGGGGCTTGCGGGGGGGATGAGTATCACCGATAATATCATGCTGAAAAGTTACGATGACGGCAACGGGCCCTTTATCGACCGGACGAAGGCCCGTGAACAAGCCGAAAAAATTATTGAGCGCTACGCCGTATCGACCCCATCGATAAACCACCTGGTCCGCAAGCTGTCGGGAGGCAACATCCAGAAGGTGCTGCTCGGCCGGGAGATTGAGGCAAAACCCCGCCTCCTTATCACGGCGTACCCGGTGCGGGGGCTGGATATCGGGGCGTCCTACAGCGTCTACGATATGCTGAACCGGCAGAAACAGGAAGGGGTGGGCATTCTCTATATCGGGGAAGACCTTGATGTGCTCCGGGAACTTTGCGACCGGCTCCTGGTTCTTCACAATGGGGAAATCATGGGGGTTCTTGATCCAAGAGGGGTGAGCAAAAAGGATATTGGCATGATGATGCTGGGGCACGCGGTATGATTCGAATTGAAAAAAGACCGGAAGCGGCGCTTTCCAAATTCTCCAACGTCAAACGTACCCTCGTGGCCTCTTTTGCCGCCCTTGTAGCGGCGGCAATTGTCATGGTCTTTATGGGGTACAATCCCCTGGATATCTATGGCAAGATAATTGAGGGATCCCTCGGCACCGCCTACCGGTTCCGGGAAACGGTGAACAAGGCAATTCCCCTGGCAATGCTCTCCCTGGGCGTAGCGGTGGCGTTCAAGATGAAGTTCTGGAACATCGGCGGCGAGGGTCAGTTCTATATGGGCGCCTTCGGCGCGTCCCTCGCGGCCTTCGCGTTCCCGAACCTTGCCTCTCCCCTGCTTTTGCCCCTGATGATGGCGACGGCGGTTGTTTTCGCCGGTATTTGGATCCTGATACCCGCCCTGCTCAAGGCGCGGTTCAGTACCAGCGAAACCCTGGTTACCCTGATGCTGAACTATATTGCCTCCCATTGGATTTCTTACCTGCAATACGGCCCATGGAAAGATCCCGCGGCCATTGGTTTCCCGAAGATTGCGGCCTTCAGCAAAAACGCGATTCTGCCCAAAGTTTTCGGTATCCACATTGGCTGGATAATCGTATTGGCGTTCACCCTGTTGCTGTATATCCTGTTTAAAAAAACCAAACTCGGCTTTGAGGTTGAAGTTGCCGGCGAAAGCGAGGCGACGGCGCGGTACGCCGGTATGAACATGCTGAAGATCACGATTATGACGAGCATAATTTCGGGCGGGCTCTGCGGTATTGCGGGCATGATGCAGGCATCGGCAATTGAACGTTCCCTTTCGGACCAGCTTTCAGGGGGGCTGGGTTTTACCGCGGTGATAACAACCTGGCTTGCGCGCCTCAGTCCGCCGGGCATCCTCATCACATCCTTCCTGTTTTCAATGCTCATACTGGGGGGAATGTTCCTGCAAAGTTCTCTGCAAATTCCGGCGGCGATTTCCGGTATATTGCAGGGTATTATCCTCTTTTTTGCGGTGGGCAGCGAATTTTTCACCCGCTATAAATTTGTTATCGACTGGAAAGGGGAGGATAAATGATAGAGTCGCTCACGTTATTTCTGCAAACCGCGGTACAAACGGGAACACACATCCTGTTCGCCATACTGGGCGGTATCCTCTGTGAAAAAATCGGCAACACAAATCTCGGTATCGAAGGGATGATGCTGATGGGCGCTTCCGTGGGCTATTTCGCCGCCATTGGCAGCGCGAATCCCGGCCTGGCTGTCTTTGCCGCCGGACTCGCCGGCGCCGGGGGGGCATTAATCTACGCCGTCATCACCGTGACCCTCCGGGGGAATCAGGTTGTCTCAGGCCTTATCCTGACCATATTCGGCACCGGCATCTCCGGTTTTCTCGGAAAAAGCCTTGCGGGAAAACCCCTCCCCGACGCGGTGCTTCACGCCTTTTCACCGGTTTCGGCGCCGCTCCTCTGCAAGATTCCGGTAATCGGCAGGGTTTTCTTTATTCAAAGCCCCTATGTGCTCGCGGGTATCGTACTGGCCGTATTGATGTACCTTTATCTCAACTACACCCATTTCGGGCTTTCCGCCCGTTCGGTGGGGGAAAGCCCCGCGGTGGCCGACGCGTCGGGCATCAAGGTGACCGTCTACAAATACGTACATGTTCTGGCGGGGGGCTTTCTCTGCGGTACAGGCGGCGCGTACCTTTCCCTGGTTTTTGTGCCCCGCTGGCAGGAAAACATCACCGCGGGGGCGGGCTGGATTGCGGTTGCCCTGATTATCTTCAGTACCTGGAACCCCCTCAAGGCCATTTTCGCCGCCTATGTCTTTGGCGCGCTGAAAGGCGTGGGCTTCAAGTTCCAAACCGGCTTTATCCACCCCAAACTCCTGGATATGATCCCCTACCTGGCGACCATTATCGTGCTCGTCCTCATAACCTTTAGAAAACGGAAGGAAGATTTGGGGCCCGCGGGACTGGGGACCCCCTATTTCCGGGAAGAGCGGTAGCGTTACGGTGGGAAAAACCGAAGGACAGGCGCCTGCGGGAAATCTGCGGGCGTCTTGAGCCGCAGTTACAGATCCAGTATCGGCCGGCTGTCCTTTACGATGCCCATATACCAGTCGCCGAAAACTTTATCCAGGGGAAGCCCCATATCTATAAGCTCGTTGCGCACCCGGTTAAAGAGTTCAACATAATGGGGTTTAGCCCGCTGGTTTTGCAGATCGAAACATTCGGTCAGGGACTGCCCCTTGTCCGGCGTCCCAAGCTTGTTTTCATACTTTGGAAGCAGTCTCCCGGCGATTTCGTTCGCCTCTTTGCGGGTCATCCCCGCGCAGCTTTTGAACACATCGCCGCTCCACCAGCATTCTACCGGGGTGATGTAGTCGGTATAACGCCCGCCGGCGCTGCGGGGCTGGGTGGTCTTGGAGGCGCCCGAGACGGAGTGGTTCATCAAACCTACCGCCGCTTCGTACATGAACATTTCGGTGCAGGGGCCCCCCGTCTCGTTCACGATCTTGTTACGCATAAAGCCCGTATTACGGCTTATTGCCTGGATAGAAACACTGTTGGCCCATACCGCCTTGCGGCCGCAATTGCCAAAAAGTTGAATGTCATAAACATAGCTTGAAGTATAATCACTCTGCAAAATTGTAGGGATTAAGAGATCATTTGCCACACAGGCCAGAGCCGCCCCTTCCGGAGGTCCCGCATAACCGCCGATGTAGGAGAACGCCCCGACCCGGAGCTTATGTCCGTAGTTAAGCCCCTGAATTACCCGGTGAAAATTGGAGAAGGTACATTTCATCTCTACAGGGCAGAGGCTCATGGTTACGTTGCCCCGCCCCGCCACCGCCGGAGCGCCGGCCAGGTGCCCGTATTCGGTAACAGCCCCCGCGACGCCGGTACAGGCCATGCCCGGCCGGCCGGCCCTCCAGAGGGCTTCCTGCTTAAGATGGGATTCGTAGTTCCCCATCAACGTTTCGTAGGGAGTTCCGCTTCGGATAGAATGTCCAAATACGGTAGCCAGCGTAGGGCCGTGCAGCACATCTACTAATTTGGGGTACTTCACAATGCCCTGTACCAGGGGCAGGTAATTTTCTTCGCTGCATACAATGCCCAGGCTTGACGCGACCAGGGGTTTATAGGGATCCTCCGGCTTGCGGGGCTTCATGATCACCTGGTCCTGGCCTTCGCCCAAGATAAGCTGTTCCGGGCAGTCCCTGATGGAAGCGAGAAGTTCATCTTCGGTGATTTTGATGACGCGCTCAGTGTCCTCGCAGTACATTCCCAGTTCAAGGGCAAGCTCCCAGCCGGCTTTGAAATACGCATCAGCAAGACTGTCGTCGCAGTTAATAGGATTTTCCATATCCAGCGTTTTTTGGAGGTTGTACTTTTGCAGAATACCCTTAATGGTTTTGGGGATGATCTTCGTGTCCCATTCTTTCATGGGAACAATCGGACCTTCATAGGCCTTGTCGAGCATTTTCAGGAGCCGCTGAACTTTTATATCAAACATCACATTCCTCCCTTTTCAGAATCAACGAGAACAATTTCATGCTTACCGGGATTCCCCATGGCCATAAGGCGCTTGCACATCTCGACGCCGTCAAAAGCGTTACGGCTCCAGCCGTCGGCGCCTATCTTTTTTGCATATTCGCTGGTTACCGGGCCGCCGCCGACGATATACTGATATTTATCACGATTGCCGGTATCGGTAAAGTAACGCAGGATGTCTTCCAGAAAAGGAAGGGAAGTTGTAAGCAGCGTCGAAACGCCCACGATGTCGGCGTTTACTTCCCGGGCCTTTTCAAAGAAAGCCTTTACCGGCGCGTCAACGCCAATATCGTGAACTTCAAACCCGTTGACCGCAAGCAAAGCGCCCACTATATTCTTGCCGATATCGTGCACATCCCCTTTTGCCTGGCCCAGCACCACCACGCCTTTTTTGGACCTGGCAGCTTCTTCCGTGCTCATATTTTCAAAAATAATTTTGATTACTGCGCTCATGGCATCGCCGGCAAGAACCAGTTCAGGCAAAAACGCTTCGCCGGCGCTGTACTGCTCGCTTACCACGTCCATCCCCTTGGAGGCGCCTTCATTTAAAACAGTTAGGGCGCTGATGCCCTGGGCCAATGCTTCTTTGACTGCTTCTACCGCGTCTTCTTCTTCGCCTTCGGCAACAAGATCACCTATTCTTTTTAAAATTTCAGCAGCCATAAAATCCTCCTACAATGACTTTTATCTTGCATGTGTAATGAGAGTTTGTCAAGCAAAAGAACTTCCCGGTTCGACTATACAAAATTCATCATCCCATTTTCCGGTAAAGAGCTTTTCCAGTATTCGGATTGAACCCGGACAGCTTTTCAAACACAAATCAAGCTCATCCGCCAATACCTCAGCCTCTACCCTGATCTCTTCCAGGGGATACGCGCCGGTATCAAGCGTCGTAACGGATTGGTAATTTTTATAGATTCCCTCCCGGTATATACGCAACGCCCGTTCCCGGCCGTATTTGAGGGAGGTCCTTTTTAAAGAAGCCATAATGGAACTATCCCCCCGGAGCCATCCCCGGGTTACATAAAAGGTATAGATATCCATCAGGGGCTCCTTCCCCTGCTCCAGGGAAAGGCCCATTTGAATACAATCGTGAAAACGGGGAATGACCAAACGGGAAGTCCCGGATCCCACCCCTATCATGGCGTTTCCGCAGAGAGAAAAAGTCAACAGAATTACTGCTGCTTCCGCGTGTTTTTCTATCTGCCTTAAGAGCTCTTTCCGCAATTTTGCGGGATTTTCATGCAGTCCCCGTTCCAGCCACACCACAGGCAGAGTACAGTCTGAGTTCTTCATGGCCAGGGCAACCTCATCCTCCAGCATCCTGCAGGCTAGTATAAGATCACCGGGATGAGGCATTATAAGAGTCCGCCGATCTTGACGTAAAGTTCCTCATGATGAGAGTATACCATCGGGCAAATGGTATGTCAAACAGCAAAGAAATTTCCCGGGATCTTAAGGCATCTTTAAAAAAATTGCCGGATTGGCAGTACAAGGGCTTTTCATAGTCATAAAAAAAATATATAGTTTATCTAGGGTTGCGATTTCAAAATCTGACATTTTGAAATCGCCTATAAATATTTATAATATCGATCATAATTATTTGTTTAACGGGATAGAGAAAAGGGGGGATGCTTGGAAACAGCGCGAAATAGCCGGAGTCCCAGGGAGAATCTTCTTGCGGCTCTGGGGGGCGAAAAACCGGCTTACCGGCCGGTCATAAGCGTCTGTCAGTATGCCACGTATGACTTAATGAAAGAGACCGGGACATCCTGGCCCAAGGCCCACACCGACGCGGCGGAAATGGCAAAATTATCCGCCGGGGGGCGCCGGGTGTTCGGCCTGGACGCAGTCAGGGTGCCCTATGGGCAGACCAACGAAGCCCAGGCTTTCGGCGCGGTCCTCGTCGAAGGGGAAACAGAGCTGAGCCTCCCCAGTATCGCCAGGCATCCCTGTGCCATTGACGAACCTCCGGCTTTTCCCGCCGGCTTCCTGGACCGGGAACCCATTGCCCAAACGCTGGAAGCGGTCAGGCTTTTGAAAAAAGACTGCGGCAGTGAGGCCGCGGTTATGGGGGGCATCTGCGGTCCCTTTACCATTGCCGGAAACCTTTTGGGCATTAAAACGATTTTGAAAAACTGCCAGAAAAATCCCGGCGCGGTGCGTCCCTTTATAGCACTGGGCCTCAAAGCGGCCGCGGTTTTGGCCGAGGCGTACCGTGAGGCGGGGGCCGACATTATTTCAATTGAAGACATGATGGCTTCCATGAGCATGATCAGTCCCAGGATCTACCGGGATCTGGTGTTTCAGGCGGAAAAGGATCTGATTTCCCAAATTAAACTGCCGGTTATTCTGCACATCTGCGGACGCCTTGATGCGGTGATTACCGAAGTCGCCCAGACCGGAACCGCCGCCATAAGCGTGGAGGAGGTTGTTAATATCGCCGAGGCAAAAGCCCGCCTTGGGGAAGCCGGATTGCGCCCCGTGTTTATCGGGAACATTAACACCACAGAAGTTCTGCGGAGCGATGATCCGGGGGATACTGAAAAAGCGGTGGAAGCGGCGATAGCCCAGGGGGTGGATATTGTCTCCCCGGGCTGCGCGATAGCTCCGGATACGCCGGCAGCCAATATTTTACGAATGATAGACAGGGGCAGAAAATAGTAAAACGAATCGGAACTATAAGGGGGTTTAGTATGAGTGCCGATGTTTTATATCAAAAGCTGGCCGATGCGGTTGTTGATATGGATGAAGATGGAGTTGTGGTCCTTGCGCAGCAGGCGGTGGATGAAAATGTCGACGCCTTTGAAGCCATTGATAAGGGGCTTGCCAAAGGTATGGAACGGGTGGGGGATCTCTTTGAAGATGAAGAGTACTTTGTGCCCGAACTCATAGTCTGCGCCGACACTATGGACGCGGGAATAGGGGTGCTGAAACCCCACCTGAAACCGGAAGCCCTGGCCGGACGGCATAAGGCCATTATCGGAGTCGTCCAGGGAGATACCCACGATATCGGCAAGAACCTGGTTAAGATCCTGCTTGAGGCCTCGGGTTTTGAATTAATAGATCTCGGGCGGGATGTCCCCCCGGTAAATTTTGTGGAAAAGGCGGTGGAAACCGATGCCGAGTTAATTCTCCTCTCTTCTTTAATGACTACCACTATGGAAAAAATGTCAAAGGTGGTAGACTTAGCCAGAGAGAAGGGAGTACGGGATAAAATTAAAATTCTGGTGGGGGGAGGTCCGGTCTCCCAGGCTTTCTCGGATCGTATCGGCGCGGACGGCTACGCAAAGAACGCCGCCGAAGCGGTACGGCTCTGCCAAAAGCTTGTTACACAAGGGGTAAAATGATGGATGCCCTGTCGCCGAAAGAACGGCTGCAAAGAACCCTGAACAACCAGGGGGCGGATCGTCCGCCGGTTATCTGCCCCGGGGGGATGATGAACGCGGCTATTGTAGAAATTATGCAAAAAAGCGGCAATGTGCTTCCCGCGGCCCACCACGAGGGAAATCTCATGGAAAAACTCGCAGCCAGCGTACAGAAAGATACGGGTTTTGAGAATTTCGGCATTCCCTTTTGCATGACCGTTGAAGCCGAGGCGCTGGGCAGCGATATTGATTTCGGTTCCCTGGAATGCGAACCGAAAATCGCAAAAGAAGTTTTCCCGTCGGTAAAGGACGTAAACTACCTCCCGAAAGGTTCAATCCTGAAAAATAAAAGGACCGGCGCCGTTATTGACGCAATCTACGGGCTTTCACAGAAATATCCCGATGTGCCGGCTATCGGTACTATCACCGGGCCTTTAAGTCTTGCGGCGTCCATTGTCGATCCCATGACCTTCCTGAAAGAACTCCGCCGGGACAGGGAAAATGCCCACAAGGTGCTTGAGTATGTAGCGGAGGAGCTTATCGCCTATGCGAAACTTATGGCGGATAACGGAGCCGCCGCAATAACCATCGCGGACCCCACGGCGACCGGCGAGATCCTGGGCCCCAAATTTTTTGAGGAGTACGCCGTCAGTTATATTAATAAGATCACCGACGCCATTCACGCGCTTGGCCTCCCGGTAATAGTCCACATCTGCGGGGAAGTCCGCATGGTAACGGAACAGATGGGCCATCTCCACGGCAAGGCCGTCAGCGTTGACGCCATGGTAAACCTCAAAAACCTGAAAAACGAAACGGGCATCAAAACAACCATGGGAAACTTGAGCACCTACCTCCTGGAATTCAGTAATCCCGAAAAAGTTTACGAGAACGCCCAGAGGCTTCTGGGTAATAATATCGATATCCTGGCGCCCGCCTGCGGCCTCAGTACCTCTACGCCCCTGGCAAATATCCAGGCCTTTACCACTGCCGTTAAACACGCGCCGGATTAATCAGGAACATACCATGCCCAGCATTAACTTCATCAACGAAAATATTAATGTCGATGTAAACCCCGGGGTTTCAATTCTTGAAGCCGCCAGATCCGCCGGGATCGTTATTGAATCCCCCTGTAACGCCGTGGGAACCTGCGGCAAATGCAAGGTAAAGATCCCCAATCCCGAAGAGCGGCGCTTTGTCCGTTCTGAGGACGGTCTCCACAGACTGTCAAAAAAAGAACAGGAAGAAGGCTATGTGCTTGCCTGCCGCAGTTATGCCGCGGGGGATGTCAGAGTTTTGGTAAAGGACTATGCAAAGGAAAACAGTTCCCTTAAGATCCTGAAGGGCGGCAATAGTTTTTCCTATGAACGCAGTCCTTTTATCGCCAAAAAATTATCCGGGGGACACACCGAAGTTTACGGAGGGGGCGCTCTTTTAGGGAAAGAACAAGGGGACACCTGTAAAGAGATCTACGGAGTTGCGGTAGACATCGGCACTACCACCCTGGTCGCCGCCCTGGTAGATCTTGCTACGGGAAAAGAATTTGCCTCAGAATCGGCCCTTAACCCCCAGACCCGCTTTGCCCAGGACGTGCTTTCCCGCATACAGTTTGCCGGTGAGAACAACGGGCTTGCAACACTGCAGCAGGTCTTTATTGACGCCCTCAATGAAATGATAAACAGCATGGCAAAAACCGCGGACCTTAACACCGAACATATTTATGAAGTAGTATACAGCGGAAATACCACCATGCTCCACCTGGCATGTGCGGAGGACCCGGTCTCCCTGGGACAGTATCCCTACGTTCCGAAGATCCGGGGGGGGAATCATGTAAGCGCCCAGGGGCTTTCAATCTCACCATTCGGCCTTATTTATCTGCCTCCCATAATATCCGCCTATGTGGGGGCCGACATTGTTTCCGGTATTCTCGTATCCCATCTGGAAGAGGTAAAGGGCACGACGGTCTTCATAGATGTCGGCACCAACGGAGAACTGGTGCTTGCCAGGGACGGCAAACTGGCGGCTTCGTCAACCGCCGCAGGTCCTGCCTTCGAGGGAATGAACATTACCTGCGGAATGCGGGCAAGCAAGGGTTCGGTGGAATCTTTCCATGTTAATGACGACGGAAGCTGTACCTTTAAAGTAATCGGCAGTAACGCTGATAATAACGACGATGTCAAAGCCACGGGGATTTGCGGCAGCGGCCTGCTTGACATTGCGGGAGAACTGGTCAGAACCGGAGTTATCGGAAAGAACGGCCGTATTCAGGCGGACGGTTATAACGGGGAACTGAAAAAAAACGCCGCAAAAAAAGACGGGAAAGACATCTTTAGTATTACCGGTGACGTCTATCTTGCCCAGAAAGACATACGCCAGGTTCAGCTTGCAAAAGGGGCAATACGCACCGGGATAGAAATGCTGCTCGCCCATTTCAACATCACCGCTTCCGATGTTGACAGCGTGGAAATAGCCGGTTCCTTCGGCTATCATCTGAATGAAAACAGCCTTATATCCATCGGGCTTTTATCCCCTGCCTTTGCGGGCAAGGTCCGTTTTGTGGGAAACACTTCAATGACCGGCGCCGTAGCGTTCCTGCTTAATACCGGATTCAGGGAAAAGATGAAGGAGCTCGTAAAAAGGGTGGATACGGTGGAACTCGCCAACGATCCCGCCTTTGAGCGGATCTTTGTAGGTTATCTTGGGTTTTGATAAAATGTATCCTCCATAGGCAGTTTTGTCCTGAACTTTTTATCCCGCTCGTAATACGCGCCCGCAATGGCGGCGGTCACCGGAATAGTGGCAAGCTCCCCTACCCCTTTTGCCCCGTAGGCAAGGGGGGAAGGATCCTTGGGCTTGATAAAAACAATGTCCATGAGGGGCGCTTCGGGAGCGCGGATGAGCCCCAGGGTTCCGTACTTTGCCTTGGGGTACCCCCCCTCCATGGGAAAATCCTCGGTGAGGGCATATCCCATCCCCATAAGAAGCCCCCCTTCGATCTGCCCTTCCGCGGCTTCCGGATTCACCACGGTACCGATGTCGTAGGCGGCGATGATTTTTTCCACCCTGCCCCCGGCGTCGAGGACAGCCAGCGTTGCGGCATAGCCGTAGGCTACATGGCTCACCGGGTTCGGCTTATCGCTGCCGATGGGGTCGGTGGCGCTTGAATATTCGCCGTAGAATTCCTTTCCCTCAAGCAGGGAAAGATCGCCCCCCGCTTCTTCCAGCGCGGCTTTCAGTTTCAGCGCCGCCTGCACGGTTGCTTCCCCGGTGAACACCGTCTGCCGGGACGCGGTGGTCATCCCCGAATTGGGGGTGCGCTTTGTATCCGGCGCTTCCGCGTAAACCCTGTCCGGTTTAAACCCCAGAGTCTCGCAGACAATTTGGGTGGTAACGGTGGCAATCCCCTGGCCGATGCAGGCGGCGCTGGTTCTGATATGGATCATCCCCTGCTCCACCGAGACTATGCAGCGTCCGGTATCGGGAAGGCCGACGCCGATGCCGGAATTTTTCAAAGCGCAGGAGATGCCCACATGCTTCCCTTCGGAACGCGCCTTTTCATAACTTTCCTTTAGCGCCAGAAGGCAGGCTTCCAACTCCGTATCCCCTTCGGCTATTTGCCCGTTGGGCAGGGCCTGCCCGGGCCGTATGGCATTACGGTAGCGGATCTCCCAGGGGCTTATGCCGGCCAGCTCCGCGAGGAGGTTGAGATTGCTTTCCGTGGCAAAACAGCTCTGGGGCACCCCAAAACCGCGAAACGCGCCAGCGGGGATGTTATTGGTGTAAACCGCCTTTCCGTCAATGTCGATAACCTGGTAATTGTAGGGCCCCGCGGCATGGGTGCAGGCCCGCTGCAGCACCGGTCCTCCCAGGCTGGCATAAGCCCCGGTGTCGGAGACCAATACCGCCTTCATAGCGGTAAGCATGCCCCTCTCGTCGCAGCCGGTGGTAAATTCCATTTCCATGGCGTGCCGCTTGGGATGAAGATTGATGCTCTCCTGACGGGAGAGCAGGACCTTTACGGGCTTTTTCAAAATCCAGGCCGCAAGGCACGCGTGGTGCTGAACGCTCATGTCTTCCTTACCGCCAAACCCGCCTCCCACGAACTGTCCCTTCACATGGATCTTCTCCGGGGGGATCCCCAGCATACGGGAACATTCCCGCTGATCATCGTAAATACCCTGTCCGGCCGAATAGAGCAGCAGCCCGTCTTCCCCTTCGGGTATGGCAATGGCGCATTCAGGCTCCATAAAGGCGTGTTCGGTAAAGGGAACCGAATAACGGCGGCTCACCGCGTATTTTGATTTTGCCAGGACTTCATCGGCGTTACCCCGGATCAGGTGTTCTTGGGAGAGGATGTTGTGCTCTTTATTGTGGATAAGCGGCGCTCCGGGCGCCATGGCGGCTTCGGGGCTCGTAAGAGGTTCCAGCACTTCATAGTCCACTGAAACGAGGGCCTTTACCTCCTCAAGGCTTTCCCGGCGTCCGCAGACAACTACGGCAAGGGCGTCGCCTATGAAACGGGTTATACCGCCCTCGGCTATCATCACATCATAATCCGAGATAAAAGCCAGGTGCCCGATTTTGATGTTTCCCGGCACGTCTTTCGCGGTAAACACCGCTTTACAGTCAGGATGAGCGGCGGCCCTGGAAGCGTCTATCTTCTGTACCCGGGCGCGGGGATAGGCGGAACGGAGAGCCGAGGCGTGGAGCATCCCCTCAAATTCGAGATCATCCACGTACTTCCCCGTACCCAGCGCCTTGGCCGCGGCATCCACCCGGTGCATGGATTCTCCCAGCACGCCGGAAAACTCCTGTTTGGGGATCGGCGCGTTCTCCCGAAGGATCCGGGCCGCGATACGTATTGCTTCAACGATTTTTACGTACCCGGTGCAGCGGCAGATATTGGAACGAATGGCCTTTCGGATTTCCTCTTCCGTAGGGTTATTATTCACATCAAGGAGGGCTTTTGCGCTCAAGACAATGCCGGGAATGCAGAAACCGCATTGTACCGCCCCGGCTTCGGCAAAGGCAAACACATAGACGTCCTTTTCCCGCCCGCCTAAACCTTCCATCGTAACAATACGTTTGCCTTCGATTTTGCTTAAGGGGGTAATGCAGGAACGTATCGGCTTTCCTTCGGCAAGTACCGTACAGGCGCCGCAGGCGCCGGAACCGCAGCCGTTTTTTGCCGCGGTAAGCCCCAGATTTTCCCGGAGAAAATTGAGGAGTTTTATTTCCGCCCTGCCCTCCACGGTCCTTCCGTTTACCGTAAAAACAACCGTTCCAAGACTACTGTTTTTCTGATCCATAAAATACAAAAAATTTATTTCAGTATAATACT